>DFES01000010.1 GCA_002369175.1 Selenomonadaceae bacterium UBA3796
ATTCGGTCTGATTATTCTGTAATATATGAAGGCTTTGAAGAAAAGAATAAGTCTTTTTTCCTAAAAAGAGGAAATGTCATTCTTGACATTTTAAGAGGTCTGACATATAATAATTGCGTAGCAGGGGTCGTCCTATAATGAGAACCGGAAGGGCTTGCAGAAGGGTGTGTGTTCTTCCGCAGGGAGTTGAATTGTATGGAAGATTCTGGCAGTATACAGTATACATACATGCCGTCACTTAAGGAAATCATGTTTTTCTCCGATAATACTATTGAGATGAGGGTAGAAGATCGCCTCATGATTGCATGATTGCTAATGGCTGAGGATGGCCATACCATCAACGATTTGTGCGATGAATAGTAGAAGGAGCGATTATCATGAAGGTACAGATTTATTCACAGTGGATGGAAGATGTTTATATCCCCGTCCGGGTAAAGCAGTTCACCAAGGCGGCCAAACTCGTGGGAAGCTCCAGCTTCGTTGCGTACGCTGCCGATCACGATATGTCGAGCGTTGTTTGCAAGAATGAGCGCGAGGCTGTGGTAGAGTGGCTGGATGGACGCATTGATGAGCGTGCATCGGAGAGTGTGGCATAGTTGTATATTGCATAAAGGCATTGTGGGTTGTGCCATGATGCCTTATCATGAAATGGGAGAGCGTAGTTGCGCTCTCTTTTTCTTGTTTCTGGATGAGGAGGGATGCATATGGGTTTGGCGGATACACCGAGGGCGAACCGGCTGCACATTGGTCTTTTCGGAAAGCGCAACAGCGGGAAATCCTCGCTGCTCAATGCCATGACAGGGCAGTCTGTTGCCACTGTTTCTCACGTGGCGGGGACGACGACGGATCCCGTGTACAAGGCCATGGAGCTTTATGGGATCGGCCCCGTGGTGTTTGTGGATACGGCCGGCTTCGACGATGAGGGGGAGCTTGGAGGCATCCGGGTGGAGAAGACAAGGGATGCAGCCAAAGCCATAGACATTGCCCTGTTGCTTTTTGAGGATGGGGATATGTCGGAGGAGATCGCATGGATGAAGCAATGGAAGAATGGGAAAACCGCAGTGATTCCCGTTATCAGCAGGATAGATGCACGGGCGGATGGGGGAGAGGCGCTTTTCCGGGCAGTAAAGGAGGCTGCGGGGCAGGCTCCGATCATGGTGAGTGCAAAAGAGCGCAAGGGGCTGGATGCTCTGCGGGGAGAAATGATCCGCTGTCTGCCGGAGGACTATGAAAACGGCAGCATTACGGGAGATCTCTGCGGTGAGGGGGATCTGGTGCTTCTCGTGATGCCGCAGGATATCCAAGCACCGAAGGGACGCCTGATACTGCCACAGGTACAGACCATGCGGGAGCTTTTGGACAAGAAATGCATCGTCATGAGCTGTACGACGGATCGGATGGAGGATGCCCTCGCAGCACTAGGGAAAGCACCTCATCTTATCATCACGGACTCCCAGGCTTTTTCCAAGGTTCACGCCCAAAAGCCGCCGGAGAGCCTTTTGACTTCCTTTTCCGTGCTCTTTGCCCGCTACAAGGGGGATGCCCCTTACTTTGTGGAATCGGCATCGAAGCTTTCCACCCTTCCGGCGGATGCCCGTATTCTTATTGCGGAGGCGTGCACCCACCGTCCCCTTGCGGAGGATATCGGACGGGTGAAGCTGCCGCGCCTTCTGCGGAAAAAGCTGGGGGAGGGGCTTCGCGTGGAATTTGCGGCCGGAAGGGATTTTCCAAGGGATCTTTCGGGTTTTGATATGGTGATTCATTGCGGCGCGTGTATGTTCAACCGACGTTATGTGCTGAACCGTGTAGAGGAATGCCGCAGGCAGGGCGTGCCGATGACAAATTACGGCGTGGCAATTGCGGCGCTTCTCGGAATACTGGAGGATGTACAGTTGCCTAAATCATAATTTTAGGATAAAATAGAGGCATGCATATCTATTGCAGCGGGATACACATGGAAGAGAGGTGTTTGCTATGGAGAAACGATTACATCAGTTGCTTTGCATTTTGGTGTCTGTTCTTTGTATTGCATCCTTTCAAATGTCCACGGCTCATGCGGATTCATGGTATTGGCTGGGGTCTGATGCGAAGTATGGGAAATTCTTCGACCCTGTTTCTGTGGTGGTTACTAAGAAAACCCAGACGAAGCACGGCGAAGTGGCAACGGAGATCGAGGCTTGGACCAAAACGACCTACAGCTACGCAGGGGCAGCTGAGACCATTGGCAATTATGAGATAAAGAGCCAGTTGCCCAATCCGGGCCTTCTGGCATACAGCATGGCGCAGGTTCGCATCAATCCCCAGAATCGGACACTGCAATACGTCAGGGAAAATTTCTACGATGCCAATGGCAAGGTGATCTGGTCGAAGGCCGAAGGCCGTGTGAAGGAGATCAATTCCCAGGAATTCGATGAGGCATTTTACATGGCAATTGTGGATGAGGTCTTTCGCCATGGCGAAGTGGCTCGGAGCACGGCAAAGGATCGTTGGATCACTCTTTGGGAGAACACCGGCAGCGGCATCACGACACAGGTGACTGCGGACACTACAACCATGCGCCTCAAGGGTGAGAACCTCATTGTGTGGGAGTGGGAGCAGTCTACGAATGCTTCCGGTGGTGTGGTGGAAATTAAGTTCGTAAAGAAGTCCGTGAACCTTCCCAATGGAGCGGAAAGAGTTGTTTCCGGCAAGTATTGGAGTCCAAAGACAGGATGGACGGTGCTGAATGACGATATGGACGGCGCATACAGAGCCATTCAGGAAAAATCACCGGAATACAAGGGGCTTGTGCGTCTCAGAGCTTTTGCAAAAGGCTATTCCACTTGGGTGAACCGCTACAGCCTTGATTGAAACAAAGATGATAGATTATAGTCGTTCATCAGTATTCCAAGCAGGTGGCATCCCGGCAAGCAGGATGGGGCGCTGCCTGCTTTTTGGGTAGCGGGATAGTCCGGAAGGAGTATATTATGCCAATCAAGATACCGAATAACCTGCCTGCAACGCAAGTGCTGGAGGGTGAGAACATCTTTGTCATGGATGCGGAAAGGGCTTACAGCCAGGATATCCGCCCTCTGAGACTGCTCATTCTCAACCTCATGCCCATAAAGCCCGTAACGGAGACGCAGCTTTTGCGTCTTCTCGGCAATACGCCGCTGCAGGTGGAGGTGGATTTCATTTATACGGAATCCTATATGCCCTCCCATACTTCCCAGGATTATCTCACGGAGTTTTATGGAACCTTTGCGGAGGTGCGGAACAGGAAATACGATGGCTTCATCATCACGGGCGCTCCTGTGGAACAGCTGGAATTCGAGGAGGTCGCTTACTGGGATGAAGTGACGGAAATCATGGAATGGAGCAAGTCCCACGTCTATTCTACCTTCCACATATGTTGGGGCGCCCAGGCGGGACTCTATTACCATTATGGCATCCCGAAATACGATGTAGCGGGGAAGATCTTCGGCGTATACAAGCATCATCTTTGCGTGGAGCACGAACGTCTCCTGCGGGGCTTCGACGATGAGTTCTACGTGCCTCATTCCAGGCATACGGAGGAGCGAAAGGAAGATATCCAGAAGGTACCGGAACTTACGATTCTTGCAGAGGCGGAAGGGGATGCGGGGGTCTATATCATTGCCAATCTGGAGAAGCGGCAGTTCTTCATTACGGGTCATGCAGAGTACGATCCCATGACGCTGAAGCAGGAGTACGATAGGGATCTTGCAGCAGGCATGAACCCCAAGATTCCCATCAACTACTATCCTCAGGACGATCCGGAACGCACACCGGTGGTGAGATGGCGATCCGTAGCCCATCTTCTTTTTGCCAACTGGCTGAATTACTACGTTTATCAGGAAACTCCCTACGAGTTGGATGAACTTTACCGTAGTCGTGATGATTGATGTTCAGGAGGGTCTGTATGAAGTGCTTGGCAAAAAAAATTTTTGTTATGGGTATGGCGGCGGCGGTGTTTATGGGAATGCCGGAGGCAGAGGCGGCGCCGGAAGTGCCGGAGGATGTTTATGAGTGGGTACAGTCCACTTCCCGTGCAGACTATTATTTCAACAAGCAGCAAATGTACTGTGGGGTGGACGAGGATGGATATATCGACCTCAACACCCTGCTGGTTCCGATTCTCAAGGTCTACGATTCCGTCCAGATCGAAGACGTGGTGGCGAAGCGCCGCTGGCGGATGATGGACATGGAAGGGTATGGAGATCTTGTGGGCGCATCGGAATACCTGGAGTTCAAACTTGCAGAGAAAACCGTTCGCGTGAGAGAGCATGACGATCTGGATTCCACATGGAGCAATTTGACGGTAGAGACGGGGTTTGAGCCGGTCAGTCTGGATTCCTACGGCGAAAAGGACGTGGACGGAAAGTTCTACAAGGGTATTTTGGAATATGCAGCTGCTCATCGGGATGAGATCATTGCCCGGACGAAGGGAGAACTTCGTCCGGAGGATAAAAAGATGCTGGAGGAGGCTCAAAAAGCTTCCAAGGATGGCGGGAAGAAAAAGAAGGACAAGGACAAGAAGTGAGATTTTGATGCGAGGCGGCTGGCGCATTGCAACCGGTAGAACGAGGCAGGGGAGCCATGGGGACCGAAGGGCAGGTCTTCATGGCTTCCGGCCTTTCCAGGGGACTTTTTATGAAATTTGGGAGAAAAATTTTCAACCTAGCAGGGATTTTCCACATAGACAGCGAAAATTAAAATAACTGGATGAACTGGCAATCGTGTTTGCAGAGTGTCTGTAGATTGAAACCAAAATCATGTTATATCACATTACAGAGAGAAGCAGGTGAGCTTTGTGGAGAAAGTCAAGGTAATGGTAGTGGACGATTCCAAGGTGAGTCGCGCCATGATCAAGGGCCATCTGGCCAAGACGAACTTCGAGGTTTGCGCTGAGGCGAAGAACGCTGCGGAGGCCGTAGCCCTCTATGAGGAAAATCGTCCCGGCATTATCACGATGGATATGAACCTTCCCGATGCAGATGGTATCGAGTGCAGCCGCCGCATTCATGCCATCGATCCCGACGTGAAGATCGTTATGATAAGCGCCATGAAGGATGCCAGCCTGGTGGCTACGGGACGTGAGGCAGGGATCAGCGCCTTTTTGCAGAAACCCATCAGCACGAATGACCTCATTGACACCATGATGGTGCTTTGTCAGAATAAGGTGGGGAAGATTGCGGTCTTGAGGGAGTCCTATGCCAAGGCTTTCGTGCGCGCTCTGCAGCAGGGCATTTTCAGCATGATCGGTGTGCACAGCGAAGTGTCCTTGGAGCTGGATGACCGCCGTTTCCTCGATGTCAGCGGTATTGCTGTCATCATTGGTCTTACCGGGTTCCCCATGGGTCGTGCGATTGTCTATATGGATGTGGATACCATGAACAAATTTTCCGCCATCATGCTGAACAAGGATGATCCTGCCGGGCTTGAGGAAGACGAGGCCAGCGATACGGTGGAGGAAGCTGCAAATATCATGGTGGGACGCGGAGTATCGAATATCAATGATGTATTCAAGGACAAAGAGATGCGCATCACTCCTCCGGGCACTATCTATGGAACGAATATTCGCATTGCAAGCCCGAAACTCACTACTTTCAGGATTACGGCAGAAACCAGGATTGGCAAGATATATCTGAATGTTGGATTTGCGGAAGGAGAATGATGAGATGGATGCGAAATTAGTGAATCCTTTCGTTGATGCATTTACATCTGTCATGCCGCAGATGGGCTTTCAGGAGCCGAAGAGGACAAAGCTTTACGTAAGAGAAAAGAACGCAGTGAGCAGGGGCGTTTCTGTCATTGTGGGCTTCACGAAGCAGATTCGCGGCAATGTGGTTTACAATATGTCGGTGGATACAGCGAAATTCATCGCATCGACCATGATGATGGGCATGCCCGTTAATGATTTTGATACCATGGCGCAGAGTGCCATATCGGAGATGTCGAACATGCTTACGGCCAATGCCGCGACGAATCTTACGGGAATGGGATTTGAGGTGGATATTTCCACCCCGAGCTTGACCATCGGCGAGAACTTCCAGGTCAAGATCAGTGATACCCAGTATCTTACGGTGGAGATGGATCTCGGCGGTCAGGTTGTGGAGCTTGACATTGCTGTGGATCAGCAATAGAAGATTACCCTATACGTAAAAAAGGGCTGACGCGAAATCTGCGGCAGCCTTTTTTATCGGAACGTGCGCTTGGAGGCGGATGGTCATTCTGCCGGATGGGCGTTCTGTATTTCCTGTATGGTGCGGCGAAGCTCCATTTCACTCAAGGCCATCAAAAACTCGATGCCGTAGATGATAAAACTCACGATGAACTTGAACCAGATGAAGAGGGCAAACAGGCCGAAGAGGGAACCGTAGGCGATTCCCATATCCGGAACCAGGAGCATGCACCAACTGTAAATGCCTGTGACGGCCTGCCACAGGCAGGTCACCATGAAAGCTGTGAGGGCTGCCTGGCGGAAAGGCGGCGTGTAGGAGTGGGGGGCAAAGATGTAAAAGAACGTAAGCCAGACCACCAGTACAGCGAAGGGAACGAGGATGCGCAGAATGTTCCATAGGGCGAGGAAGGCGGCAGGCAGACCGGTGGTTTCGTCGAGATAGTAGACGACACTGTTGCCGAAAACCGGAAGCCCCAGGGAGAAAAAGATAACAAGCATGAGGCCGAAGGTGAAGATAATGCCCTTGGCGTATACCAGGAGGTTGTGGCTTGTGTCCCGTGCCATCGCTTCTGTCTGTGCATAATCCAGGCTGTCTGTGGCTCGTGTGAGTATGACAAGCCCCTGGACAAAGCTGTACATGGAGAAGAGGCCTGTCACCCACATCCAGAGGGAGCTGCGGGCAGCCATGATCCGCTTGATATCGCCGATGATGGGACCGGCCATACGATCCGGAAGGTAGTAGGCGACAATGCCGTAAAGGGCATCCACCTGTGAGGCCATGACGAAGAGCATGAGGTTTACCGTGAAAACCAAAAAGGGAAGGAAGCCCAGGAGAAAGTAATAGGTGGTACCGGAAGCCATGTCGAACCAGCTTGAGATGCGGTGGTAATCCGAAAATCGCCGATAGAAAAAAAGAATGGTCTGCCATAGGGGCGCCGTGCGTTTCAGCACGCTTTGCACCAGCCTGTCCATCTTGCTCACTCCCTTTGTGGATGGACGGACATCATTTCCGCCCATCATCCTATGTTGGATATTCGTTGTTTGTCCGGAAATTTCCTGCTGGTGTAAAACCTCATTCGGATTTAGGATCATCCATTGTTCCATCTGTAGGCAGATGCCGGGGGCGGTTTTTCCGGTACAATATTTGAAACAAATCTGGCAAAACATGAATAATTGCGTTATACTAGAAGGAGGATTTCTAAAATTTGTTTATGAACAGTTCCTGAGATACCGCGGACGGCATTGACAAACGGGAACGGTTTTTCCTTCGCGAGTATAGGAGAATGGCGTTAGGAGGATTTGGGATTGGATATAAAGACGACATTGGGGAATGCCATTGAGGAGGCGGCACGTTTAGCCATAGCAGACGGCGTTTTTCCGGAAGGGGAGATGGCAAAGGTCTCTCTGGAGGTTCCGCCGAAGAAAGAGTTCGGTGATTTTTCCACGAATTTCGCCATGCAGTCGGCGAAGGTGTTTCATATGAATCCGCGGAAGATTGCCGAAGAACTGGCAGGACGCATAAAGGGAGATTGGCTGGAGCGCACGGAGATTGCGGGACCTGGTTTTCTGAATTTTTACTTAAAATCTAATGTGCTCTATGATTCCTTCCGGAAGATCTTTGAGGCCGGGGAGGCGTATGGGCAGCTGCCGGCGAAGGATACTGCGAGGATACAGGTGGAGTACGTGAGCGCCAACCCGACGGGACTGCTTCATGTGGGACATGGGCGCGGGGCTGCGGCAGGGAGCGCGTTGGTGAATCTCCTGCGGGCGGCAGGGTATCCTGTGGTGAGTGAGTATTATATCAACGATGCGGGAAATCAGATGGATCATTTGGCCATGTCCGTGAATGCACGTTACCTGGAACTTCTGGGAAAGACGGTGCAGTTTCCGGAGGATGGCTATCGTGGCGCGGATATCATCGATACGGCGAAGCGCATCATCAAAAGAGATGGGGATAAATACCTTGCGATGGATGAGACGGAGCGTCTCTCCATCTTCAAGGATCTTGCCTATCAGGAGAAATTGGCTGCGCTGAAGGAGGATCTGGAGGCATTCCATGTGACCTTTGATGAGTGGTTCAGCGAGCGGACCCTGCATCCGGAGGCAATCCGGGAGGTTGTGGAGACTTTGCGGGAAAGCGGGAATATTTACGAGGAAGGAGGGGCGCTCTGGCTGAAATCCACTGCCTACGGAGATGACAAGGATCGGGTCGTCATTCGCGACAATGGGGTTCCCACCTATCTGGCGGCAGATATTGCCTATCACCGCAATAAGTTCCAGCGCGGCTTCGGCAAGCTCATCAATATTTGGGGTGCCGATCATCACGGTTATGTTTGCCGGGTAAAAGCGGCAATGTCGGCTCTGGGATACGATGCGTCCCGTCTGGAAGTGCTGCTCCTTCAGATGGTCAGCCTTTACCGCGGCGGGGAACTGGTGAAGATGTCAAAGCGCACGGGGGAGAGCGTTACACTGAATGAACTCATGGAGGAAGTCGGGACGGATGCTGCCCGTTATTTCTTCCTGATGCGTTCCCTGGACAGTCAGCTGGATTTCGACCTGGATCTCGCCAAGACACAGTCCAATGAGAATCCCGTTTACTACATCCAGTATGCCCATGCACGCATTTGCAGCATTCAGCGACAGGTGGAGGAGATCGGGCTGGGTCTTTCGGATTCCCCGAGGTTGGAACTCCTCACGGATGAAACGGAAACAGATCTTATCAAAAAAATTGAGGAATACACGGAGGAAGTGGATCGGGCAGCGGCAGAATATGCGCCGCAGCGGATTGCGCGGTACGCATATGATATTTCCAGCCTGTTCCACAGCTTCTACAATAAATGCCGCATCATGGGAGTTGAGAGGGAGCTTGCAGAAGCCCGCCTTGCTCTCGTGTCGGTTGCGGCTCACGTCATACGGCATTCCTTGGGGATTCTCGGCGTATCGGCGCCGGAAAAGATGTGACAATCGAAGGGAAGGGAGTTTTTACGGTGGATTTTGTGGCAAGCTCAGAGGCGGATGTGGCCTATTACATATTAAGCCAAAAAGGCGAGACAATGTACTATAAGGATCTGGTGCTGGAAGTTATCGAGAAGAAGCAAAAATCGGTGCAGTCTCTTTCGGCGGCGATTTCCGAGGTGTATACGCATATCAACATGGACAGCAGATTCCATTATGAGGGAGAGGGCAAGTGGGGGCTTGTGGAATGGATGCCTCCGGAGGTGAAGCGTTCCCATGCTTCTTCGCGGGCTGCCGCTGCCGGCGGCAAGGGGGCGACAAAGGCCAGCCGCCGCAAGGAGAAGCTCTTTGAGAGCATACAGGAATAAGGGCGGGAGGATAGAGCGATGGCAAAGTATATTTTTGTTACCGGCGGTGTGGTGTCTTCACTGGGAAAGGGGATCACGGCGGCATCTCTTGGGCGCCTTCTCCGAAACCGTGGCATCAAGGTCACGATCCAGAAATTCGATCCCTACATCAACATTGATCCCGGTACCATGAGCCCGTATCAGCATGGAGAGGTATTTGTCACGGATGACGGCGCGGAGACGGATTTGGATCTGGGACATTATGAGCGCTTTATCGACATCAACCTGACGAAGAATTCCAATATCACGACAGGAAAGGTATACTGGTCTGTTCTCAACAAGGAACGCAAGGGAGATTACCTGGGAAGCACCGTGCAGGTCATTCCCCATATCACCAATGAAATCAAGCAGCGCGTCTATGATGTGGCATCTGCTGACGGAGCAGATGTGGTTATTACGGAAATCGGCGGCACGGTGGGAGATATTGAGAGCCAGCCTTTTTTGGA
>DFES01000064.1:0-297 GCA_002369175.1 Selenomonadaceae bacterium UBA3796
GTGGAAGGCGAAAAGACCATGCTGGATGCCCTCTGCCCTGCCCATAAGGCGCTGACGGAAGCACTGGCCAACGGAAAAGATCTCAAAGACGCCCTGGGAGATGCCGTCGACGCAGCGTCCAAGGGCGTGGAATACACCAAAACCATCATCGCTACCAAGGGACGCGCCAGCTACCTGGGAGAGCGCAGCATCGGCCACCAGGATCCCGGCGCAACCTCTTCCCTCTACATATTGCAGGCCACAGCTGAAGTGCTTTAAATCCTTCACAGCTTGAAAAACAGCAGCCAGAAAGCCGGA
>DFES01000064.1:376-8796 GCA_002369175.1 Selenomonadaceae bacterium UBA3796
TCCGGCTTTCTGGCTGCTGTTTTTCGTTCTCTTTGTACTTTTACTCTGCCACGGGCTTCATGGTCGGGAAAAGAAGCACGTCACGAATGGACGGGCTGTCCGTCAGGAACATGATGAGCCGGTCGACGCCAATGCCCAGCCCTCCTGTCGGCGGCAGGCCGTATTCCAGAGCCGTGATGAAATCCTTGTCCATGACATGGGCTTCATCATCTCCTGCCTCCCGCTGCTGCAGCTGCTCTGTAAAGCGTTCCTCCTGATCTATGGGATCGTTGAGCTCCGTGAAGCCGTTGGCCAGCTCCCTGCCATAGACGAAGAATTCAAACCTGTCCGTGATGCGCGGATCTCCCGGGTTGCGCTTTGCCAGGGGAGAGATTTCCGTGGGATGTCCTGTGATGAAAACAGGCTGGATCAGGCTCTCCTCCACCTTCGCCTCGAATGCCGCATTGAGAATGCCGCCGATGCCATGGCGCTGCTCATAGGGAATCTTCAGCTCATCCGCCATGGCACGGGCTTCCTCCACCGTCCGGCAGGAGAGGAAATCCTTGCCCGTTGCCTCTTTCACCACATCATTCATGCTGATGCGCTTTGCCTTGCCCAAATCGATTTCCGTGCCCTGATAGTTTATGACCGTCGTGCCGAGCACCTGCTGAGCCGCATGGCGCACGATTTCCTCCGTCAAATCCATCAGATCTGTATAGTCGCCATAGGCCTGATAGATCTCCACAGAGGTGAATTCCGGATTATGGCGCACATCCATGCCCTCGTTGCGGAAAACGCGCCCCATTTCGTAAACACGCTCAAAGCCTCCCACAACAAGCCGCTTGAGATTCAATTCCGTGGCGATGCGCAGGTAGAGATCCACATCCAGCGCATTATGATGTGTCACAAAGGGACGCGCCGCCGCGCCGCCTGCAATCGTGGAAAGCACCGGCGTCGCTACCTCCATGAAATCATGGGCATCCAGATAGCGGCGAATGGCCTTGATGGTCTTGTTCCTGGCCTCAAATGTCTTTCGCACCTCCGGATTCACAATGAGGTCGAGATATCGCTGGCGGTAGCGAATTTCCACATCCTTGAGGCCGTGGAATTTCTCCGGCAGAGGGCGCAGGGACTTGGACAGCAGCTCAAAATCCGTGATTTTCACCGTAAGCTCACCGCGGCGTGTCTTGAATACAACACCCTGCATCCCGATGATATCGCCGATATCCAAAAGCCTGAACTGAGCGTACTTCTCCTCTCCAAGCACATCCAGTTTGAAATACACCTGGATGGAGCCGGTGCGATCATTCAGTGTCGCAAAACTGGCCTTCCCATGCCCTCGGATGGCCATGAGGCGCCCCGCCAGGCGCACATTTCCATGCTCCTCCTCGTCCTCTATGCCCGAGAACTCATCCCGCACATCCTGTGCATGATACGTCACATCGTAGCGATGCCCAAAGGGAGCAATTCCCATACTCCGATACGTTTCCAGCTTTTCGCGGCGAACCCGCATCATTTCATTCAGGTCTTCCACAGGCGCCTGTTCCCCTGCCATCTGCTTCTTATCTGCCATGAAACACTTCTCCTCTATTCTTACCCTTCAATCTTCATAATCTGGTACTTGATGATGCCCGCAGGAGCATGAACCTCCACAACACTGCCCACCTTCTGGCCGAGAACCGCAGCGCCTACCGGGGACTCGTTGGATATCTTGAATTCATCGGGATCCGCCTCTGTGGAACCCACGATCATGTAGGTCTCTTCCTCGTCGAATTCCAGATCCTTCAGCGTGACCTTGCTGCCCATTTGGACAACGTCACCCGCTCCGCTTTTGATGATGTCGGAATTGCGGATCTTCGCCTCAAGATCCATAATCTCGCCTTCCAGGAATGCCTGTTCATTTTTCGCATCATCGTACTCGGAATTCTCGCTGAGGTCGCCAAGGGCAATCGCAGCCTTGAGCCTTTCCGCAATCTCGATGCGCCGCACGCTCTTCAGGTAATTCAGCTTTTCTACCAGTTTATTGTAGCCGTCCTCGGTCAGCATTACACGTTTCTCTGCCATGTCATTGCGCCCCTTTGTTCCTAAACTCCGTGCGAAACGGTGTTTCGCACTACGCCCTTACACGAAAACTAAGCTCCTCTGCTTGATTCGCTCATTTTTCACAGTAAATGTAAAGAATAGAGGCACTGAGGTGCCTCTATATAGATACTCTGACTCAAACATTATACGTTTCTTTCCCCGCTTTGTCAATGAGAGCACGCTTCTCTCCACGGGTAAGCCGCTTAATCTGCCACTCCCTGCGCAAGGCCGCCCGTTTGCTTTCGAACGCCTCGAAATAACAAAGCTTCACCGGGGTGCGCCCACGGGTATACTTCGCTCCCTTTCCGGAATTATGCGCCTTCACCCGCTCTGCCAGATCCGTCGTCCATCCGGTGTAAAGGGTGCCATCTGCGCACTCCAGGATGTACGTGTAGGCAGAAGACATCATTTGCTTCCTTTGATTGTAACTTTCTCCATGACAACCTTCTTCAAGGGCTTGTCCTGAAAATCCGTATCCACCTTGCCGATTTTCTTCACCACATCCATGCCCTTCACAACCTTGCCAAAAACAGAATGATGATTGTTCAGCCAAGGGGTTTCCGCCAAAGTGATGAAGAACTGGGAGCCGCCGGTATTGGGGCCTGCATTTGCCATGGAAAGGATTCCCTCGGAGTCATGCTTGAGATCCTTGTGGAACTCATCGGGAATCGTGTAGCCGGGGCCTCCCGTACCGGTACCATTGGGATCTCCTCCCTGAATCATGAAGCCATCGATCACGCGATGGAAGATCAATCCATCGTAAAAGCCCTTCTCTGCCAAATCGATGAAATTTTTCGTTGTAATAGGCGCCTTGTCCTCAAAAAGCTCAATCTCAAAACTGCCCATGTTTGTCTCAAATACTGCAATGCGGTTTTTCACGTTTCCCTCTCCTTTGCTCATTCCATGATCGGCTGCCAGGCATCCTCCTGCCATAAACACCGTGAACAGCATGACACCGACCAATAATGCAATTTTCCTCATACCTCGAAACCTCCTCCATCCAATCTGCGCCTTTCCCCGGAATCCTTCGGCGTCCAAAAGGGAATCTCCCTTCCCTCCCCGAAGAATCCTTCCTTCGGCTGCCACAACGGATATCCCACATTGTGCATGGCCACCAGGGCCTTCACATTCGTTCGGGCGCAAAACTCCCTTGCTCCCATATCCCATGCCTCTCCCATCCTGCCATCCACAGGGAAAAAGGCGACGTCCGCCTCCAGGTTCTCCAGCTTCTTCATCTGTTTCTGAAAGGCATTGCGCGCCAAGAGCTGATTCTCCCGCGTATCCCCCGTCCAGTGCCACCAGTTGAAGTCACCGGCATGGAAAATCCTCGCCCCTCCGGTATCCACCAAGAAGCAGGTTCCCACATCCGTGGAGTCAAAGGAGCTCACCCGGATGGTTCCGTCTTCCCAATCGGCGTACCGTTTCATGTAGGTTATCTTTTCTGCGGAAAAGAGACGGCTCCGCTTGGTGCGGCGCACATCATTGCTGAACACATACCTCGTCACGACATCCTCATAAGAGCGGATATGCGTATCAAAATGGTCGAAATGGGCATGGGATACGAATATGTACAGCGCATCGAAATCTGCTTCTGCAATCGCTGCATCCACCGCTTGGGTTGGATCCTCGAAGTCATCAAAAACCAGCAGCAGCCGCCCTGTTTTCACAAGGAAACCGCTATTGAGCAGATATGTGATTTCCATTGCATCACCCCTTTTTGCATCATTTTTCCAAGCCCCGCACCTTCACCTGCTCATGGCTGGGCATGGCGCTGGTATCGATTTCCTTTTCCCCCGCCAAAAGAACCGAAAGTTCATTGGAAACGTCGTCTTCTATCGCCATTCTGTCCGCCTCTTCATCCGTAAGGGGAAGGCTCGTTATGCGGAAGGAGGCGAGGCTTCCCTTCTCAGAGTCCACCGCCAGCATCAGACGATCATAGCGCCTGTCCGGATGCTCATAGATATAATAGATCACGCCATCCAGCAGGGTGCGCTCCTTTGCGCCGAACGTCTTCGTGATCTTATAGGAAGTCGCACCGTAGCGCACACCGCCCCTTGCCTTATATTTTCTGCCTTTGATGAGGATATCCACCACTTTATGTGTACGAACGGAAACCCCTATGTCTATATCCCTGCCAAAGGAATAATACTTTACGGCGATTCCGTACACGCCGATCTGCTTATCATAAAGAGGTGCTCCGAAGACCTCCAGAAGCTTCTCCTCCGTGTCGCCAAGATAGACTCCGCGGCAAGAGAAATCCACCTCCTCCAGATGCCCCTGCCCCTTTGCCGCAAATACAGCGGAAGGAAAAGACAAAAGAATCACAAGGCTGCAGAACAGAACGAACCCTCTCCATCCATCCCGTGATGTTCTCGTATGCATGCCTTCCTCCACATCAAAACGCAAAATTCCCCTTCACGAATACCGGAACTTCCCTGCCGTCCCTCCGGATTCCAAGAATGGACAGATCCTCTGAGCCCACCATGAAATCCTCATGGAGAAGGGAATCGTTCACGCCGTGCTGAAGAAGCTCCACAGACTGCATATCCGCCCCTCCCTTGAGGCAGGTGGGATACGCTTTGCCCAAGGCGAGGTGGCAGGAGGCATTCTCGTCAAAAAGAGTGTTATAGAAGAGCACCCCGCTCCTGGAAATGGGGGAATCGAAGGGAACCAGGGCAACTTCTCCCAGATAACTGGCGCCCTCATCCGTATCCAAAAGCTCACGGAGAATATCTGCGCCCCTCTCTGCCTGAGCGTCCACCACTTTTCCGTCCCGGAATACCAGTCGGAAATTCTCGATGAGATTGCCGTTGAAAACGAGCGGCTTCGTAGCAACAACAGTTCCGTTTACCCCGTCCCGCTTCGGAAGGGTGTAGACCTCCTCCGTGGGCATATTGGCCACAAAGCGCACTCCCCCTTCGGAATACTCTGCGCCCCCCGCCCATATATGGCCCTCCGGAAGTTCCACCTCCAAATCTGTGCCGAGCGCATTCGTGTAGCGAAGGAAGCGGAACGCATGCCCGTTCATGAAATCCGCTGCCCTTTTCAGGAAAGCCGCATGCTCCTCCCAAGCCCTTACAGGATCTCCATCCTCCCCGATCCTCACCGTGGCGTAGATTTCCCGCCAAAGCCGCGCTACTGCATCATCACAGGAAAGTTCCGGGAAAACCTTTTGTGCCCATGCTTTTGTGGGAACAGAGACAACGCACCAGGTATTCTTATTGCTCATGAGGCGGGTACGGTATTCCAGAAGAGCCGCACCCGCCGTCTGATTTGCAAGGGTCAGCTTTTCCGGCGCAATGTCCTTGAAGATTTCCGGATTCCTCGCGGCAATCGTGACAAAAGCCGCCCCCTGCTCCGCATAATCCTCGTAAAAACGACGGCGCCATTCGGGAAACTCCCCGAACACAGATTTTTTTGCCAATGCAAAGCGAAGATGGGAAAACTCCTCATCCCCCCAGGAAATCTCCACATCATGGGCGCCTGCCCGGTATGCCTCACCCGCAATGCGTCTCGCAAACTCCGCACACTCAATGGGAGCGTTGATGACCAGCCTCTGCTCCTTCTGAAGATTGACTCCCGTCCGCACGACCAGTCTTGCGTATTCCTCTAGTAAATCCTTTTCCTTCACCCTCATACCTCATCCGTATCAAAAATCAGCGTCACCGGCCCATCATTTACGGAGGACACCTGCATATCCGCTCCGAATTCACCATGCTCCACATGGAAACCCATGTCTCTGCATTTCTCCATGAACTTCTCATAAAGAGGAATCGCCGCCTCCGGCTTTGCCGCATGGGAAAATCCCGGTCTTCGGCTCTTTAGGTCAGCATAGAGGGTGAACTGGGAAACTGCAAGAATCTCGCCGCCAACCTGGGAAAGGCTTCGGTTCATCTTCCCGTTCTCATCCTCAAAGACACGAAGATTGCAGATTTTTTCTGCAAGATGGACGGCCTCCTTCTCCGTATCAGCAGGACCGATTCCCAGGAGCACAAGATACCCCCTGCCGATGCTCCCCAGGATATTCCCCCCCACGGAAACAGAAGCTTCGCTGACCCGTGTGGTCACAGCTCTCATATACCTACCCCCTCATGCAAGGCTCCAAGAATTTCCTTACCTTCTCATAATATTCGTCATGCACCGTCTGGCTCGCCGCTCCGTGAATGGTATCCGGAGCGATGAAAATCTCCTTCCGGGGCGACCAGCATGCCTCATAGAGCAAGTCCGCCATATAAGGCGGAACCAGCGTATCCTTTTCCCCATGAATGAACAGGATCGGCATCCTCACACGATCCATGACCTTGATGGGAGCGGCATGCCTGAGAGAAAACCCCGCCAAATGCTCGCAGCGCCAATCCAGAAGATTCATCGCCGGAAATCCCGGCAGGCCGAAGGAATCCTCCAGGCGCAATGCCAAAAGATGGTACGCACTGGTAAAGCCACTATCCTCAATGCAGGCCACGACATTCGACGGCAGCTTGTTGGAGGCCGCTGCCAGCATCACGGTGGCAGCTCCCATGGAGACTCCGTGAAGCGCAATCCTGGCCTCCGGATAGCGTTTCACGATCTCATCGGCCCAATGCGTGATATCCCCGCTCTCCTTATACCCCATGGTCAGGAACTGCCCCTCGCTGTCCCCGGAGGCGCGGAGATCCGGCGTGAGAACATTGTATCCCATAGAGAGATACGTAGATGCTATGTACCAGGAGTTTTGCTGTGTGCACCCATAGCCATGAGCCACAATAACCCAACGATCGCTCTCCGCCTCCGGATAGAACCGGCTTGCTGTCAGGAGCAGGCCGTCATCCGAGCGAATCCTCCACTCCTCGCTCTCCGCCTCCGGCTTCGTAAACTGGCGGCTCTCCGGAGGCATCAGCAGAGCAAACGCCCTGGGAGGCGCCTTTGGATTATCCGCCTCTCCCCCTCGTTCCAAGCCGAATGCAACAATGTAGTTGCCAATGAAGTATCCTGCCGTGGTACACCAAAGCACCGTCATAAGTATTGCCGTCACCAGGCAGGATATTATGATTTTCTTCATAATGAGATCACCTGATTCACAAAAGTGACTTCATTATAGCGCAGTTGTTTCGATTTTGCCAGTAATTCCATAACGCAATTGTTCAAATTTCACCTATGGCAAAATTTGAACAATTGCGTTATAATTTATACAGCATATGCGAGGAAAACGCAAAGCAAGAAAATACACAACGGGCATGTTCCTAAGCCTCGTCTCGACCTTGCGCTTATCAACACGCCCTGGGAAATGGGGAATGGAACATGTTTGTTGCAAACAGAATGACCAAGCATCCCATCACGGTAACACCGGATGCTACGTTGGACGAAGCTGCAGGACTTATGAAAAAGCATCATTTCCGCCGCCTGCCGGTAACGGAAAACGGGAAGCTTGTGGGCTTCTTCAGCGATCGTGATCTCATGCGGGTTTCGCCGTCACCGGCAACAACGCTGTCACGCTATGAGATCCGCTCTCTTCTCGACAAGATCACAGTGAAGGAAATCATGCAGAAAAACGTCCTCACGGTATCGGAGGATGCAACCATTGAAGAGGCTGCGCTGCTCATGTGCAACGAAAAGGTCGGAGGACTTCCTGTGGTGTCCAGCGTCGGCACCGTTGTGGGCATCATCACGGAAACGGACATCTTCAAGACCTTCGTCGATGTCATGGGACTCCATGACGGCAAAACGAGAATCACACTGGAAGTAGAAGACAAAGTGGGCGTGGTAAATGAAATTTCCGGCATCTTTATGGAAAACGGACTCTCCATCGACAGTCTCGTGACCTGCAAGAAACCGGACGGCCGCTATGAGATCGTCATCCGCGGCGATATTCCCTCTGTGGAGGATATCCGCGCGAAGATCGAGGCAAAGGGCTACCGGGTGATACACGATGTAAAAATCGGATAGACAAGAGGACGACATATGGAACTTACAAAAGAACAGCTTGCAGGCATGGTGGATCACACGAATCTCAAAGCATTTGCCGATGAGAACATGATAAAAAAACTCTGCGAAGAAGCGCAGAAGCATCATTTTGCCTCTGTGGCGGTCAACGGCGCACAGGTAAAAAGATGCGCAGAGTACCTGAGGGGTACCCCTGTGCGCGTGGCAGCTACCGTAGGCTTCCCCCTCGGACAGACGACAATTGCCTGCAAGGTATTCGAGACCAGGGAAGCCATCGAGAACGGTGCAGAAGAGATCGATTATGTCATCAATGTGGCTGAGCTCAAAAACGGCAATCTCTCCTACCTTCGCCGGGAAATGGAAGAAATCGTTGCCGTCTGCCGTGAGCGGAGTGCTGTCTCCAAGGTGATTTTCGAAAACTGCTATCTGACAGATGAGGA
>DFES01000055.1 GCA_002369175.1 Selenomonadaceae bacterium UBA3796
TGCCCTGATAGAATTTGCCTCCCCATGCATTGTGAAACTTCACCACCTGGTAGCCGCTTTCCGTAAGCTTTTGCATGGCCTCCGGTACGCGGCGGCAGTAATCCTCATCCTTTATGACCAGAGTGTAGCGCAGTACATCACTGATACTGTCAGCGGCCTGACTCAAATTCACACGATCCCTCACCGCACCGTCCAAAATCTTCTGCATCAAGCTGCCTTCTTCTTTGATGCGATGCGTGAGTCCGGTAAGATAGGCGCCATCCTGCTCCAATTCCCGTACATCACGCGTAATTTCCGGCTCTGCGGCCTGAGCCTCGGCAATCAGGCTCTGCGCCAGTACCGTCAAGGTAACAGCCATCACCTTCGTGAGTCTGGTCAGTGATGTACGGACGCACCGCAAGCGCATATGATGCAAAATGTTGTCGGACAGATTCTTCCTGATTTCTTTCATCTGATTCATAAGCTTGTTCTCTCCATTCTTGCTCTGTCAAATCCTCCAAACAAGATGCAGTGTAATATATATAGATGAAAACACGATGGCTGAAAATTAAAATAAAATGAAAATCCATGTCGCGATGCTTGACTTCCATCCCGTCATGACTTTGCATCGTCTGTGGAATCGTACCTGACATAACATGCCTTCCCACGTTCTTTTGCCTCGTAGAGAGCCTTGTCTGCCAACTTGTAAAGCTCGCCAAAGCCATATCCCGTAGAGTCGGTTCCGATGCCTATGCTGCAGGAGAAGGGGCCTGCCTTTCCTATGCGCAATTTGTTGAGCTGCTCCAGAATTTCCGCCGAAATCTCATCGGCTCTGCCCACATCCTTGTCCCTGACCCCCCTCATGAGGACCATGAACTCATCACCTCCGACCCTTCCGAGAAGATCCTGGGGGCGGAACTCGCGTGCCAGAATATTGGCAAATTCCTTCAGTACGTCATCACCGACCTGATGGCCATACGTATCATTGACGTGCTTGAAATTGTCGAAATCCAGGATCAGGAGAATCGCCTTGTCCTCGTCTTCACGCTGGTTTTGAAGGTATTCTTTCGATTCGTTTTCAAAGGTGAGCTTGTTGAGAAGCCCCGTCAGAAGGTCATGGCGGCTCTTATCACTGACCTCGCTGTACTTCTGCATGAACCAGTCCACATGTGCCCGGATGAAGAGGAGTACCGCAAAGAGCATCAAAAGCACGGAAACCATCATCGTGAGGGTATAATTGAGGATAATGCGGTCAAAGCCTTCCGCAGACTGGGAAGCCATCAAGGCACCTGCCACGGAATCATCACTTTCCTGACGCACGGGTATAACATAGGCTTGATACTGCTTGCCGTCGATGTAGAGGCTTTTGAACCAGAGCTGTTTCCCCTGCTCAAGGATATAGGTTCGTATGTTCTCGTCCGCAGGAGTGCCGACCAGCCGAAGCCCCGAAGCATCTTTGAGGGAAGTCATCACCGATGTATCACCGTAATAAAACGTGATATCAATGCCGGTTTGTCGTTTCAGGTCGTCCACAATGGAAGTCTTTTTGGAAATATTTTGATTCATCCCGCGCCAAACGTAACCGTCCTCCCCAATGCCATAATCCCCATACCCCTGACTGGCATAAAGCGTAAGGGCAGCCAGAGCCGTGGAACGCAGATTGCCTTCCTTTTCGCTGTAAAGACTGGCTCGGAACTGAAACAGTCCGAGGATCAGAGCGATGATCGCGAACAGTATCAGGGGCACGCAGTTTGCCACCAAGAGTTTTGTTTTGAATTTCATAGCTTGTCCTTTGTAATTACACTGACTCCGGTGTCGATTTCAGCACCGTTATTCCTGTATTCGCCTTTCAGCGCCGCCATAGCGACCGAAATCCCCTCATAGCCCATTTTTTCGGTGTTTTGCTTTATGGTAGCGTAAATGACACCTTGCTGGATCATAGAGAGCGTAAAATCTGAGGTATCGAAGCCTATGATGATGGGACGTACGTTGTAGAGCTGAACCTGCTCGCTGAGGATCTTCGTTGTCTGCTCATTGGCACCGAAAAAGGCCACATACTCAGGGTGCGCCTCCACATAGTCTTTGATATTCTCGGGATTGCCATTCTGGGCGACGGTTGGACCAACTTTGAAATCGGTTTCCTGAAAGCCGGCGAGGAACCCTCGCTCCCGCAATGCACCGTTTTTTCCTTTCGTGCTGCCGATGGCAATGCCAATCGTTCCATTGGTGACACCGGCTTCGGACAAGGCACGTTTCATAACCTCAGCGGCCTTCCTGCCGGCAGCTTCATTGTCTGTCCCCAGGGCTGCAACTGCATCGTGGTTGGCAGCACTGTCCACATAAACCAGTTTTACGCCTGCCTTATCCGCATCCTTTAGAGCATCCTCAAGCCCCGTGGCAGATGCCGCAGACAACAATATGGCATCCGCACCTGCCTCTATGGCCTGTTCAATGCACTGTTTCTGCTTCGTTACGTCATTTCTGAGGGGGGCAGTCCAATGATACTCAATGCCCCCGATGTCACGTACGGCACTTCTGCAGCCTGCGTCAATGCGCTGCCAGTAATTGCTGACCTGATCCATGGTAATGAGGTAGATGCTGTAGATTCCGTTCGTGGCAGCGGTAGGAACCATCTCCCTCTTCGTCAGGTCTTCCCTTACCTCTACAACAGAAGCAGATGAATTGTAGCAGCCTCCAAGAAGAAGCATGCTGAAAGCAGTCATGATCGTCATTATGAATTTTGCCATGGTCATCATCACCTTATGAGCTCGTCTCAGGCATGTCAAAAAATTCCCAAGACATGAAAAAGAGGTTCATTACGGGAAATTCTGGTTATTGCAGCAGCAATCCGACCCAGTGGTGGATTGCTGCTGCATAAGAACGACATCACTATCTTTATTCTACTGTAAAAATCCAAGAAGTCAAGCCATAAGCGCATACGGATGGGAAAGTTTTCCCCGCATCCATGCAGGGAAGCATATATCTCAAAACCTGAAATCCCTCATGCCATCATGGAGCTTTTCCAAATACTCCGCTGCCTTTGCTCTGACCTTGTCACTGGGAATATCCCGAAGCTGCTCCTTGATGACCTGCTCCCCCAGCCTGCAGGTTTCTTCCCCGGCATAGTCTTCCAGATACTCCTTCAATGTCATCAGGGCATTGGGCAGGCAGCAATTCTTGATCTGGCCTGTCTTGCAAAGACTCATGAACCGGTCTCCTGTACGGCCTTCCCTGTAGCATGCGGTACAGAAGCTTGGCACATAGCCAAGGGTGAGGAGCCAATGTATCACCTCATCTAGAGTCCTGTTGTCGTTGACCTCGAACTGAGCCGAATTATCCTCAGGCTTTTCCTTGGTTTCGTACCCCCCCACACTGGTGCTGGAAGCACCGCTGATCTGGGATATGCCCAAATCCAACACCCGTTCACGTGACTCCTGCGACTCCCTTGTTGACACAATCATTCCCGTATAGGGTACTGCAATGCGGATCACCGCCACCAGTTTTGCAAAGGTATCATCGTCAATGGCGTTGCTGAAGGTATGGGGATCGATATCATCCGCAGGGCGGATCCTTGGCACGCTGATGGTGTGGGGACCCACGCCCATACGAGCCTCCAAATGCTCTGCATGCATCAGGAGCCCCACGAAATCATAGCGGTACATGTTCAATCCGAAGAGCACTCCACAGCCCACATCATCAATGCCCCCCTCCATGGCTCTGTCCATGGCTTCCGTATGCCATGCATAGTCATGCTTCGGTCCTGCCGGGTGGAGCTTTTCATAGTTTTCTTTATGATAGGTTTCCTGGAAGAGGAT
>DFES01000001.1 GCA_002369175.1 Selenomonadaceae bacterium UBA3796
CCCTCCTCTTCCTAGCATTTGACTACATCTCGAACGATTCATTTGTCCATATATGAACGAGGTCTTACACTAGTGAACAAATTCTGCACCCCACAAAGGATTTTGAAAGTTGACAGCGAATATATTACTTGAAAAGGATGGTTGCGTTTATTTTCTTGATGATATTTCCTAGAATGTTTTCTACAATGATGAGGTGTTATTCAAATGTTCAACTTCTTTGGCAGCAAGAAATCCCCCGAAGTTTCTCCCCCCGCACCGGGTCCGCAGCCGGTTGCCCGTGCATCCCGCACTGCAACCCTTGCAAAGCAGGACATCAAGGTCGCGTACCTGAATGAGCACGACCTGAATTCCAATGCCCTGAAAGCCCTTTGCGATGTGGCAGATGGCCCGGCCCTGATCCTTGGTTTCATCTCCCCTGATCTCGATATGGATCACGTTGCCCAGAGCATCAAGCGGGAAATCCCGGGAAACGCAAAGCTCATCTTGATGACCACCTCCGGCGAGCTCTGCCGTCCCGCAAACAGCACAACCCTTTACTGCCCTGCTGACGAAGGCCGTCGGAAAGTGCTCCTGCAGGCATTTTCCAACCGTATGATCGAGGACACCTGCACCATGAGCATCCCCCTGCACAATGAAGACCTCCGTGCAGGAGACGTTGCAATGACAGTAAACGAGCGCGTCGAACTCATACAGCAGGAAATTGACCGTCATCATGTTCCCTTCCGCGTCAGCGTCAACCACACCTTCGCCCTTGTCTATGTCGATGGAGTATCGGGCTGCGAGACCTTTGTGCTCCAGGCTCTCTTCAATACCGGAAAGCTCGCCTGCCCCTTCATCGGCGGCAGCGCCGGCGGAAAGCTGGATTTTGCCCATACTTACATCTACAATGGCGAGCGCACTTTGGAAAATCATGCAGTCATCACCGTCGTGCGATTGAAGAAAGAATACCGCTACGGCATCCTCAAGACCCAGGCAGTGGAGCGCGCAGGAGCGGTCTTCACTGTCGGGAGTGCCAACACGGCCCTTCGCTATATCGAAACCATCAACGGACCGGACGGGCCGGTCAGCTTCATCCAGGCGCTTAAGGATTATTTCCAGGTGAGCACGGTTTCGGAGCTTCAAGCCGCCCTCCAGGGCTATACCTTTGCCGCTGACATCAACGGCGAGGATTTTATCCGCACGATTGCCAACATCGACGAGGCAAATGACCGCATTTACTTCTTCTGCGACGTTGTCACAGGCGAGAAGCTCCATCTCCTCAAGCGCGTATCCCTGGAGAAAACCCTTGCCAAGGATGTCCAGCGCTACCAGCAGAACAAGCCCGCCTCCATTGGAGGCATCCTCAACGACTGCATCCTGCGCCGTCTCGGCTATCCCCAGGAGATCATGCACATCGACCAGTTCCGGGACATTCCCACAGCCGGTTTCTCCAGCCTTGGCGAGATCAGCGGCCTGCACGTCAATGAGACCCTGACCGCCATCTTCTTCCATCATGTGCCTTCCGGCGCGCATTTCAGCGATGAGTACCTCGATAGTTTCGCCCTTTCCTACGCAAACTGCCAGTCATTCTTCTTCAATCGCATCATCGACCGCCAGAGACAGACCGAGGCACTCAAGGACACTCTCATTGAGATGTTCCAGGACTACCAGTCAAAGATGCCCAACATCGTGGATACCATCAACCACATCTCCGATGACGTGGAGGTCATCCAAACCTCCATCACGCAGTTGGCAGGCGGCATTGACGATCAGGGCGGGCTCTTCACCCAGCTCATGCAGCGCAACAACGATATCACGCCAAAGCTCGATCTCCTGAGCCAGAACACGCAGAAGATCAAAGATGTCATGAAAATGATCAACGAGATTGCCGACCAGATCAACCTGCTCGCGCTGAATGCCGCCATTGAGGCCGCCCGTGCAGGCGAGGCAGGCCGGGGGTTCTCCGTGGTGGCGCAGGAAGTTCGCAAGCTTTCGGAAAACACCCAGCAGAGCCTGCATACCTCCGATGATGCCATCAATGTCCTTTTGCACGATGTGAAGGAAATCGATGCCATTCTGGCGGAAAACAAAAACTTTGAAGGACGCATCAATGAAGTTGATGCCAATTTCAATGCACAGATGAAAGATTTGCACAGAAACTTGGATGAAGGCATCCGACACATTCAAAATTCCACCCGTTCCATCCGTGACCTGGAGCGCATCAACGACGCGACCCGCCTCAAGATGGACCAGCTCACTACCACCATTCACAATATCGAAATGGGCATCTGATAGCATTGTATTGCCACAACAGAATGCAAGGTCCTGTCCGCCAGGACCTTTCTTCATCCAAAGGAAAAAACTTCATTGCAACGCCAAAGAAGGTAAGTTCCATGGAAAAAGGCATTACCATTTATCCGGGGCTGGACAACAGCCCGGAAGAAAACCTGCTGCTCCTGAGACGGGCAGCAAAATACGGCATTCACCGCGTCTTCTTCGCCCTCATGCTTCCCTATGCCAACCTGCGGCAGGCAAAGAATGAGCTGGGAAGGCTCCTCCGGCAGGCGCAAAAGCTCCGCATGGACATCATCGCCGCATTGACCCCCGATGTCATGCGTACGCTCCACATCGCGCATCTGCGGCTGGAAGCCTTCCGCCTCATCGGGATACAAACCCTGTTCCTCAAAAATTTCATTCCGGAGGATCTGGCAGAGTTGAGCCACAATCCTTATGGCATCCAGATTCAGTTCAGTGCTTCCCATGTGACGACGGACGAACTGGAGCGGCTTCTCCTGAATCGTCCCAAACTGGAACAGCTGGAAGCCCTTCATCACGGCTATGACCGCGAGGGTACGGGGATGTCCGAAGAAAACCTCATCCGCCGCACCGTCATGCTCCATCGGTCAGGCATTCGCGTGAGCGCTTTCGTTCCCGGCTCCGGAAGGCGCTCTCCTTTTCGTGCCGGAATTCCTTCCCTTGAGATGCACCGCCACATGTCCGCAGATCTTGCCTGCAGGCATTACGCCGCCATGGGCATGGACTCCGTATTCTTTGCGGATTCCATGCCCTCTGTGGAAGAACTCTCTGCCATGGGAAGCCTCTCTTCCCGGGAAATTGTCCTGCGCGCCCATTTCCTCACGCCAAACGATGTGGAACGCCGGCTGCTGCTGCATCCCTTCACCGCCCGCATCGACGAAGCACGGGATGCGGTGCGTGCCATGGAAGGGCAGGCCCGCCTCACGGAGGCCGGCGAGAATATCCCTCCGCACAATACGCAGGAACGCCTTGTGGGTGACATTACCATTGACAACGAAACTTGCACCGGCTTCATGGGGGAGGTCCAAATCATAAAACGCCCCTCCCCCGCCAGCAGCCGCACGAACGTAGCCGCCCGCATCCACGAGGAAGAGACGTTTCTCATCAACTATATCATGCCCGGAAGAACATTCCGCTTCCGGTTCGACTGACTTCACCCGACAACCTTCAGAAAAGTGAACAGCACCAGCCCGATGCCCGCTCCGACAATGGATCCATTCATGCGGATCCAGAGGAGGTCGGGCTCTACTTTGTCATAGACCAGATGATTGAGCTGTTCATCCGTAAGGCGCCGCAAGACATCCCGAACGATATCCCCCACCATGTTCTGGGCGTGCAAAGCGCTTCTGACGACAATATCATAGAGGAAATGCTCAACGGTATCCTTCAGGTGGTCATCGGTATCCATCATCTCCAGGCAACGGGCATACTCGTCGCGGAAAATATCCATGAGACGGCTGCGGAGCATAGGCAGATTTCCCACAGTGTCCGGCTCTTCTTCCCGAAAGCTGCTTTCGATGCTGGCCATGGTGCGGGCAATGGCTTCTGTCAGCGGGATCTCCCGCACAAGCTCTTCCTTCATTTCTGCCATCAACGTCCGGACTTCCGGATTGTGCCCCAATTCCTCTGCCTTCTCGTAAAAGAGGGCGAGCATTTCCCTCTGCAGCGGCGAATCCGCCTCCGCCAACTCATCTGCGAGACGCAGGAGCTGCTTCTGCATGAGCCCCGCAGCCTCCTCCAGGTTGACGAAATCCAATGCCTCGGCAATCCCTGCCATCAAAAGATCCCATGTGCTTTTTGTGCATTCCTTCTCATATTGCTCCAGCATGCCCAGAATTGAGCTCCGGGTTTCCGGACGTTCCAGCCGCCCCCGCACATACATGGCCACATGCTGCAGAAACTCCTTGTCCTTTCCGCTCTCCTTCATCCAGTTTCCAAACTGGATGAAGAATGCATCTGGGGAAGCTGCCAGAAGGTTTTCCCGAATCTTCTCAGCCAACATTTCTGCCTGCTCCTGCCGATTCTGCCGCACGAGGAAATCCCTCACATAGCCCATGAAACGCTGGAGCATCTGCTGTCTTGTGGAAGGCTCATGAAGCCAGTCCATGAGCATGGGCAGCACATGAAGCTTCTCGATGTGATGGATGATCTTGCGCCGGGAAAAAAACTCCTTCTGCACCATGGTCACAGATGCCTTGATAAAGGTTTCCCGCCTTCTGGGAAGGATCGCTGTATGATAGGGAAAGCCCAAAGGTTTCCGAAAAAGCGCTGTCACAGCAAACCAATCGGCAATCCCTCCCACCAAGGCCGCCTCCGCGCAAAACAGGAAACCCTCTGCCCAGGCGTTTTCCGCATACTGCAGCCGCAGGCAAAGGGAAAAAAGGAACACCGCAGCCGCCCCCAGCAGTGTTTTGTCTGCCTTGTTCCAATTCCGCCACATCACATGACCCACATCCTCTCCGCCAGACAGACGATGATATACAGACCCATGCCCACAAGTGAGCCAACGATGGAGCCATTGATCCGTATCATTTGGAAATCATCTGCCACCCTGGACTCCACGAAATAGGTAAGCTCATCATCGGAGAATTCATCCAGCCGCTCCTGAATGAGCTTGGGAATGAGGTCATGATGCTTCGTAAGCTCTTCTTCGATAAAGGAT
Source organism: Selenomonadaceae bacterium UBA3796 (assembly GCA_002369175.1). Lineage (GTDB taxonomy): Bacteria > Bacillota > Negativicutes > Selenomonadales > Selenomonadaceae > UBA3796. Next base: position 4,958 of record DFES01000001.1, read on the forward strand.
TTTACTGCGGAATCGAATTGTCTCTGCCAGTCTTCCCTCTGGGAAAATTCCAAGATCTTCCCTTCGATGAACCGATTGAGAGGAGCCATCCAAAAGGGGGCTTCTCCCTTCACATTGCTCTCCAGCCAGTCTGCCATCCACTTGCTGAGATCCAGCCGCTCCAGATACTGCTCCTTCCATTTTCGCAGGACTTCCTGAACGGAAGCCTCCTGTCCAAAGGAGCGGAACATGGATGCAAGTCCTGCCTTCCATATCTCATACGTCTCCGTCTCTCCCCGGAGCATTTCCTCCAAATGAGCGGAAACCCGGTCATTGATGATGCCGAGAATGCGTTCATCAGAAAGATCCAACATCTCCAGTACAAAAACACGACCGGCCGAATCCTTTTCATACTCCCGCCGCAGAACCCTGATATTGTCCAACAAAGCCTGCTGCATCGCAGGCGCGAACAGAACCTGACGGCTGATGCCCAAAAGGGAATGGAGCACCCGGCTGCTGTGCCTGTCCTCGGATAAGAGCAGGAAAATATCCGACAGAACTTTTTCCAAGGGCAGGGACTGCAGCCCCCCTCGCACCGCCGGTTCCAAGCCTTTTGCCACAGCTTTCGTGTCCATGGCATTCACTGCAGCCAACAGAACCTCGTCCGCTGCGTCCTTGATGCGGGCCATGCCTCCACGGTGCAGGAAATAGTCCACCATGAGCCGCGCAGTATCCTGTTTCCGCATGACTGCCATGATGTTTTCCACACTCAGAAGATCGTCACTGGAAAAGGTCACAATGGACTCCATGATACGCTTCCGGTTGCGCCGAAGGATTTCCGTACGATAGGATATCCCCAGCGGCTTATGGAAGAGTGCTGTCACGGCAAACCAGTCCGCCAGTCCCCCGATGGTGGCGGCCAGGAATCCATGGTGAAGGAGTCCCCAGCCAAACCCAGAAGCAGCCAGGGGCAGTGTAAAAATACATCCCAATGCGCTGACAGCCAGTGCCAGTGTCGCCTTGTACTTCTTCTGCAATTTTTACAGCCCCTTCACCAGCTGCTTGAGATATTCCCTGAAAGGCTCTCCTACATCTTCCCTCCGCAGGGCAAACTCCACCGTAGCTCTCAAAAAGCCCACTTTGTCGCCCACATCATAGCGCTGTCCCTCAAAATCATAGGCATATACCGCATCTTGCTGGGCAAGGACACGCAGGGCATCCGTCAACTGGATCTCCCCACCCTTGCCCGGTTTCGTATGCTCAAGGATCTCAAAAATCTGAGGCTTGATGATATAGCGCCCCAGCACGGCGAGATGACTCGGAGCCTCCTCTACGGAAGGCTTTTCTATCATGTCCGACACGCGCATCAGCCGCTCATTTTCCGTCTGCTGGCCTGCAACAATGCCATAGGAGGATACCTTGTCATCCGGAACATTCTGGCAGCCCAGCACCGAACCGCCCGTTGCCTCATAGATATCCATGAGCTGCCTGAGAGCAGGCCGCTTTGGATTATAGACCACATCATCCCCCAGAAGCACAGCAAAGGGATCCTCTCCCATGAACGTCTTCGCGCAGCGGATCGCATCCCCCAATCCCCGCATGTAGCGCTGGCGGATGTAGTGGACATTGACGTCTGCCGTCTCCCTCACAATCTCCAAAAGATCCTTTTTGCCCTTCTTCTCCAGTTCCATCTCCAGCGCCGGAGCCGAATCGAAATGATCTTCAATCGCCCTTTTCCCATGGCCGCTGATGACCAGTATCTCCTCAATGCCGCTCTCCAGCGCCTCCTCCACAATGTACTGGATGGTGGGCTTATCCACAATGGGCAGCATTTCCTTTGGCGTCGCTTTTGTGGCCGGAAGGAATCTTGTTCCGTATCCTGCCGCCGGAATAACAGCTTTCCTGATCTTTTTCATGATAGCTTCCCTCATCTTTCTGATGTATTCTCTTCCTTTTTCTGCGCCTCGTATAATCTTCTCTGCATGTCGTTGAAATCATCCATGGAAAGCAACACCAGATTCCGGCCGTTCCTGCGCTGAATGATGAACCGCTCCTTCTCCTTGCTGGCACGGTCAGCAAACAACGTGAATTCTTCCAGAAAATTTCCCGAGGGAACTACCTCCACGGCCACTCTCCCCTTCCCAGGCATTCCTCTAAAACATATTTCTCCGCCAGAAGGCATACGCCAACACGCAGGAACTTCCAAGGGCGATGAGCATGATATAAAGGAACCCGTTCCCGTTTTCGCTGAACGGAACCGGCACATTCATGCCGAAGAAACTCGATACCACCGTTGGAATGGCAATGATGATCGTCATGGCTGCCAGGAACTTCATTACGGAGTTCTGGTTGTTGGAAATGATGGAGGAAAAGGTATCTGCCTGACGTGCAAGGATTTTTCCGTACATCTCCACCATTTCCCTGGCCTGCTTGTTCTCGATGATAACATCCTCCAGAAGCTCCTCATCCTCCTCATAAATCTTGAGGATGAACTGCAGCCCCTGATTCGAACGCAGGCGCAAAAGCTTGTCCAGCACGGCGCCATTGGAGCGAAGAGCCGCATTGAAATACGTCAGACCCTTTTGGAGTTCCAACAGCCGCATGATATCCTTGTTTTTCATGGAAACCCGAAGCCGATCCTCGATTTCATCCGACTGCTTGCTGATCTGCCGCAAATATTTCAGGTAGTACGTTGCCGACTTATAGAGGATCTGAAACAGGAACCGGGTTTTTTGATACGTCCGGAAAAGCTTCGCGGTACGCTCATTAAACTCTGCCATCACCGGTGTCTCCTGCAGGCAAACCGTAATGATGTACTCCTCCGTAACAATGATCGCCAAAGGCAGCGCATCATAGCTTTCATCCTCCCGGACAATCGGCACATTCGTCAGGATCATGACGGAGTTATCCTCAATATCCGTGTGGGAGCGCTCCTCATCGTCCAGGGCAGACCGCAAAAAATCCGGCTCCACCTCCGTGAGATTGCTCACGACCTTGAGCTCATAGGGAGTCGGATCAATGATATGAATCCACGCTCCCCGCTCCAGCGTTTTCAGGGAGAGCTCTTCCAGAGGACCGCTCTCCATGGATTTATATATTTTGAGCATGGCTGTCTCCTTTCCCCGCAGGGAAACCGCCATGCCCAAGGTTAGCTCGCTGCCGTCTCAGAAGAAAATGAACGGATATCCCTGCATGTATTCATTTTGCATCGCTTGGGATCCCATGAACTAGGGTGATCCTCCATTCTCCTCACATCCTCCCGTTGACAGCATTTCACGCAATACATTTTACTACCAGCCACGCCCTTTGTCCATCATTTTCTTGGCCGTTTCGCCGAAAGGCCATTTGGGCTAATTTACCTACGGAAAAATACGCCAAATGCTATTATAATATTATTATAACGCAATTGTTCAAG
>DFES01000047.1 GCA_002369175.1 Selenomonadaceae bacterium UBA3796
ATATGAACGAGGTCTTACACTAGGGTTCCAAGCGTTTTCTCCGCCGTAATGTTGTTCTTGACTACCATAGCCATCCCTGATCGCTCCCCCTGTTGGCACACCCTGTTTGATCTCATCACATATATTAAATATATCGGCAAATCCCAAAGATTCCTTAAATCATTTTTGTCCTTCCTGCCTCATCCCCGCCGCAAGGTGAAATAGGCAATTTCCGGAGGGCAGCCGATGCGATACGGAAACCAGCTCCCATTGCCGCAGTGGACGTACCCATAGCTCGTCCCCCGCTGCACCATGCCGCGTGTATACTTGAAGACGGGGAACACCGGCAGTCCGAAAACACCAAACTGGCTGCCATGTGTATGACCCGTAAGAGTCAGTTCAATACCCGCTTCTGCCCCGTGATCGATGAATTCCGGATGGTGCGCCAAAAGAACCTTCACGGCACTTGCGGGAACTCCCTGCATGGCCGCCTTCATGAACTCCCTCTTGTCTGCCTGAAAAGCCTTATCCTCCCGATGCATAGGATAGTCCACCCCCAGGAACACCAAGGGACGCGCTCCTTCCACCGCGATTTCCGAACCATTCACCAGGGAATGGATCCGGGTTCCCGACAGCATTTCTTGTATTTTTTGTATACCGCGAAAATGCTCGTGATTTCCATGACAATACCAAATGCCTTTGGGAAATTCGACCGTGAACTCGTCTACGATCCGTATTGCCTCCTCATTTAATGAAACATCATCGAAAATATCCCCCGTAATGACCAGCGCATCCGGTTTCCCCCCAGCAGCCTGCGTCAGGAGTTCCTTCAGGCGCTCCAGAGAAAAGAACATGCCCAGATGGATATCGCTGAGCTGTGCAATGCGAAATCCCTTGAGATGCTCCGGCAGATCCTTCACGGGAATCTGAAACTCCCGTTCCACGGTCTCGGAAATCCCATGGGTGCTGCCGAAGCCGGCGGCAGCCACAGCCGCTGCCGGATAGAGAATCGCTTTCTTCAAAAGCCTGCGCCGGCTCCTGCTGAAGGGCATCGACGGATTCAACCGGTTCGCCGCCCAGCGGAGGAATACCGCAAAATACACCAAAGCCACCAGAAAGAGCTGTGCCACAAATACCGTGGCAATGACCCGGATCAAAGGTCCTAACCAGACCCCACCCTGCAGGAAAAAGGAGCCGACCAGCATGCCGGCAACAGACAAGCCGTCAAAGACAAGCAGACTGCGGTAAGCAATGGTATGGGAAATACCTTCTGCCACATACTGCAGGGAATGCAGGGCAAGCATGCAAAAGACGGCCATGATGATTGCGGTAATAAAAAGGAACATATGAACAGTCACCACCGAATCCCTCTCTTTCGTAATGAAAAAAGATGAAAAAAGAGAACCAGCCTTCCGACCGGTTCTGAAAAATCCACATATAATTCCATTTTGTCCGGCCAAGCTCCCTCGAACTTCAAACCTCACCGCGCAAATGAGCCAGCTCAGCCTGTTTCTCACGATAATACCAACGGATGGATTTTCCGATAGCGCAACGCACCGCATCGATCTTGCCTTGCTGTGCCAGCTTCTTGAGCCGCATCACATCCAAACCGCTGACCGACAGATAGCTTGCGGAAAGGAATCCCCCTCTCCGGAGAATCTTCCGGTAACTCACGCTGTCACGTCGATCCATCTCAATATTCTTAATTGCCATAAATAATCCCCCCAAGGTGAAGCTTATTTACAGATTGCCTGCACGGCATGCTCATTATAACACAAAATTGTAATCTTGTATACCCGTGTACTATAGTCCTATCCATTCCAAAAGATTGTGAACTTCTTAATTTGTCGCACTCTTAAAAAAGTAAAAAAACGAATCCGACCATGGCCATGCGCCAATATCGGATTCGTTTTTGCACTCCGAAACGTCCAAAACGCTCATCACAAATAGGTATAAGCTATCACCGCAATCACTCCCGGCACCCCGAAAATTCCGGCCACCAGTGCGCTGATGATATTGATCTTGATGGGAATGCCGAAAAGCGTTACCACCCAGAGCATCAGTGCCCCCGCAATGCTGTTCGTGATGAACTTCCACATCAGCCTCAACGGAATCGACAAGAGTTTCAGCAAGATTCCCAGCAGAATAATCCCGATGGCAAATGATACAATGAGTTCCAGCATCTCAAATCTCCCTTCTGTTCTCCATGGCCTTGGAAAGAGTCACCTCATCCGCATATTCCAAATCGCCGCCCACGGGAAGTCCCCTCGCAATGCGAGTCACCCTGACCCCTGCGGGCTTCAATAGCTTTGCCATGTACATGGCAGTGGCCTCCCCTTCCACCGTGGGATTGGTGGCCATGATGACCTCCTTCACCTGCCCGTCGTAAAGCCGGTGCAGGAGTTCTTTGGCGCGAATATCCTCCGGCCCCACTCCTTCCAGTGGGGACAACGCTCCATGAAGAACATGGTAAAGCCCCTTGAAATCACCCATGCGCTCCATGGCAGCCACATCCTGGGGCTGTTCCACTACGCAGATCACGGAGTGATCCCTTGCCTCCGAATCGCAGATCTGGCAGGGATTCCGATCGCTGAGGTTAAAACAGGTGTTGCAATAGCCGATTTTCTCCTTCGCCTCAAGGATCGCACCTGCCAATGCCCTCGCCTGATCCGCATCCATATCCAGCACGTGGTACGCAAGGCGCACCGCTGTCTTGGAGCCGATCCCCGGCAGTGCACGGAAATGTTCAATGAGCTTCGCCAAAGGTGCAATGTACTGCATCAGAACATTCCCGGCGGCAGCCCGAGCCCGCTGGTGAGTTTTCCCATCTCCGAAGCCATCATATCGTCCACTTTCTTGATGGATTCGTTGACCGCTGCCGAGATAAGATCCTGCAACATCTCCACATCTTCCGGATCCACCGCTGCAGGATCGATTTTGAGGGACTGCACCTGCTTCTCGCCATTCATGACAATCTTCACTGCACCGCCCCCCGCCGAGACTTCCACGGTTTTACGCTTCAGCTCGTCCTGCATCTTCTTCATCTCGTTCTGCATCTTCTGGACTTTTTTCATCATCCCGGCCATATTGCCCATATTGCCCATTCCGCCAAACATAACTTATCTCCCTCCATAAAAACCGATTTCACATTTAGGGCGTGTTGATTAATTCACTCACCCCATCTTCACGCCCTAGCCTATCAAATACAAAGCAAATCGTCAATCCTATTCTTCTTCCTCCGGCGGAGGAGCCTGCTCGTCTCCCGGCGGGGGAATGAAATGATCCCCCAGTATATCCACCGCATGCTGTATATTCGCCTGTTCCTCCGGCGACAGGGAACCCAGATCCGGCTTCATGCGCGGCTCTTCCCGAAGGAGCTTCGGGATCCTTTTCAAAGGTTCCTTGACCACCGGGATGGGCTGCGGCGCTTCTTCTGCGGAACAGACGATCTGGAGATGCTTTCCCCCCAGACGCTCCAATGCCGCCTCCACATCTTTGCGGTAAATCCGCATAGCCATGGAAGCCATCATGTCCCCCGGAAAACGCAGGAAGAATTGTGTTTCTGTCATGCCAACGCAATGACCCTGCTCAAGACAGGCCAACAGGGGCCGCTTGTTGGCCGCCCGAAATCCGTCCAGGACATCCTTCCAAAGGACGCTGCCATCCTCGACTGAGGCCGGAGGCGCAGAAGGTGCAGGCGCGGCTGCTCTTCCCGCAGCGGGCACAGACCGCTCCTTCCTCACCGCTTTTTCCGGAAGTCTTCCCGCCGCCATCTTCCCATCCGCCACGAGAGCCGCCACCTGTGCCAGCTTTGCCTCCAGTTTTGCGATGCGCCCATCATCGGAAACATTTGCAGGGCCGGGAGCCGGACGCTCCGCCACGGCTTCTTCCCTGCACAGGGAAAGGAGAGCTACCTCCAATGTAATGCGGGGCTGCGGCGACCATCGGAGTTCATTCATGGCCTCATGCAGGCAATGAAACATCCCCATAATGCGCTTCTGGGAAAACATGGCCGCCTGCCTCCCGAGCACCTCCGGAGACTCCCCATAGAGATCCATCTGCTCAAGAGTCCCCGCTGCCTGATAGATCATGAGGCTTCTTGCATGCAATGAAAGCTCCGCAAGAATCTGCCGGGGCTCCTTCCCCTCCCTCAAAAGTTCTGCCACCAGAGAAAGTATTTCCGGAGAGCGTTTTTCTGCCAAGGCCTCCGTCAGCCTGTAAATCCCATCATGACCGACAAGCCCCAGAACCTCCCGGACATGCGCCGCCGTCACTTTCCCCTGGGAAAGAGCAGCGCATTGATCCAAAATGCCCAGCGCATCCCGAAGGCCGCCATCCGCCTGGACAGCGATCATGGAAAGAGCCTCCTGCTCAGCAGCAAAGCCCATCTCACCCGCTACGAAAGCAAGCCGCTTCTCTATATCCTCCGGGGTAATCCTGCGGAAATCATATCTCTGACAGCGGGACTGGATCGTCGCGGGAACCTTGTGATCCTCTGTTGTGGCAAGGATGAAAACCACATGGGGAGGCGGTTCCTCCAACGTCTTCAGCAGGGCGTTGAACGCCTCCGCGGTGAGCATATGAACCTCATCGATAATGTAGACCTTGTACCTGCCATCCACAGGCGCGAACTTCACCGTCTCCCGGAGATCACGGATCTCATCAATGCCACGGTTCGATGCCGCATCAATCTCGAAGACATCCATGGAAGAGCCTTCGTCGATTTTGCGGCAATTGGAGCAGACACCGCAAGGATCCGGTGTTGGCCCTGCCTCGCAGTTCAGTGCCTTCGCCAATATTTTCGCCGTGCTCGTCTTTCCCGTTCCCCTGGGGCCGGAAAAAAGATAGGCATGACCGATCTTCCCCGTGAGGATTGCCTGGGACAAGGTTCGGCTGACATGTTCCTGACCCGCCAAATCCTTGAAGCGCCCCGGGCGCCACTTGCGGTAAAGGGCTATATATGCCATGATGTCCCCCTCCACACAGAAGATTCTCTGCATACGCAAAAAAACAGCCCTCACAGGCTGCTCATCCATTCCTTTTCAACGTCGGGCCACAGCCTCCAGGCACCCTCGCGGCACATGAAGCGACTCGCTTACCGCTGCTTCCTTCCGGACCTGACGGGGTTCACAAGACTCCATTGCGCAAGACCCAGACGCTGCGGTCCGACCTAAAAAAGGAATACTCTGCACTTGTTCTCTTCCATAGGATATTACCATGTTTGCAAGACATCGTCAATAGAATATTTGTCGCAACAGGAACAGCCGCCCCCGGAAACCGCTGTCCCGCTGCATCCAGAGCCTGCTTCAACAGCCTCGTATATCATATAATTAATATCGACATATTCTCCGAAAAATTAAATTAAAAAGAGATTAAAACGCATTTTGATGTATCCCCGTCCATCACCATAGATCCAAACGGGTGCAGTACCAGAATCCCAGGTTGGACTTTTCCTCATACAGGATAAACTCCTTTGAAATGCTCCTGCCGTCTTTCTCTATAAAGAGTTCGAGAGGCAATTCAGCCTTATTTCCCTCGAGCCTGGCCTCACCGGCAATCTCAAGGTGTGCGCGGCAGCCTGCCTCATGCATGCTGTCGGCAAACTTGAATACACCTTCCATGACAAGACTACCAACATGATCCGTTATGAAGAACCTGGCGACATCCCTGGCGGTTTCATTGCGGGTAAGCCCCGGCGCATCGTCCAGCACCAGGTTGACCGCCTTTACCAGCACCTCCGCCGTCTGCTCCGGCCTCCCGTAGGATTCCGGCCGTACCGATTCCACGCCGCATCCCATAACTGCCAATAGAAAACACAGGGCAAATAGGATTCCCAATACTCTCTTCACAGAAACTCGCTCCTAAACCTCCGGTACACGCATGAGCTCAAACAATACCGGAAACCGTACAAAAATCCTGATCGTCACGGAACTACACACAAGCAACTCCAATTCCTGGAAGCCTCTTTATCATCCCATACGTTCCGGCAGCACTTCCAGCCAATACCCATCCGGATCGACAATGAAATAGATCCCCATGGCCTGGTTCTCATAGCATATGCATCCCATCTGCTTATGCTTCTCATGGGCAGAATCATAATCCTCTGTGGTAAAGGCAAGGTGGAACTCGTTATCCCCAAGATTGTAAGGCTCCTTGCGATCCTTCAGCCAGGTCAGTTCCAGCAGGTGATGGCTCTGATACGAATCCCCCAAATAGACAATCGTGAAATCTGCATTCTCAATCCTGCGCACTTCCTTAAGCCCCAAGGCTTTCTCATAAAAATCCATGCTGCGCTTCAGGTCAAGCACATTGATATTGTTATGAGCAAATCTGAACATGATAGCATCTACTCCTTCGCATCCATTTCCACACTCACTTCTTTTCCTTCATGGCTCGATCCATTTCCTTGGCGAATTTATCGTTCCGCCTATCTGTCTCAGCTGCTTCCTGTTTGTATTTCTCCCTTTCTTCGGGAGTCAATCCAGAGGCAATGGAATCAGTATCAACAATCACGGAAGCGCAGAGGGAACGGCCTACCTCTAAACCAGCCTGTCGAACCGCAGGATCCGTCTTGATCAAATCGAGTCTTCCCTCTGTATCGTACTCCTTAAACTGAAACAGCAAGTCTTCCATATTATCCATCACGTACTTGTCCTGTTCCTCATGGGTCATTTTGACATACTGTTTCATCTCCGGCTCAAGTTTTTCCATTGCACTGGTGGAAAACTTGACGATTCCATAGGTAAACACGCCAAGACCTACAACGCCGGCAACCACAATGCCGATAACTACTTTCTTCCAAGTTTTCATGAACCCCCTCCTCCTGTGACATCGGTTTTCATCCATTTCCTGTATTGTATCGAAAATCCCCTTCCCTTTCAAGGGTTTCAAAGTATTCTCTTGTATTTTGGGGAAAAACCAGTACAATAGTGTGGGGAAGCATTCCGGAGGCGGGTTGCCAAAGGATGCTATAACCACGGATGATATCTCTTTGTTGTATGCAAAGGAGCTGGTTGCATGATTTTAGAGCGTTTGGAGGAACTGCCTGTGGGTACCTTCCAATACAAGCTGCTTCTGGTCACGGGGCTTGGATGGCTCTTTGACTCTATGGATACGGGAATCATATCCTTCATACTGCCCATTCTTGCGAAAGAATGGAATCTGACACCAGCGCAGATGGGCTGGATCGGCAGCATGGGACTCATTGGCATGGCCTTGGGGGCTGTTCTTGCGGGGACGTTTGCGGATCGCATTGGCCGCAAAAAGGTCTTTACCATTACGGTGCTCCTCTACAGTCTTGCCACAGGCATGTGTGCCGTGGCCTGGAGCTATGAGTCCCTGCTGTTCTTCCGTTTTTTGGTCGGTTTTGGGCTTGGAGGAGAACTGCCGGTGGCTGCGACGCTGATGAGCGAATATGCACCCTCCCATCTCCGCGGGCGCTTTATCGTCCTCTTGGAAAGTTTCTGGGGGATTGGCTGGCTGGTGGCCGCCTGCATTTCTTATCTTGTCATTCCCGCTTTTGGGTGGAAGATTGCGTTTGTCATTGGAACGCTACCCGCACTGTACGTTTTTCTCATCCGCCTGCACATGCCGGAGTCCATCCGTTATCTTCTGTCCAAAGGCCGCGTGGACGAGGCCAAGGAAATCATCCGATCCCTTGAGGCGAAATTAAAGGTGGAAAGCCGCCCCTTTGCGTCAGAACTCAGCGAAGCAGAAAAAGAACAGCCAAAAGAGCAGGGATTCTCTGTCCTTTGGACAAGTCCCTATCGCCTGCGCACGATAATGCTTTGGCTGGCATGGTTCGGCATCGTCTTCAGCTACTATGGAATTTTCATGTGGCTGCCCTCCATCGTTTACGCTCAGGGATTTGCCGTGGTCAAAACTTTTGAATATGTTCTTATCATGACGCTTGCACAGCTTCCGGGATATTATGCGGCTGCCTGGCTCGTGGAGGTCATCGGCCGGAAATACACACTTTCCCTGTTCCTGCTCCTTTCCGGTGTATGCAGTTTCTTCTTTGGCAATGCAGGAGATGCTGCGACACTTCTTTTATGGGGTGCGGCCATGTCCTTTTTTAACCTCGGTGCCTGGGGCGTTATCTATACCTACACACCGGAAATGTACCCCACTGCCATCCGTGCACTCGGCAGCGGTTGGGCAGCGGGCTTTGGACGCATTGGCGGCATGATTGCTCCCATGCTTGTAGGCGTTATGCTCGGCCAGGGTTTTGGCATGCATACGGTATTTTTGATGTTTGCTTCCGTCTTTGTCATGATTTCCGCCGTTGTCATCAGTCTCGGAAAGGAAAGCAGACAGAAGACGCTTGAGGAAGTGGAAGAAGCTTTTCAGAACTGAAATGTAAAATGACATCAGCGGGACAGCTTGTGCAGCAACGCCTCACACCCTTTCAGGATATCGCGGTAGGTAGTGGCGAAATCATCGGTATACCAAGGATCCGCGACATTTCGCTTCTCGCCTGCAAATTCCATCAGGAGGTGGAGTTTGCCCAGGGGATCCCCTTTCGTCAATCGGTTCAAGTCTCGCATGTTTTCCGCATCCATGCCGATGATATAATCATAGCTGTCATAGTCATCCACCGTGACTTGCACAGCGTGACGTGGCGCAAAGGGAATCCCTTTCTCACGAAGTATATTCTTTGTGCCGTAGTATGTGTCAGATCCGATTTCATCCCGACGACAAGCTGCCGAAGCTATGAACACCTCGTCGCCGAGTCCGGCCTTGCTGACCAGATCCTTCATGACAAACTCAGCCATAGGGGATCTGCATATATTGCCGTGGCAAACGAAAAGTATCTTCTTCATCGCAAATCTCCTTCCAGATATGCCGTGATACGCCGTGAAATGCCGCATCATGCCGACCTCGCAGAGAGCGTGTCTGAACTTTCTAAAAGTGTAGAAGTGGCATAATAGGGCATATCGGGGCATATTCGAGCCGTCAAAAGTAGTAAAAACGTAGTAGGAATGGGGGTGTTTTACTACTCCCGCAAGCCCCTGAAAATGTCGGCGGCAAACGTACACTTTCTTATCATAGCATGGTAGGGGAAGTTCTGCCAAGGGAAATACAAAAATGATGGCATCGGAGAGAGTGCAAATCATCATATTCCGTCCCAATCGGGTCATTGCAAATATCAAGACTCCGTATTTGATACAATGCTCACCAGAGCAAAAGACCTCGGAAGTGCTTGCTACAAGGGCTTCCGAGGTCTTTTGCTGTCCGACTGATGCGTTGTTTTGCCAGTAGGCAAGAGTGGCGTAGAGGTCTTTCCTGTATGGCGCAGGTGCAAATGGGTGCATCGAAATTTTGCTAAAGTTGGGAAGGTATGCACCCTTTTCAGGAAGTGCATCCGTTGAATGCAAATAAGTCACGGTGACCTATTTCCCTTCATATCAGGTCAGAAAGAAAATCTAATGAGCGATGTTCGCTGGTTAGCGCACCATGCGTCTTGAAAATATCTCCGTCCGTATTT
>DFES01000117.1 GCA_002369175.1 Selenomonadaceae bacterium UBA3796
GATGAAAATGTTAGAACATGTCGTAATCCATGTACCCCACGCATCCCTATGTATTCCAGCGGCTTATATCCCAGATTATGATTTGGAGGTTCTAGGGCATGAGCTTTTGGTGATGACGGATTGGTATTGCGATGAGCTGTTCTCCTGCGAGGCGGAAATGGTGAATCTCAAGGTCAGCCGCCTCGTATGATGGAGTGAACAGTAAAAAAGGCCATGGTACACCATGGCCTGAAACCTCGCCCTGCAGTTTCACAGGGCATCCCCTATCAGAGCTGCGATTTGTTTCAGTGTCTCTTCCGGCTCCACCAGCGCAAAGCGAACATATCCTTCACCATGCTCCCCGAAGAAAACACCTGGAGCACACAACACACCTGCTCTCTCAAGCAACAAGTCACAAAACTTCACAGAATCCTCATATCCTTCCGGTAACGGGCACCAAACGAAAAAGGTTCCCATGGGCTTCTCGATGTTCCAGCCAATCTCGCGAAGCCCATCGCAGAATATGTCTCTGCGTTCACGATAGATACGCCGCAGTTTTTCCATGTGAGAGGCGGGAAGAGACAATGCTGCGATAGCCGCCCTCTGCAACGGGAAAAAGGTACCGACGTCAATATGTTCCTTTAAAGTCCTGACTGCACTCACTACTTTTTCATTTCCAACTACGAAACCCAGTCTGGCGCCAGTCATATTATAGGTTTTTGAAAAGGAAAACAGTTCAATCCCAATCTCTTTCGCGCCTTCTGTCTGCAAAAAACTCCTGCCGGGTTTTCCCTCAAGCACAAGCTCACAGTAGACGTTGTCATACACGATAAATACATCATGCTCCATTGCCCATTCTACCAATTCCTTATAAAAGCCGTCGGGCGCTACGCTCCCCACTGGATTGGAGGGACAATTGACCACCATCAGTTTAGCGCGCCTTGCGATATCCTCCGGGATTGCCCGGAGATTCGGCAGGAATCCATTCTCTTTGACGATGGGATAATAGTGAATGACCGTCTGTGATTCATATGCCGCCGAAAGAAATCCCGGATAATACGGATCCGGCAGGAGCACCTCATCCGAAGGATTGCAAAGCACCGCAAAAACGCGGGAAAGAGCCATCTGCGCACCGCTGCAGCTTGTAACCATACATGGACTCAGCTCCACGTCAAAGCGCTTCCTGTAGTAATCGGTCACAGCGTCCAAGAGTTCCGGCATATCGAAAAAGGCATATTTCCATGCGCCCGCCTGACTGGCTGCTGATTGAAGAGCTTTGATCACCGTTTCGGGAGCTTCTTGATCCGGTGTACCTACGCTCAAGTCATGTACGATTCTGCCTTGTCCGATCCTTTTTTCTTTTTTTTCTTCCAGCTCGGTAAAAACTTCTTTACCGAATCGCTTCATTCTCAAAGACAGTTCCATAAATAAATAAACCTCCATTTTGCCGCTATGGCTGTCGGCAAAAGAAATGAACACAACTGCAAATATCCGATATGGCGAATGGATGATCTGGAAGCAGAAGGACGGAGCATTTTGGCCGACTGCGTCGAAATGTGATATTTAGGACACAAGCTCGTATCCTGCCTCAGTAATAACCCGACGGAATTCCTCCATGGGGATTTCTTTTTCCATGGTCAGACTGGCCTTCTTTTCCTCCAGATCAACATTGACCTCCGAAACTCCCTCCATCTTCTCCAAAGCATCCTTTACATGCTTTTGGCAGTGCGCGCACATCATTCCCTCAATTTTTAATTCCTTCTGCATAGCCATACCTCCTACTTCCTTTCCGGCAGTCTCCTGCCCTTCCCTTTTTTCTCTTTCTTTATCCATGCTGTGCTCCGACCGGAAACGGCGGAGCCTTAATGCGTTCATGACAACGCACACACTGGACAGGCTCATGGCGGCTGCCCCAACCATTGGGGAAAGCTTCACGCCAAAAGCAGGATAAAGCACCCCTGCCGCCAGGGGAATTCCAATGACATTGTATATAAATGCCCAGAAAAGATTCTCCTTGATATTGCGTATCACTGCCTTAGAAAGCTTCATGGCGCTCACTGCATCAAGAAGGTCATTTCTTATGAGGACAGCATCCGCGCTTTCGATGGCAACATCCGTGCCTGCACCAATGGCAATGCCAAGATCCGCCCTGGCAAGGGCAGGAGCATCGTTGATGCCATCGCCGATCATGGCCACCTTGTGCCCCTGCGCCTGCAAATCGGCAATATACTTTTCCTTCTTTGCCGGAAGAACTCCGGCGACAGCTCTCGCAAGTCCCAGACGCTTCCGCACTGCTTCTGCTGTTCGCTCATTGTCTCCCGTGAGCATGACCACATCCATGCCCATGGAGCTGAATTCCCGTATGGCCTGACGGCTGGAAGCCTTCTCCACATCGGCGGCGGCAATGATTCCTATAAGTCGCCCTCCCAAGGCGAAGAGCAGAGGCGTTTTCCCTTCATCTGCAAGCTTTTCCAGATCTGTTTGGCGGACACCTGTATGGATGCCCTGCTCCTCCATGAACTGCGCATTTCCTGCCAGGCAGTCCTCTCCTCGGAATTTTGCCCGTATTCCCTTTCCCACGACTGCATGAAATTCCTCCACCGTTGCAGGGAGAACTCTTTTCGATTTGGCGTGGGAAAGCACCGCCTCTGCCAAGGGATGCTCACTTTGCTTCTCCATTCCGGCAGCCAGGGCGATTAATTCTTCTTCTGGAATGCCAAAGGCCCTGACATCCGTGACTACAGGCTTTCCTTCCGTGATCGTTCCCGTCTTGTCCATGACCACGGTATCAACGGCATGGGCGATTTCGAGGGCTTCGCCGGACTTGATGAGAATACCGTTCTCCGCCCCCTTGCCCGTTCCTACCATGATGGCAACGGGCGTTGCCAACCCCAGTGCGCAGGGACAGGAGATGACGAGGATGGATACGGCAATGGAAAAGGCAAATTCCACGCCTGCTCCCATGGCAAGCCAGACAGCTCCCGCCAACACAGAAACAAGGATGACCGCAGGCACAAACACCCCGGCGATACGGTCTGCCATTTTTGCAATGGGGGCTTTGCTGGCGCTTGCCTCATCCACGAGGCGAATGATCTGGCTGATGGCAGTATCGCCGCCTACACGGTCAGCCCGAAGATGAATCGCTCCCGTCTTATTCAGCGTAGCTGCCGTTACAACATCCCCCGCTTGCTTGAAGATGGGAAAGCTCTCCCCCGTGAGGGCTGATTCGTCAATGCTCGTCTGACCGGAGAGCACCACACCATCTGCGGGAATCCTCTCTCCGGGGCGCACGAGGATTTCATCCCCTACGGTCAGCTGCTCCACGGGAATGCGGCTTTCCACTCCCTCCCTTACCACAACAGCCTCCCTCGGCGCAAGTTCCATGAGTTTTGACAATGCCTCGCTTGTCTTGCCCTTCGCCCTGGCCTCCAGATATTTCCCTACGGTGATAAGAGTGACGATCATACCCGCCGACTCGAAATAGAGATTTGCACTGTATTCTTCCACCAGAGGCATATCCCCATGACCAAGTCCCCATCCTATGCGAAACAATGCAAAGGCACCGAAGAGAGCCGCCGCCATGGACCCCATCCCCACAAGGCTGTCCATATTCGGTGAACCCCGAAAAAGATTACGGAAGCCATTCACATAATATTTCCGGTTGAGGTACATGATGGGCAAAAGCAGCAAAAACTGGGAAAAAGAAAAGGCTACGGCATTTTCTGGTCCATGGAAGAAATCCTGCACCATTTCAGGAACAGCAAGACCAAAATGCTCATAGAGCATATGGTGCATGGCGATATACATGAGCGGAATGAGAAAACAGATGGACCAAAGCAGCCTCTGCTTCATGGAGACTGCCTCTTCCTCCGGAGAATTTCCCGGTTTTGCCGATAAACTCTCCGAATGCTCCTTTCCTCTCAGGGACGCACCATACCCGGCTTCTTCCACTGCGCGGATAATTTTATTTGCATCCAGCTTTGTTGCATCATAGGAAAGCTGCATGCTGTTCGTCAGGAGATTCACAGTTGCTTCTGCAACACCATCAAGTCCGGATACGGCCTTCTCCACCCGCGCAGAGCAGGCCGAACATGTCATGCCGGTGATATGAAACCGTTCCTTCTTCATAGTATACCCCCACCAATATCTTCCCACAAAACTTTTTGAAAGTAAATTCATCATATACTCCCGTGCAAAGTATGTCAAGGAAATCCGTCCTTCTTGAGTATCCGGCGGAAACATGATAAGATGATGAAATGAAGAAAATAGTTCCTATGATAAAGGAGTAATCGCTGTTATGATACTAAATCGAAAATCCGTGGAACTTCTTGCTCCCGCCGGCACTTGGGATGCCCTTGCAGCCGGAATTGAGGCGGGTGCTGATGCCGTCTATCTCGGAGGCAAGCATTTCAACATGCGCATGCACGAGGGAGATTTCAACTTCGACGACGAAATGCTGAAAAAGGCCATCGCCTATGCCCATGCCCATGATGTGCG
>DFES01000076.1 GCA_002369175.1 Selenomonadaceae bacterium UBA3796
CAGAGGAAGCTGGTAGGAGGAGGCTGTGGCATCAGCCTCGGATAAACTCGTCGAAACGCCAATCGGAAGGTTTTGCCTGTGGCAAAACTTGAACAATTGCGTTATACTTCAATACAGAAAAATTTTGTGTAGGAAACGAGGAATTATTCAGCGTTTCCTGTATGTAAAAAGGATGTGTACTGCTTGGATAATCCCGGCTCTGGTATATTGATTTTATTGACTTCCTGCTTTATATTGGCAAATGCTTTTTTCTCCCTGGTGGAAACCGCTCTGACGGAAAGCCATAAAAGTCCCTTGGAAAAGATGGCAGAGGACGGGAATCCGGATGCCCAGGCTGCTTTGAACATTCTGGAAAATCCGGATGAAACACAATCTGTCATCCAGATCGGCATCACCCTCATGGGAATCCTCTCCGGCCTTTGCGGAGGGCTTCTTGCTGCGCCGCTGCTCGCACGCCATCTTGATTTTCTGCCTCATCCCTATGCTGTTTCCCTGACGGCGAGCATTCTCATCATCACGTACTTCCTCCTGCTTCTGGGGGAGTTCCTGCCCAAGAAAATGGCTCTGCAATATCCGGAAAAGGTTCTCCTGAAGCATCATCGCGCCCTTCGCCGGCTCACATGGTTCTCCCTTCCCTTCGTTTCCTTCTTCTCAAGCTCTGCCAACACCATCCTCCTGATTTTCGGCATCAATCCCCAGGTGGAGGATACCGTAACGGAGGATGAAGTGAAGGATCTCATAGAACAGGGAACAGAAGACGGCACGTTCGAGAAGACGGAGCAGGATATGGTAGACCGCATCTTCCACCTCAGCGACCAGACCGCCTACGGTCTCATGACCCCCCGTACCCAGATGCTCTGGCTGGACTTGGAGGATTCTCTGAGGCACAATCTCCGCATCATCCGCGAACATCCCCAAACCGTCTTTCCCGTGGGGCGGAACAGTCTTGATGATTTCTGCGGTGTGCTCTATGCCAAGGATCTTCTGGATGCCTCCCTCTCGAAAAAAAGCCTGGAGCTTGCCCAATACGTCCGAAAGCCCATGTCCATCCCGCGCTCCATGGAAACCTTCCGCCTGCTGGAGAAATTCCGCGACACGGGCATCCATGAAGCCATGGTGCTCGATGAGTATGGAGGTGTCATCGGCTTCATCACGTTGGATGACATCCTCCTGAAAATCATTGGCAGCCATGCGCAGGGAGCTTCCGATGCCTCCGCTTTCAAAATCAGCCAAAAAGACGAAAATTCCTGGTCTCTGGAAGGACTTTGCCCCATCGACCAGTTCAAGGAACGCTTTGACATTGAAGAACTCCCCGAAGAAGACCATGACCACTTCCAAACCATGGGCGGCTTCCTGACCTCCTACTTCGGATACATCCCCAAAAAAGGAGAACGCTGCGAATGGAACGGCTATACCTTTGAAGTTGTGAATATGGACCGCGCCCGCATTGACAAAATCCTCGTCACCCGAAAACCCATGGAAGAAGAAAAGGAGCTTCCTGCCACGGAAGCCCCCTAACCTTTTTCCCTGCTTTCAGGAAATCATCTCCATGGAATCCAGCAGCGGCAGGACGACGGCAAGGACAAAAAGAATCACCACGCCCCCCAGCACGAGAATCATGGCAGGCTCCATCATCGCCTGAAGCCGCCGGGAAGTATTTTCTGCCGAAATCCCGCAATAGTCCGCCGCTTTCCGAAGCATTTCCTCCAGCCGTCCCGAACTTTCCCCCGCCGCAACCAGCTGCAGAAGCATGGCCGGAAATACCGGATTCCCCTGGAGGGCGGCTGTCAGGGAGTAGCCGTGCTGAACACTTTTTTTCGCCTCTTCCAGGAATGCCTGAAGATACCTGTTGTCCGGTATCCTGCTCGCCATGGAGAGGGATTCGTCCATGCGCAATCCGCCGCTTTGGAGCACAGACAGCGTTCCAAGGATATGCATCCAGGCCACATCCCTTTTCAGGCTTCCGAGCACGGGCAGACGCAGCAGGAGGCCATCCACCTTGCGGCGGAATCCTTCTTTGCCGTAAAGGTACCGGAGAAAGAGCGAAAGTCCGGCTCCTCCGGCCAAAAGGGGACTTCCATACGCTTCCAGGAAATGTCCCACCCAAAGCAGGATGCGGGTGGGCAGAGGGAGATCCACATGCAAGCCTTCCATCAGCCCCACAAAAGACGGAAGGATGAAAACCAGCATGACCATAAGGGATGAGGCGGCTGCCAGTGCCAGAATCAAGGGATAGAGCATGACGGAGCGGAATTTCTGCTTTGCGGCGTATTCGCCTTCGAGATAGTCCGCCAGCCTGCCAAGTATTTCCGGCAGACTGCCGCTGGCTTCCCCTGCCTCCATGAGATGGATCGCACTGGCAGAGAATGCTGCCTCATACTTTTTCAGAGAATCCGCGAGGCTGTGCCCCAATTCCACTGATTTTCGAACCTCCTGTATCATTGCATGGTAGGCTCTGTCCCCGCCCTGCTTCTCCATAACGGCCAAAATGTCATGGATTGGTTGTGTCTCTGCCATGACTGCAAGCTGACGGCAGAAAAAAGCCGCATGCTTCCCGGTGACTGCAGAAAAGGAAAAGAGCCTCCGCGGGCGCTTCCTCTCCCGTTCCTCGATACGGAGCACACGAAGCGCCTGTCCTCGCACGATGCGCGCCGCCTCCCGCGCAGAGTCCGCCTCAAGTTCTCCTTCTCTCATATCCTCGCCTGCACCGCAGGCAACATAATGGAAAAAAGCCATGCTCTGCCACTCCATTCTCACGCCCCGCAGGATTCCATGATCTCCTTGGTGATGCGCCCTTTTTGATAAAGCTCCGCCAATGCCATCTGCCTTGTCTGCATGCCCCGATCCCTCCCGCTCATCATGACGGAATTGAGCTGGGGATATTTGCCCAGGCGAATGATATTGCGCGCGGCTGTTGTTGCCAGAAGCGCCTCTGCCAGGCACACCCGTCCTCCGTTCTTCGCCGGGAGAAGCTGCTGGGACAATATCCCTGCAAATACAGCGGCGAACTGCTCCCGGATGGCATCCCGCTGATCTGCGGGAAACATGCCCTCCACCCGCATGGCGGTTTCTGCCGCACTTTTCGTATGCAGCGTGCCCAGCACAAGAATCCCCGTTTCCGCCGCCACAAGAGCCGTTTTCATGGTTTCCGCATCGCGCAATTCCCCCACGAGAATAAGATCCGGCATCTCCCGGAGGGCGCTTCGAAGCCCTTGCGGAAAATCCAGGAAATCAACCCCCAGCTCCCGCTGGCTGATAAAGCACTTCTTTGGCACATGTACGTACTCCAGCGGATCTTCCAGTGTAATGATATGGGCAGAGCGCTCCCGATTGACCGCCTCAAGGTATGCGGCGATGGTGGTGGACTTCCCGGAACCAACCTTTCCCGTCACGAGAACCAGTCCGTCCTCTGCCGCAAGGAGCCTGTCCAATGCCCTTTTCGCACCGATTTCTTCAAAGGAAAACAACCGCTCGGAAAGCAGGCGCAGGACAATGGCTGCGTTTCCCTGTTGAAAGTAGGCATTGCCGCGAAACCTTCGTCCATGCGCTTCCCATGAAAAATCCACGTCTCTTTCCTTTTCCAGCCGCTCCTGCTGGTCCCTCCCCAGCATTTCCAGCAGCCAGGAAGAGACAGCTTCCGCAGAACAGACCTCCTGTGTTTGCGGCATCAGATGCCCTTCTATGCGGAAGAACATGCGCTGCCCGACGGTGAGATAGATGTCGGAAGCCCCAAGACAGATCGCTTTTCTGGCAGCTTCCCCCGCTTCAAGGAGCATAGAGAACCCGCCTCACTTCCTCCAGCGTCGTCTTTCCTGACAACGCCTTTTCCAGGCCGTCCTCCCACATGCGCCGGAATCCCTTTTTGTGCGCCAACTGTTCCATACTGTCCGCATCCTTCTGCTTCAACATAGCTTGTCTGAACTCCCCATCCATACATAGAACCTCATGCAGGGGCAGCCTGCCCAAGAAGCCCGTCCCACGGCATTTCTCACAGCCTCTTCCCCTCCACAGCGCCTGATGGGAGGGAAAGGCATCCCCCATCAGGATGGCCTCCATGGAATCGGGCTGCACCTCATAGGCTTCCCGGCAGAAGGGACATATCTGCCGCACCAGTCTCTGCGCGACGATACCCGAAAGGGTTGCCGCCAGCAGATACGCCGGGACTCCCATCTCCAGCAGACGGAACATCGCCGTGATGCTGTCACGGGCATGGAGCGTCGTGATGAGCATGTGGCCGGTAAGGGCAGCACGAACGGCGATCTGCGCTGTCATCTCATCCCGGATTTCCCCCACCATGATAACATTGGCATCCATGCGAAGAATCGCTCTCAGGCCTTCCGCAAATCCCATCCCGGCCTTTGGATTCACTTCAATCTGATTGACATCGCGAAGAACCCCCTCCACGGGATCCTCCACGGTCATAATATTGATTTCCGGCGCATTCAGTTCCTCAAGAAAGGCATAAAGGGAGGTTGTCTTGCCGGAATTCATCGGTCCACAGGCAATCAGCATTCCGGAAGGTCTGTGAATCAGGCGAAGAATCGATTCCCTGTTTTTCTCCGAAAGTCCCAGTTCGTGGATCTTTCGGAAGCGCTTCTCCACATTGAGCAAGCGTATCACGATTGCCTCACCGTGCTTCACTGGCACACTGGCCACCCGCAAATCCACTTTCCCGTCATGGCAGGAGTAGTCGATGTGCCCGTCCAACGGGCGGCGATGTTCGCTGATGTCCATACCGGCCATGATTTTAAGACGTGAGGTCAGCATGGAATGCAGGCGCAGAGGGAATGCCTCCCCTGTCTCCCATAACCTTCCATCCACACGATAGCGAAGGCGCAGGCGGCTTTCCTGCGGCTCAATATGGATATCACTGGCTTTGAGTTCTATGCCGAAATCGATCATCCGGTTCACAAGACGCACAATCGGAGCAGACTGACTCTCTGCCCCGTCTCCTCCGGGCCGGGAGGACTGCCTTCTCTCCTGCATGCTATGCAGCACTTGACCGGACAGCTGATGCAAAATGGCTTCCTGTTCCAGCATTCCAGCTCCCTCCGTCTTCTCTAAAAGAACTTCATCTTAAAAATCCATTTACAGTAGACATTCTACACCATTTGAAGAGAAAATGCAATACAAAGAAGCCCCCAAACTGCGGGAAACGCAGATGGGGGCAACTTTAGGAACTGTGTCTTATTTTCGTGTAATATGGTAGGATAAACTGCTCAAGCCAATGGACAGATCTTCATTGACAATATGCATGGATTCCGGCACCTGCATCTTGATCGGAGCAAAATTCCAAATACCCCGAATCCCTGCCTCCACCAGCTGATCTGCCACCCCTTGGGCGAAAGCTGCCGGAACAGCAATGATGCCGATATGTATGTTCCGCTCCTTCACGATGCGATTGACATTCCGTATGTCCTCCACCTTCACATGGTTCACTGTGGTTCCGATGACATTGGGATCCTGGTCGAAAAGCGCTACCAGACGAAAGCCGAGTGTCACGAAGTTCTGATAGTTTGCAAGAGCCGACCCCAAATGACCAATGCCCACCACGGCCATGTTCCAGTGATTGTTCAATCCCAGGATTTCCCCCACGTTCCGCTTGAGCTCGTTCACATAATAACCGACGCCCTTCTTGCCAAACTGACCGAAGGATGCAAGATCTTTGCGGATCTGTTCCGGGGTAATCCCCAGACGCCGTCCCAGTTCGTCCGAGGAAATGATATCGATTCCTTCATCCTGCGCTAACCGCAACGTGCGAAAATAAAGGGGAAGACGGTCGATTGTCGCATTGGATATACTCATCTGCCCTTTCATTTTCATTCGACACCTCCCAAATCACGATGGTTTCTTTTCTTCCGGATCCATAGCGGCATTCACGGCTCCCAGTGCGGCCAAGAACCAAAGGAGCATGGAAGTGGGGATATTGAACAGGAGATCATCCGTCAGACCGTTAAGCGCCACGGAAATGAAAGCAAGTCCGATGCCAAGGGACAGACCCGCCCGAAGGCGCAAGCTATCCCACTGACAGAGCTCCGCCCAGTAGTCATCCAGCGGTTTGCTCTGTTGCGCATCTTCCTCTTCGTCTTCTTCCTCCTCGTCTTCCTCTTCCTCCCTGTCTCCTCTCTCCTCAGCCTCTTGCGTCAACTCCTTGATGAGACTTTTGATATCTTCTTTCTCTTCTTTTTCTTCTTTCTCCTCTGTTTCCTCTTTCTCCTCGGAATCCCCTGTGTCTTCCGATTTGACCTCTGCCGCGAGGTTTTCTTCATCCACCCGCCCGTCACGTTCTGTATTCGATGCAGCCGTCTCCACGGGTGCCTTGGAGCGCGCCGAACTTATGGAAACCACCTTGGATTTTCCTGCTCCAGAGTTTCCAGCTTTTACCGCATCAACCGCATCCTTTCCGGTTTCCTCATCTTCCGAAGCCTTCTCTTCCGCTTGGTTTTTTTCTTCCGTTGCGGTCTCTTCTGCCGTCCCCTCTTCTCCAGTTTCATCCTTCGATACAGGTTCCTTCTCCGAAGCGGCCTTGTCCGAAACAGCCTCGTTCAAACCTTCTTCGTTTAAACTTTCTTCTCCATTGGAATCGGGTCTCCGGACGGAAGCTCCTTCCGTATCCTCAGTGGTTTCATCGCTCTTTTCTTCTTTCTTTTCCTCTTCCTCTTCTTTCTTCTCTGCAGTCTGTGCCTCAGGCTCTGTTTCTTCCATCCCCTTGTCAGGAGAATCTGCCGCCTCTGCTTCCTCACTCCCGTGTTCAGAAGTCTCCTGCCCCTTCTCTTCCTCCGAAGGAGACGCTTCCTCTGACTTTCCGCCCTGGATCAGCGACAAAAAAGAGGTTGTCCCTTCTTCATTGCGTACCGGTTCCAAAGGCTTCTCTGCGGGGAGTATCTCCGCACGAAGACAGGAATACATCGTACCGAAGAAAAACCAGAAAAAGGCAATGGCTCCGGCAATGCCGATTTCCGCCATATAATTCAGGTAGATATTGTGCGCATGGACGATCCGGATGGGAGCTCCCTGCATATAGAAATCATATTCCGGATAAATCATCCAGTAGGCACCCCAGCCGATTCCCAGAAAGGGATGATCCTGTATCATGGCAACCGTGGCTTCCCAAAAGGCCAATCGCATTTCCGATGATGTATCAACTTTTGTGAACACCGAGGCAATTCTTTCATACAATGCCGGATCTGCCCAAAAAGCGAGAACCGCGCAGGCCATGCACGCAAGCAGAATGCGCCAGTCCTTCACAAGACCATAGCAGAAAAACACAATCGCTATGGCCAGACAAGCACCCCTCGCATAGGTCATGGCAAGACATGCCGCAGCAAGTACCATTCCCAGGACGAGGACAATCCGCTGCAGCTTGTTGCAGCTCTTCATAAAAAAGCCCAAAAGAAGGCAAAGGACAGCATCCAAGTATCCGGCCAGTATATTGGGGTTCTCCCATGTAGAAAATACCCGCTTCGTCAGCTCCGGAAAAGCTTCCCCGTCCACCCACTTCATATCGCTGGTATCAATGCCGAAAATATACTGGCAAAAACCATAGAGGATGACAAGAAGCGCAGATCCGGCCAGAGCAAGAAGTATCTTTTTCACCTGCTCCGGCTGACTCACATTTTGCCCGATGAGAAGATAGGTGAGCGCATAGACCCCCACCAGATGATAGTAATTATAAAAGCTGAATGCTTTATCCGGCGAAACGGTAATGGAAAGCGCTCCCAAAAATACGAAGAGAGCCAGCGGAACATCGAAGGGAAGGTGGCGAAACACCCTCTCCTTATCCAGGCGGAATTTCCATACGGTCAGCAATATGCCGATCATCAGTGCAATCGTAGCAAGACTGGGAAACAATGCAATGAAAAACGCCTCGACCAGGATTGCCCATTGGGTCCATTTTTCCACTTGCTTCTTGCGGCGTTTCTGTCGAAGCATATCGATGGTCATTCACTCATCCCCCCTTTTCTCTGCTGCAGGCGGCAGCGCATGCAGCCAACAAGATAGAGAGATCCTGCTATGATGAGCAGCCTATCCTCCCCGGAAAGCTCCAAAGCTCTTGCCAATGCCGCATCCGCATCGGAGCAGGCTTCCACATAGGGGGTCTTCCTTTTGGCTTTTTCTGCCACGAAATCCGCCGATGCCGCTCTTTCCGAGAAAGGTTCTGTCACAATCACAATATCCTCATCCCTGAGCAGATTCCCCAGCATCGTTTCCATATCCTTATCCTTCAGAATCCCCAGGAGAAACACCCGATGCTTTGCCGGAAAATAACGATCCAGGCTCAAACGCAAAGACTGCATCCCCGCAGGATTATGGGCGCCGTCCAAAAGCACGGACTGATGGTCAAGCTCCATGCGTTCAAATCGGGCCGGCCATGAGACCAGCTTGAGGGATTTGAAAATCGATTCGGATGTGAGGCGCGGATCCAGATTATGAAGGAGCTCTGCCGTCATAATGGCTGTCGCACTGTTCGCTGCCTGATATTCCCCCAGCAGGTGCAATTCATAGGGTTCTTTCGACAGTCCCAGCAGAGGGGAAGTAAACTCCAGCATCTGCACATGGCAGTCATAGCCTGCAATCTCTGCCTGAAAATCCCTTCCGGCAATGAAAATATCCGCATGTTTCTCTTCCGCTTCCCGGCGGATGATGTCCAAAGGCTGCCCGGAAGCCGCCGTCACCACCGGCACACCTTCCTTGATGATCCCTGCTTTATGGTGTGCAATGCCCTCAAGCGTTCCTCCGCATTTATCCGCATGTTCCATGGATACATTCGTGATGACAGAAACTTCCGGCTGGATGACATTCGTGGAATCCAGCAGCCCTCCCAAACCGACTTCGATCACAGCGTACTCCACATGACGCAGGGCAAAATAGAAAAAAGCCACTGCCGTGAGCACCTCAAACTGTGTAGGACATTCTTCTCCGTCTTCTATCATTTGATCCACATAGACTTTCACTGCACTCAGACAATCGGCAAAATCCTGTTTGCTGATGGGCTGTCCGTCCACCTGGATGCGCTCCGTATAGCTCATGAGATGCGGCGATGTATAAAGCCCGGTACGAATCGAGGAACCCCGGATGATTCCCGCCACCATTGCGGAAACAGAGCCCTTTCCATTGGTACCCGTTACATGCACCGTTCTGTAACGGTTCTGAGGCATTTCCAGATAGGAAAGGAGCTTCTCTATTCGCCCCAGTCCCAACTGGATACCGAAAACCGCCAGCTCTTCCAGATAGGATAGAGCCTCCTCATAGTTCATTCTTTTTCCCCCCACACAGCAAAGCCCTTTCATCCTGCAAGAAGGACGAAAGAGCTTTGCCTTCGTGGCACCGCCACGTCACTACCCAATATACCGCATATTCTATCAGATTCAGAGGCGGAATGCAAGACAGCATTTCACGGTCTCACGGTCGTTTCATAAAAACAACAGAATAATTTGACAAGTAGTGCCTTTGCATAGTATCCTCAAAACACAGAAGGGAGGATGCCATCATGCAGAGATACTTCGCCATCATTGATGATCCACGCCATCAGGGATATGTCAAACACTTTTGGAACAAGTTGTTTTAGCGGAAAACTATTCCTGATATTCCGCAATGCTTTTCCTGATGAATTCTACCATAGAATCCATCATAAATTGAACAAACAACGAGCTATCTTCCTTATCCTGGCTCATGGCCAAGGCCTCTATATACTTGGCTTTGTTTTCTTTTTTCAAGATACTGGGAAGTATCCCCTGCTCCATCTGTATCATGTTCATAAGCAGGCGGCAGGTGCGGCCATTGCCATCTACCCAAGGATGGATAGTCACCAGACGATAATGAGCTTCAAAGGATAGAGCATAGGCTGATGCCGCGTCACTATATGATTTCTGACGTTCGCCGTTGAGCCAGGTACAAAAATCCTCAAGGCGTTGCGGTACCTTCTGATAGCTAATATAGGATTTACCGCCTCTTCCGGCACTGACATTCACCAGCCGCAGGTCACCCGCTGAGGAATCAAAGCTCCCCAAAGCCGTGCTATAGCTGCTGCCGGTATTTCGCATGACCAAGGCAGCTAAATGCTTCAAAAAATCAACGGTGATAACCGGCTTCTTATCCAACTGGCCATTTACATAGTCGTAGGCCCTTTTCAGGTCAAGGTTCATCAGCTGTTCGGTTACATTATGCCCACCAGGAACTATCCCCTCATCAAACATAAGGGTATTTTCGATTTCTGTGACAGTAGACCCTTCTATGGCGGTAGAATGGGTAATGATGGAATAAAGGTACAGCTTTTGAAAATCAAACTGTTCGGCAATTCCTAAGCGATTAAACTCTTCCATGGCTTTATTAAGCTGTTCATAGGTATTATCCAAGGTAAGCCCCCCCTCACTGCTGATTTGTATGGGCAATTTTAGATTTCACGCAGTTCACTTTCTATTTCTTCAATCGTAGGCAAAGTTCCTTGGAACTGTTCGGTCAATAGATGGGAAATTTGTACATATTTATCGTAGCGGAGGATGTTCCACTGAATAGGTACATATGAACAAGGTTTCACCGATTCTCCTTCGGCATCTTCATCCTCTGGGAATATCCGTCCTTCAGATAGTCGCCGAGAAAAGCTGTCTTGAATTTTCGGGGATCTCCATCCGGAAGCCGCTCATTGGCTGTCAGAAGAATGTCCAGAGCCCTGGCGGTTTTGCTCGCCGTGCTGCTCATGTGCATGATGACGATGGAGCCCTTCCTCACCGTCCCATCCTCCTTATGGACAATGCTGTTCATGATTCCCACCAGGGACTGCAGGGATACGGCGCCATAATCCTCCGTGCTTCCGTAGCCATTGACGATGTAGGTATAGCCGGCATTCAGAATCTCCTCGCAGCCGCCCCGGCTGATCGCCAGTGTGGGGGGACGCAGGAACCTCGTCAGCGCCGGACGCCTGCCCTCAATCGTCATATCCCCCACTGTTTCCGCCAGAATCCTGTAAGCGGAGCGGACATCCTCCCTGTACTCGTCTATGGGCATTCCCGGAACCTGTTTTCCCTTTTCATTTTCCAGTGCCATGGGCTTGTGCTTATTGGTATGGCTCCCGATTTCCTGCCCTTCCTCGGCAATGGCACGGAGCAGATTCGGATTGTTCCCCACATTCCAGGTAATGATGAAGAATGTCCCCTTCGCCTGATGTTTCCTGAGCACATAAAGGAGCTTATTGATGGATTCATCCTGTCCCCAGTCGTCAAAGGTGAGAAAAATGGTGTTGTCCGTCACCGTCTTCACCAAACCTGTTTTATCCGCCTTTTCCATTTCCCGGTAGGTAAAGTCCAGCATGCGGTTTCCTTTCAGAACCTGGGGAGCGCCGATGTAGCGATCCAGGAACACCTGCTGGAAGTTCTCCTTCGTAATCTGATCACAGCCGTATTCCGGCTGCATTTCCTTCGGCAGGGAGGCCGTATCTACGGGATAGTTCCAGAGCTTTTCTCCGTGCTCCAGAACATCCTGCACGGAGGCGATATGGTACGCAGAATTGTTTGCGGGATTCGTTTCCGGTTCATCCATGGTGGATCGATAGGCTATATTGTCCACCTTGTCCCTTTTGATGCGAAGCATCAGTTCCGGCACGATTTCATCCCTAGTATAAAAATCCGTGCGGATGTAGACAACCTCTCCCCGATTCAAGGAAGTCGTCCATCGTCCGAAAATCTGTGACATAATCTCATCCGCCGTCTCTGCGTCCTTGTGCTTTGACTGCACTACATTGAGTCCCTGCCCCACCAACATGCAACCCATAGCCTGCACGGCCTCCAGAATGGGCTTCTCATCCACTCCCCCGGAGATCTGGCGCACAATACGGGTATCGACACCATAACGCTCCTGCAGTTTCTCCCGGATGCGCTCGATCTGGGCGCAATAGGAAGCAAAATCCCCGTCTTTTACGGAGGTCAGTCCGATGCCGAGATCCTGTCCGTAGGAACGTATCATGGAAATATTCTCGCCATTGCGTTCCAGCTCCCGTTCCGTGACAAAAAAGGTTCCACGCATATTGTTTTCCTGCATGTTTTCCAGTATCGCCTGGAGCGGCGCTTTCTTGGAAAGCCCCCCGAAGGTAAAGATGACTGCCTGTTCCGTGGTGAAGATAAACCTGTGCCGCTGGGCGAGCTGTCCCCCATTTTCCTTCTGAAGCTGTTCATAGCCGGACTCCTCCGCCATAGCGAAGGGCGTTCCAAAGAACATTTGAATTCCCAGCAATCCACTGAGCAATGCTATGCCCGTCCTTTTCCACATCCGCATTGTCATTTCCTCCCCAATGGACATCAATCTGCTGTTCCCCTTATCCCTGCAATATCCGTATTGTTTCCGAGCCGCCAGATGCTCACATGGCTGACGCCTGCATTGGCCGCCGCTGTAATCCATGCATTGAGTGTTTCACTATCCGCATACCATATTTCACAATCCTTGTCCTTTACCTTGCAGGAAAAATGAAGCACTGCACTCGCAGGATCCCGTTCCGGCTCCACCTGGTATTTCGTCCGAAGCTCCACAGCTTCCTTTTCCGTGAGGAACTGTTTCCTGTCATAGGAGCCCGGCAGCAATCCCCCCTTTTCCCAAAGGCATCCGCCTGTGGCGATGGCAACGCTCTTTTCACCGGGCAGTTTCTCCATCTTCTTGATGGTCTTGAGGATGAAATCCCCGTCTGCCTTCGGGCCGGGACCGCTGTGCTTTCCGTAAAGGTTGTAGAGCATCACGACGTATTCCGGTCCTTTGCAGAACTCCATGTCCATGGGCGCAGAGGGTTCCAAGACGATGCGCAGTTTCAATCCTTCCTTGATGCAGGCCGAAGAAAGACGATAGGTGAACATCATGTAATTCTCTTTCGTCTTGTCATCCTTCCACTGCTTTTCATAATCCAGCTCAATCCCATTGCAGTTCAATTCCTTTGCTGCAGCAATCATTTGCTCCACTTGGGAATCGATGGCCTTGTCATCCGCAAGCAAGCGCTTGAGGAGTTCCGTATCCTTTTCCTTGGTGTGGCCATCCGCCTGCATGCTGTCATTTGTGAAGGAGACGTAGCGGACGAGGGAATCTTTTCCCTTGCGGGCCTTCTTTGCCAAATCACGGATTTCCTCGGATAGGAAAAGGTGATCCTCCTTATCGTAAGAAACAGCAAAACAGACGATGGACTCCAGGCGTTTTTCCAGTTTCCCGAATTCTTCCGTACCGCTCTTTGCATCCCATTCGGCCATCCATGCGGAAAGCCGCACCGGCGGGTGCTCCCCGCTTCGCAAGGGTTCTGCCATGGCACAGCCGGACAGGATCAGTGCCACCATGCTGAGTATCATAATTCGCACATATCGCTTCATTGGTATTCCTCTCCCTACAAATGATTCATAAACCAAGTGAGTACCGTCTCAAAGATTCCGCCTGCAGTGTAGACGAATTTATCCCAGCCGGCAAGTTCCGTGGAAAATACCACAGTCCCCTCCTTGTCCTCCGCTCCCTCGTAAGAAGAAAGGACGAGGCTTTCAAACACGCCATCGTAGACATCATCGCTTAGATTTCTCTGGCTCCATGCCTCTCCTTCCCAGGAAGCCCCGAGATATACGCTCCCCGGCGAAAGAAGGCCCACACGGATCTCCTTTTCTACAGGTGTTCCGTCCAATCGGAGAGCAAGCACCTCTCCCCTCAGTTCCAGTTCCAGTTCGTGATCCCCACGGGCATGAAAACTCTGGGGGCCTTCATAGGGGGCAGCCCCTTCCTCTACGGTAGCGGCAGGCTGATCCTGGCGCGCCTTTGCCCTGGCCATGTATTCCCTGATCTGCCCCTCCGACTCCGCATACCTGGAAAATGTCAGATTTTCCTGAACCTCAGTCTCCTTCCGATGCTCTTCCACGGAAAGAATACGCTCGCCCAAAAGCACCGGAATCTTTTCCCGGTAGAGTTCCTTTTTCTGCCCGTTACCGGATTCCAACACAAGAAGCTGGTCATTGACCAATTCCACGCAGATAAAAGAGGCCAGGTCTTTTGATGAACGCAGAAAAATCTGCTGCGCGCCGAAGGCATTTCCCCTGAGCCGCACGGATAACCCCACATCCTTGAGCTCCTCTGTGTTATCGATTCGCGCAAGACCTCTGCCGGTGGGCAGCGAGGTCAGAATGTAGGTCTCCTCTTCCAGTTCTGCAGCGCCTTCCAAAAGTTTTAGCCCCTCTTGGCGTTTCACATCCCCGGAAAGAAACTCGATGGGCTGATCGATATCGTATTTGATGCGCATGAGCAGATGATTGATGGGCCAATAGGGCTGCGGCTGCATCCGGGTGAGATCGTAAATGCTGCTGTTCCGCAGATTCAGACAGTAGCCTTCCCGATTGAAATTCATCGGGAACAGCTCCCGGATCCATCTCTCGTTGACTGCGCTGACATCGCGGTTGTTTCCGAAACGCCCCGTATTGCTGTGCATCAGTATATGCGCCTGCGGCAGCGTTCCCAGATGTTCCTCATACAGTTCCTTCATGCGCCTGTAATCGTATGATATCCGGGACTTCATGTGGTTGTAGCTTTCCCGCGGAACATGATGCCTGTCCCTGATGTAATCCATGAGGTAATGGTTGTAATTCCTTCCGAGATATGGCTGAAGCTGGGCGTAGCGCAAGGGATCCAGTTCCCCAAGATAGTTCCCGTACAGATCGAACACATTGATGTATTCCAGCCGGAAACCGTTTGTCCCAAGCTCCCAAAAGGAGGAATCCTTTAGCTCCAACAGTTCGTTCGGCTGCAGGAATTTGAGATCATGGGTGAGAAGATTGGATGCATAGGTCATCATGGTTGCCTTGTAGTTCAGCTCCTCCAGGACATCCTGCGCCAGGATCGCCGTATCACGGCGCCCATCCTCAAACATGAGATAGAGGGACCAGCGTGGCAAAGGCTTCCCATGAAGATAGTAATCTTCAATGTCCTTCTGGGTAATGGTAACATATCCCTGCTCCTTCAGCGCCTGCAGATGCTTCCTGAGCTGGGCATGCCCGATGCGGGTGGAGGTATCGCCGTTCCTGTCCACGCCGAAATAGGACAGGGCGATGAATCCCGTGTGTTCCGACTCGAAGGACAGCAGGGACGCGTCATAGGGATGATATTCCTGATGGACGAAAAAAAGGCGGTAGAGAGACAGCGCGATACTTCCCACGACAATGACCTCAAGAATCGTTCGGAGGATCTTCCATCGGTTCTTGC
The DNA here is from genome assembly GCA_002369175.1 of Selenomonadaceae bacterium UBA3796. Classification (GTDB taxonomy): domain Bacteria; phylum Bacillota; class Negativicutes; order Selenomonadales; family Selenomonadaceae; genus UBA3796. The sequence goes on from DFES01000076.1 coordinate 15,202, forward strand.
GCCGGGTAAAGGCACGATCCCCGAGCGCCCGGGTTCTTTCATCCTTTTGCTCCCCGCGCATCATGATTTTTTCTCCTTCTTTTTGCGCTCCTTCTCCAACTCTTCCAGATCTGCAGGCGTCAGCCTTGTCCCCCATGTGGACTTCCAGAAGGTAAACCACGCCACGGGCATCTGCCAGAGAAGCACTGCCTCATAGTAAATGCAGAACCACATGCCAAAGATCCATGTAGTGCTTCGCCGCAGGAAGAGCTGGGCCATGCTCATCAAAAGCATCATCATGCACATTCCCACAAGAAATGTCGTGGGAAAAACGCGGTGCATGACAGGAACATAAATCAGATTGTAAAGCACAATAATCGGCGCTGCAATGGGAACCACCAAACCCATGTAAAAACTCAAGGACATGAAGGGCTCCTTCTTCCACATATAGCGAGCCGCAATGAGGGATTCCCTGAGCCATGAACGCTTCCAGCGCATTTGCTGTTTCAGGAACATGCGATAGGAATGAGGCACAATGGTCATGCAAACCGCCGTATCCTGGTACGTTGTCCGATTGTAACGCAGAATGAAATTCGTCATGCTGCGGTCATCGCCAAAGGTCGCCCTCTGTCCCAAAAACTGCTGGTTCAGCCATGCCTCGGAGTAGCGAAGCACCAAATCCTTGCGGTAGCAGGAAAGCGGTCCCGACAAACAGGTCGCAGCATCGAAGTAGCCCTCAGCGGCTTTCATGATGCGGAACGCGATGTAATACCGAACCGACTGCATCCGGGTGAGCGCATTCGTGTAGGTATTGGCAACGTCCGTCCTTCCGGAAACGCCTCCCATATCCTCGTCCTTGAATGGTTGGACAATGTGCCTTACGGCGAAGGGATCGAGGAAACTGTCGGAATCGACAAAGACCAAGAGTTCATGCTTGGCCAGTCTGGCGCCTGCAGCCATGGCATCCCGCTTTCCCATGTTCATGGGCTGCTTCACCCAGCTGACGCGCTCTGAAACACGGTAGGCTCCGTCTGCGGTATCCGAAGCTTCCAGCTCATCAATGGCTTCCTGTATTTTTTCCAGAGAGTGGTCATTCGAGCAGTCATCCACCACGATGATCTGCAGTTTGTCCACGGGATAGTCCTGATTGACGCAGCTGTAGATTGTCCGCTTGATCCATTCCTCTTCGTTGAAGCACGGGATGATAATCGTTACCCCCGGCGTGTAATTCGGGTCGATTTTCACCGGTCGGTAAAAGATGGCGAAAAAATAACGCGACAGGAGAAACACAGCTGCGATGATGCTGTACAGGTAAAGCCAGCGATTGAATTTGAAATAAATAACAGATTCCGCGCGCATGAGCACAATGACCAGGGTGATGACCAGCAGGCAAAAGGCAGAGCCAAACAGCAGGTAATTTTGACGTTTCGCCGCAGCATACTGCGCCAGGCCGATCTCAAAGGACAGCCCGCAGATATTGTCCCCTTGCCAGTTCTGTGCAACGCGGATGATCTTTGCGCCGAGCCTCGATATCTCCATTTCGTAACCTTCCGGCATGGAACCCGGCGTGATCTCGAAAGAGAGCTGAACCCTCCTCACGTTCTTCAGCAATTCGGCATCCTTTTCCGAGTCCAGCTTCAGCAGCATGCCCGTCGTGGAGATATCCACGGCCTTCCCATGCACCGTTCCCTGCGTTCCACGAACCTTGAAGAAAATTTCCACGTCATAATCCACGAGGTATCTTCGTCCAAAGGCATCTTCCCGCTCATACTGCTCATAGCTGGAGGATGAACCAAGCTTCCTCCGTTCACCGCGGCGGTCATGATTGGAGCGCATTCCCGTCCGATCCGGCACATAGGACAGCAGGCGGCGGTCTGTTTTCATCTGATAGAGGACATCCTTGTCCTCCTTCTTGTTCTCAGCCATATACTCATTCACCTTCCTTCGGCAGAGGGATGGACGGAATATAGTGGATCTTGCGGAACTGTCCGAGGGGAGCGAAGTGAATGCCCCGGCTCTCCAGTGCAGTCAGGAGCCAGTCCAGCTTGTCTGCCATATCCGCTTCCACTGCCACCTTGACGGCATTGTCATCCTTGATGGTGGGTTTCATGTCCACTGCCGGCTTATTCTCCGCCGCCTTTACGAGAGCCACCGCTATCGGCTCCACAGGATGTGCAATGGGAATCGCGAGAATGCTGCCGAAGGGAATGGAGGCCGCATAGGGAACCGCTGCCTCCGGATTCGTGATGGCCTCCATCCGGACTCTGACATTTTCCTTGACCGCATAGGGTATCCCTGCCGCTTTCACGCTTTTCAGTATTTCATCACCGTATTGGAGCTTCGGCCCACGGAAAAATTGGGGAGAAGAACCGGACAGCATGACAAGCACCTTCTGTGCACGACAGATCTGGATGATCTGCTCCTCCACCGGCTGCTTGTCCAGCCCCGTGACCCCCACAAAGGTATAATTTCCCAACTCCTGTCCCGCATCACGGATGAGCTGGATGGTCTCCGGCTGATCCACCGCATTCGTGCCTTCCGCAAAGAATACTGCCGGCACCTTGTGTTTCGCAAGCACATCGATAAACCTCGCCGCCAGGGGACGCTCCGGCAATCCGTCAAACAGAATGGCCACAGCAGGTACATCCCCCGGAAGGGGCGTGACCACCTCCGCCGGCTTGTTATCCGTTTTTTCTCTCGCAGCCTCGGCCGCCGCAATCTCCTCCGCAGCTTGATAAGTCTCGCTCAAGTCCGTAATGTCAATGGCTGGATGCGGCTGCTCGATCACATGGTCCCGAACATAAATCAATATTCCTATGACAACAGCCAAAACCAGGAGAACAACAATGCCAAGCTTCTTGTAGCTCATTTCATCCTCTCCTTGTTTGAAAACCGTTCATTCCTTCACAGTTCCTTACAAATTCCAGTAAGAATACCCTCTCTCCTCGAATTCCCGACGGGAATACATGGATTTCACATCCACAAGAACCCGGTTCTCGCTGCGCCCGTACAGGCGGTCAATGTCCTCCGGATGCAGCTTCCGGTATTCCTCGTGCGCCACCAGAAAAACAATGCAATCCGCATCGGAAATAGCGGAACGCTCCACCAGGCGGATCCCGTATTCCTGCCAGAACTCCTCCGGGTCAGCCATGACATCTGCCGCCTGTGGATGGACGCCATATTCCTTCAGACAGGAATAGACATCCACTGCCCGAGAATTTCGTATGTCCTGGCAATCCTCCTTAAAGGTCATGCCCAGCAGAAATACCTTTGCCCTGCTGGCGTCGATGCCGGTACGGATCATTGCCTTCACGATCTCCTGCGCAACGAAGCTTCCCATGCTGTCGTTGATGCGGCGGCCGGCGGCAATGATCTGGGAGTTATAGCCGAGATTCTCCGCCTCATATATGAAATAATAAGGGTCTATGCCGATGCAATGGCCCCCCACCAGTCCCGGCCGAAAGCCAAGAGCATTCCACTTCGTGTCCATGGCCTTTGCAACTTCGTTGGTATCGATTCCCATGCGGTGAAACACCATGGAAAGCTCATTCATGAAAGCGATGTTGATATCGCGCTGTGCATTTTCCACAAGCTTTGCCGCCTCTGCTACCTTTATGCTCGGCGCTTCGTAGACCGTATGGATGACCTGACGGTAAACAGAGGCAATCTCCGCCCGTGACTCCTCATCCATTCCCGATACGATTTTCACGATGTTCTGCAGGCGATGCTTCCAGTCCCCGGGATTGATGCGTTCCGGCGAGTAGCCAATCTTGAAGTCCCGCCCGCAGACGAGGTCGGACTCCTTTTCCAGGAGCACGCGGCAGATATCTTCCGTTACGCCGGGATAAACCGTGGACTCATATACAACGATGCTTCCGGGTACCAGGTATTTTCCCACCGTACGGGTAGCGGATTTCACGGGATCGAGATCCGGCGTCTTATCCCCGTTGATGGGCGTAGGTACCGACACAATCAAAAACCGGGCCTCGGAAAGCTTCGCGGCATCTGTGGTAAAGTCTACGGAGGTCTCCCGAAGAGCCTCATCCCCCACTTCTCCCGTAACATCGATTCCCTTTCGATAGGACTCTATTTTCTTCTCATTCTGGTCAAAACCTATGACGGGAAAATGTTTCCCAAAAGCCGCCGCCAGCGGGAGCCCGACATACCCCAGACCCACCACAGCGAGTTTTGACGCACCCGATTTCAATGCCTGCAAAATCCCCATATCTTTCAACCACCCTTTCGTCTACTCCGTCTTATCCTGGAAATAGCCCGTCAAAGCACCCCAAATCGTATTGCTGTATACTCCGGTGCTCAAATCCCGCAGCCTGTAATACTCCAGCGCCAAAAACAGGTTGGAGTTGACCGTATAATTCCATCCGATGCCGATCCCCTGGAATCCGCCCCTGTCAGGAGATGCATCCGCACTCATGAGATCCGCCATGCCGTTCATCGTATGGCTGATGTAAGTCGCGCTTGGCTGCCGGTAATATTTCAACCAGTAAGCGATATTTCCCGGCTTCCAGCTTTCATCTTGTCCGCGGGAAAAGGACAGAACATATCCCCC
>DFES01000167.1 GCA_002369175.1 Selenomonadaceae bacterium UBA3796
CTCTAGTATAAATGTATGTATTCCCTGTCATCCCACCATTTTCCTACCTCAAACAAAAGATTTTTTCTTTCTGAAGATTCTTCTTGCTATGTTCCGGCATATGTGATATACTCAAAAAACATAGTAGATATACCTGTATGTTGTGCTCCCCTTTGGCACAACATGCTACAGCCGCCGGCAGTTTTGCCGGCGGCTGTTTTTCTTATTTCTTGCCCAACGCTGTCTTGCGCGGCACGAGAATCTCTTCTTCATAGCATAAGAATGCGGAATCTGTCAGTTCTTTATCCGGCTTGGGGGTAAACATGCTAACCACGGGAACCAGAACCAGCCCTGCCAGCATGGCGACAACTCCGCTGTTGATAGGAGACTGCAGAAGGGTCGGAAATTCCGGCCGAAAGAGAATGTTCGCCGTCATCAGTCCGCAGCTGAACACAAAGCATGCCCAACAGGAAAGTGCCGTGACCTTCTTCGAATAAAGCGCATACATGAAGGGCGCGAGAAAGGAGCCTGCCATAGCTCCCCAGGAAATCCCCATGAGCTGGGCGATGAAATTCACCGAACTCTTATACTGCACCATGGCAAGGACAGCGGAAATGGCAATGAACACCACAATGAGAAGCCGCATGACCAGAACCTGGCTTCCCTCGCTCATATTCCGGATGAAGTTGTCCTTGAGCAGATCCAGCGTCAACGTGGAACTCGATACAATGACCAGAGAAGACAAGGTGGACATAGAAGCAGAGAGCACCAGGATAACGATAAGGGCAATCATTCCCGCCGAAAGACCCGAAAGCATGGTAGGAATAATGGAATCAAAGCCTCCTGCGGCCACAGCCGCCGGATCGGAAAAGAGCCGTCCAAAGCCTCCGAGGAAATAGCATCCGCCTGCCACCACCACGGCAAACAGCGTGGAGATAATCGTCCCCTTCTGTATCGCCTGCTCATCCTTAATGGCATAGAATTTCTGCACCATCTGCGGAAGCCCCCATGTGCCAAGGGAAGTCAGGATGACCACGAACAGAAGGTTCAGAGGATCCGGGCCGAAGAAGGAAGCGAAGATGCCCGGTGTCGATGCCACGCTCTCATCCGTGACTCTGGCAAGACCGTCAAGGGACATCAAAAAACCGCCCTTCGACTCCAGCACAGCAGCAATCACAGCGACGATGCCAATGAGCATAATGATTCCCTGAATAAAATCATTGATTGCCGTTGCCATATATCCGCCGGCAATGACGTAAACCGCAGTCAGCACCGCCATCAGACAAATACAAGCGGAATAATCGATGCTGAACGCCATGCCGAAAAGACGCGAAAGTCCGTTGTAGAGCGATGCCGTATAGGGTATCATAAAGATGAAAATGATAATGGATGCACCGATTTTCAAAGACGGTGTTCCAAAACGCTTCTCAAAGAACTGCGGCATTGTGGCAGTATCCAGATGACGTGTCATAATGCGAGTGCGCCGGCCGAGAATGAACCAGGCGAGAAGCGAGCCGATGAGTGCATTCCCGATACCGGCCCAGGTGGCTGCAATCCCATACTTCCAACCGAACTGCCCTGCATAGCCGATGAATACCACCGCAGAAAAGTAGGATGTCCCATAAGCAAATGCCGTCAGCCATGGACCGACATTTCTGCCTCCCAGAACAAATCCATCCACATTCGTAGCATGCTTTCGGCAATAAAGCCCGATGCCGATCAAAACAGCAAAATACAAACCCAAAAGAACAAGTTTCATAAAGACCTCCATTTCAAAACGAATTCCATACCATCACCCCTGCTGCAGAAAATCGAATGCCCCATCCATGATATATCAATGGATGGGGCGTTGCAAGGAAAATGTCCCTCACATTCCGTTCAATTTCTTATCCGCATAGATCTTCGTTCCCTTAATGGAGGCCTCCAGGGCAAGCCCCTTCGTCGTCATCTGGTATACCCAGATTCCATCTGCCGCCATGGATGCGCCTTCTATGGCTCCGCCCGCATAGCCATCGCTTGCCGATGCCTCTGCAGATCCGCCGAATTTGATATCACCGGAAATGAAGGAGTTCCAGGCCGCCTCCGTGCCGATAACGAAAATCAGGTCATACTCTTTCACCCCGATGCCAATGCCGGCTCCCATTTCCTCCATCCGCATGTAGACCTGTTCTCCGGTCGCATTGTTCACCGCAAGCCCCCGCCCATGTGCGCTTCCAAAAATCCCGAGCTTTATGCCGGTGTTGCTCAGCGTAGCATAGGCATAGCAATTGTCGATCACACGCTCCGCCGAAGGCATTTTCTCATAGAGATTCTGCAGTGCCTTCGCTGACAGCGCGTCAATCTCTGCCCGTTCCTTCGCAACCTTTTCCGCATTCGAAGCAAAAACCGTTGCCGTCATCATCATGCACAGCAATACCATTGCCATCGTCCGCAGCATCATTTTTTTCATGAATATCTCCCCCATTCTAAGAACAAATATCTCTCCCGACAACTATTTAATTCTATGAAAATGCAAAAAATCCTCCATACAAAAATCCCCCAAGCGTCTATGCTCAGGGGATGATACATCAGATGGTGTATACGCGGATGGAGTTCGTGTTGCCGTCCTCGGTCTTGATGCCGGAAGTGACGATCGTGCAGTCGCCAACCCGGACATAGCCGTTCACAAGAGCGGCCTCCGCTGCAGCAATCGTCATCGCGGAGTTATTGTCCCACTGCTTGCCCAGCATCGGATAGACGCCCCAGCGCAGGTTCATATGACGAAGCGCCCGCTCATTCGGCGTATAGGCAACGATGGCAGCCTTCGGACGATACTTGGAAACGACTTCCGTCGTATAGCCGGACTCCGTCGGCGTAATGATGGCTGTGGCATCCAGCTCGTAGGCCATCTGCACCGTGGCATGGGCAACCGCGCGGGTGCGGGATTGCAAATGCTCGATCCCCTGCTCCATGAAAATGCTCTTATAGCCAAGAGACGCTTCCATGCGCTGCGCGATGCGGTTCATGGTAGCAACGGCCTCCACCGGATATTTCCCGCTGGCTGTCTCACCGGAAAGCATGATGGCATCCGTTCCGTCAAGAATTGCATTGCCCACATCGGAAACCTCTGCCCGGGTCGGCCGGGGATTGTCCGTCATGGACTCCAGCATCTGTGTAGCGACAATGACCGGCTTGCCCGCTTTGTTGCACTTCTTGATGATTTCCTTCTGAATGAGGGGCACATCCTCCGCCGGAACCTCAACGCCGAGATCGCCGCGGGCAACCATGATGCCGTCGGAAACCTCGAGAATCTTGTCAAAATTCTTTACGCCCTCCAGATTCTCAATCTTCGGGATGATTTCCATATGCCCGTGATTCGCCTCGATGAGCTTGCGGATGGCAAGCACGTCCTCCGGGCGCTGGATGAAGGATGCCGCAACGAAATCCATATCCTGCTGGCAGCCGAAGATGATGTCCTTCTCATCCTGCTCGGAAATCGGCGGCAGGCCGAGAGAGACACCGGGGGCAGCCACGCGCTTGCGTGTGCTCATCTTGCCGCTGTTCTGGATCGTGGTCTCGATATCCTTTCCGTGAATGGCATCCACCTTGAGGGCAACCAGACCGTCGGAAAGAAGCAAGGTATCCCCCGGCTTCACTTCCGTATAAAGCCCTTTGTGGTTCACGGAAACATGGGTCTCATCCCCCGGCTCATCGGAATAGGTCAGGGTGAACTTGTTTCCCTTCTCCAGCATGACCGCTCCATCCTTGAACTCGCCAAGACGCATCTCCGGCCCCTTCGTATCGAGAATGAAGGAGATCACCTTCCCCGTCTTTTTCGCCGCTTCACGCACCATATTGATGCGCCGGATGTGCTCCTCATGATCCCCATGGGAGAAGTTGAAACGCGCACAATTCATTCCATTTTCAATCAGAGCTTCCACAACTCCCGGCTTCTCCGTAGACGGCCCCTGCGTACAAATGATTTTCGTCTTCTTCAACATATTGCTAACCCCACCTTATTTATGTTATCGTTTCAAGCACTCTCTATCCTATACTCGCGCCCCCGCAGAGATGCGAGCTTCAAACCTTGAATTTCGCAACCTGCTTCTTGAGGTTCTCCGCTCCCTGCTGGGAGATGTTGATCTTCGCCAGGATATCGTTGGCTTTCTCCGCCACCAGTGTGACCTTCTCCGCAACGGTGGTATTGCCCATGGCACCTTCATGGGTTGCCTTCGCAATCTCCTCCATGGCATTGTTCATCGTCACAACGGAATCCGCCAATTCCTGGGATGTGGTGTTGCTCTTCCTGGCAAATCCCCGCAGATAATCCGCATCATCCCTGTACTGGACTGCTGTCTCGTTGATGAGCTCATAGTCCTTGGACACATTTTCTTCCATGAACTTCAAGAGACCAAAGGCTCCCGTGGAGAGGTTCTGCACGGAACTCGTCACCTTTTCCGTCAGGGAGTGGATGTTCACCGCAGTATCATGGGACTGCTCTGCCAGCTTCCTGACCTCATCGGCCACAACCGCGAAGCCGCGTCCGTGCTCCCCGGCGCGAGCCGCCTCAATGGCTGCATTGAGCGCCAGAAGATTCGTCTGCTCCGCGATCTCCGTAATATCACCCGTCAGCGAATTGATCTGCTCCACGACCTTCGCGGACTCGATGGCATCTTCCACCGCTGTCTTCGTGGCAGTGTATACCCTCGTCGCCTCGCCGGAAGACTGCGCCATGGTCGTCTGCAGGCGGGTGGCCCGCTCTGCAACCTGATCCGTATACTCCTCGCTCTCCTGCGCCTCCTGCGCATTCTCCCGAATCCGATCGCCAATCGTATCGCTCAAGTGCTGCAGATTCGAAGTGGATGCCGCCGTCTCCTCCATGCCTGCCGCCATCTCTTCCGTAGCTGCGGACATGTCCTGGGTGCTGTCGTTGAGCTCGCCTACGAGTTGCTGGACTTCCTGCACCATATCTGCGCTCTTGTCCGCTTCGTTTTGAACCTCTTTCAGCACACTTCTCAGCGCACCCTGCATTTTCTGCAGAGCCTGCACCATACTTCCCACCTCGTCGCGCCGTTCGCCCAACTCCGGCGGAATCTTCTGCGTCAGGTCGCCGTTTGCCACCGCATCCAACTGGCGCACAGACTCGCTCAAGGGGTCTGCAATGTTGCGGGCTATGATCGTAGCTGCCGCCACACCGATGAGAATCCCAAGGAGGATGATCCCCATGAAGATCTTGATGGCACGGTCATAGGCCGCATTATTCTCCTCAAAGAGCAATTTTCCCTGCAGCACATTGTCCGGCGTCAAGATTGAAAGACTTGCACTGATGGCGCTGGCCCCCGAAAGATTTTCAAGAATCTTTGCCTTGTCCTCCACGCTCATACCCAGGCTTTCCGTTGCCTTGACCTTCGCAGAGAAATCCGCCAGGTTCTTCTCCAGAACCGCAATGGTCTCCTGGGCGCGCTGACTCCGGTCAATCTCCTTGACCTTTGCCACATCCTCAGCCATGATCTTCAGCTTGTTCTCAATGTTCTCCAACAGAATCTTGCGGTTCTCCACCGTGAAATTCTGCTGCTGGATATAGGACACATCCGACACGATGTTGAGAAGCTGATTGTTTGCATCATTGAGATACTGAGTCGTCATGAGGTTATAGTTATACATATCATCCAATGACTGCTTCGCCTGGGAATTCGAGAAAATCCCTACTGCGGCTACCAGACAGGTAATCAGCAGCATGATAACGGCCAGCAGCAAAATCTTCACCTTTACACTCAGATGATTCATCGCATCCTTCCCCCTTATTTGAACTGCGCAACATTATCCTTCGTGATTTCCGTGAAGGGTATCTTCACATCATCCGTTGGAACACTTCCCGACAGGGCATTCTGCAGGAGTCCGTTGATGGCGTCCACCGTCTTCTCTGCATCCTGCTTGACCGTCTGCGACATATCTCCCGCCGCCACTGCCGCAACGGCATAGTCCATGGCATCCACTCCGGAAATCAAAACACCCTGGCTGCGGTTCGCTGCCTTGAGCGCCTTCATCGCGCCCAGCGCCATGTTATCGTTGCCGGCAATCACCGCATCAATCTTTGGGAATACCTGCATCCAAAGGGTCATGTACTTGAGTCCTTCCGACTCGTTCCACTTGCCGTCCGCCTTAGCCAGGAGCTGGATATCACGGCGCTTGTCGAGACAGGCTTCCTTGAAGCCTTCCCATCGCTGCACCGCACTGCTCTGGCTCGACTCCCCCATCAAATAGACGATCTTGGCATCCGGCGGAAGATGCTTTGCCATATATTCCCCCTGCAGGCGGCCTGCCTGCCGCTCATCCGACATGACCTTGGCAAACTTCCCTCCGTTGAGGTCGCGATTCGTCGCAATGACCGGGATTCCCGACGCGTTCGCCTTCTCCACTGCGGGAATCACGGCATCCCCATCCACAGCAAGCACGATAAGCGCTGCAGGCTTCTGGTCGATGGCTCCATAGATCTGGTCGATCTGCAAATTGGCATCGCCGTTGGCATTCAGGAATTCCACCTCCGTCCCTGCAGCACCGGCTTTCGCCTTAACACCATTGTAGAGCTTCCCCGTATAGTCGGTTGCATCCGCATGCGCCGAAAAGAAAACCTTCCCGGAGGAACTGCCCTGGGATCCGCATCCTGCCAAGGCAATCATCGATAATGCCACACAGGACACGGCAGCTGCTTTCCGTAACAGATTCATATGTCACACTCCTCACCTTCATCGGCCAGAACAGGCCAAACACCGTTGATATACCGAAACTGTACTTCACGTATATTCGACTATTCGACACATGTACATAAATATCCTACATCACGAAATAAAATAAATAGAAAATAACGCCGGTGGGAAGGCGTTATACTATAAGAGACTTGCTTTTTTCTTCCCTGTCGTTTACAATCATAACATAAATAATTTGAAAAAAGCAATCACGCAGAAAATACTAAAAATTTAGGAGTCAGTAAAAGGAGGCTTTTTTTATGTTCCGAGTTCTTGTTCTTTGTTTCATGGTTCTGCTGTCGGTCAACATCGCATGCGCGGCGCAGCCCTTGCCCTCTTCCGGGGAAGCGCCTCTCCGGACAGACGGACAGCGTGTACTTCCCATGCACACACACACAGCGGACTGCGACAGGACTTCTTCCGAGCCCGTGCAGATCATCTGCATACTGGATCGCTCCGGCTCTATGAGGAAGCTTGCGGACGACACCATCAACGGCTACAATTCCTTTATCGAGAAGCAAAGGAACGCAAAGGGAAGTGCCGAGGTCACCACCGTACTGTTCGATGACAAGTATGATAAAATCGTGGAGGCCGCCAATATAAAGGAAGTTCCTGAAATGACCTCCGAGGAATACTACGCCCGCGGCATGACAGCATTGCTGGATGCCATCGGCAGAACCATCATGGATACCGCAGGCAGGATGGAACGAGAAGGCATCTGCCCTGCCAAACGAACCGTCCTGTTCATGATCATGACCGACGGAATGGAAAACAACAGCAAGGAATACGACAAGGCCTCTGTGAAGGCACTGATTGAAGCCACAACGAAGGACTACCATTGGAACTACATTTTCATGGGAGCCAACATCGATTCCATAGCTGAGGCAGGATCCATCGGCATCAGCGCCCGCCACGCCGTAAATTACGCCCACAACAGCACCGGCATTGCCCAAACCTTCGACCGCATGGACGAAGCCGCCAAGGAAGTGCGCGAGACAGGAAATGTCGGACAGGATTGGAAAGAAAAATAATGGTTCGCGATATGGCGGCTGACGACGACAGCGCAGAGGCTGCATATCGGGCAATTATTATGGAAATGAAGGATGGTTCTATATGGCAAAATTCTACCCCACCATTGACAAGAACTTCCACGGCAGCGACGGCGAGCAGGTCGTCTATGAGGCCCTGCGGAAAGGACTTTCTGACCAATACACCGTGTTTCACTCCTTCGTTTGGCTTGGCAACGAAAAGCAGCGCCGCAGTGAAGGCGAAGCAGATTTCGTTATCCTTCATCCGGCACTCGGCATCCTTGCCATCGAAGTCAAAGCCGGAGGGATCGCCTACCGTGAGGGCAATTGGATACAGATCAACCGCCGCACAGGAGAAGAAAAAGTCATTGACCCCTTGGGGCAGGCGGCAGAAAGCCAGCACCATATCGTCAATCTGCTCCGACATCGGCTGCCGAATCCGCCCTCGCGCCCCATTGTCGGTCGTGCAGCCTGGTTTACCTCTGTGGTGCTGGACAGGAAGCTTCCCCTGCCGCCATCGGCAGCCCCTGCCATACTCCTTGACGAAACCAACTTGGAGCATCCCGAAGAAGGACTCAAGAGGGTATTTGCTTTCTGGAAGGAAAATCTGAATGCCGGAAAGACAGAGCTGCTCCCGGCTCAGTTTGCCCAAGTGATAGATATCCTTATGCCAAGCTTCCGCATTGCTCCGGCAATCAGCAGCATCATCCGAGAGAATAGCGAACATTATGTCCGCATGACCAATCAACAATCGGCTATCCTGGAATTTCTGGGAGAACAGCCCACGGCCGCCATACACGGCCCGGCAGGTACAGGGAAAACCCTTCTCGCTGTGGAAAAGGCTCGGATTCTTTCCCGCTTGAGAAAGAAAACACTGTACCTTTGCTTCAATGAATTCCTGTTGGAATCCCTACGAAAAGCCTATCCCCAGGATGAGTATATCACCTTTCACAACGTCCGCACCCTTGGGCAAGAAATCCTAGGACGAGAGGATATTCCCATTGATAAAATCGTGGCTGCATTTGAAGAATATCTCGATACGGAATATGATGACAGTCTCTGGCCATATCCCAATATCATCGTGGACGAGGCGCAAGATTTGTCTGACACACTTTTGGAACATCTGTCCTATCTCATGGAAATTTCCGGCGGCGTGTTCTATACCTTTTACGATCGCAACCAGGCAATCATGAAGAAAGAGCCGTCCACATGGATCGATGAACATGCCGACTGCCGTCTGGTGCTTTATCGGAACTGCCGCAACACCTCGGAAATCGCGCAGCTGATCAGCGGTCTTGTGCCGGTACGGGAAGAAAGCTACATCAACGATATCCACGGCAACACGCCGAAAAGTTTTATCTATAAGAACGGGAAAGAGCTTCAATCCATAGCCGCCAATTTCGTCAAAGCTATGATGAAAAACGGTCTTAAGGTTGAGGATATCGCGATCCTCAGTATCCATCGCACCGAATCAAACCCGCTCCACGAAGTTGCCTCCCTTGCCGGGATACCGCTATCCGAAAAGCGAGAGCCGAACAAGGTATGGTTTACCTCCATTCGCAAATTCAAGGGTTTAGAAGCGCAGGCTGTCTTGATTGTGGATTTTCGTTTTAGCGAAATGGATAGCGAACTCAGCAGGCGCATTTTCTACGTGGGCTGCTCACGGGCGAATGCTTACTTGCAAGTGGCGCTGTTTAAGGATATGGAGGAAATAAAAGATGCCGAACTTTTGGAAAAGCTCGGCATGGGTGTGTAACGAGGCAGAAATGTCCCCCACTTCCATTGAGTCCATAATTCTTATCCACATCAGCCGTTTGAGCAGAGACAGCCACAAAAGTTCCTTCTATTGCCACTCGCACGTGCAATTGCACGAGCGAATGGTGCAAGCGAGGTTTTTCGTTCCCATCAAGGGAACCTTCTCCCATCGGCGAAGCGTAGCTACGAATTGGTGTCTGTCCGAAATGTCGGTATGACGCAAGGACGAATGGCGTAAGCACGATGTCGATGATGCGTACTGGCGGTAGAGATTTTGAGCCAACTGCTCACAGGCTCTCTGTGCCTCCATCTCATCATTATCAAGACGGCTCTCGGCCATTCTTTTCGTTTTCGTGTGGGCTCATAGTTCATCCACACCTGAACCGAAGTCCCTCCAATGCCTGTCCCTGCTCAAGCGGCTGCGACAGCCAAGAACGGCCTTGTGTCGGCGAAGCAGATACTGCATTCTCTCGCCGACCGCCGCTCATAGATTATTTCCCCATCAGTTCCTCGAGAATAAACGGATTCTCCCCAGCTAAATCAAATTTCGGCGCAAAATCCACCTGTGTCTGAAGCAAAGCCTCATCAATCTTAATGGATACCTCATCCGAGGCGCGATTCAACTCCTTTACCATGGCGCGAACCTTGTTCCGGTCGTAGTCGATAGTCAGGATGCGGTCGATATCGTAGCAGTAGGATGTCTGGTTGCCGTCGTTGTTGAACACATAGCCCCGTCCCTCGCCCTTTTGGAGTTCATGACTGCTTTTTCGGTTGGCAAGCCCCTGAAGCATGGAAAGGAAAGCCCTACGGCTCTTGTTTCCGTCCACAGCGGCATCAAGGTTGAAGTCCATGCCGGCCTTGGCTTTGCCGATAGCGGAACCAAGGCGCTCCTTCTCTGCCATAAGCTCTTGCCACACGGCAAGCAGTTTTCCTACATCAAAGGCCTCCTCGTCCTTACGGCTGACATCCACGCTTTCATCCTGTTGCCCTGCCAGAGCTTTGCTGCGGAGGTGCTTTTCCGTGATGGTCATCACATTGTCCGAATCGGACAGATAGCGTATAATGTACGACATCAGTTCACTGATTTTATTCTGCGCCTGAAAGGCTTCCTTTAGATTCATTGCCACATTCCCCCT
>DFES01000141.1 GCA_002369175.1 Selenomonadaceae bacterium UBA3796
CCTGGACAGAGGAAAAGCCGCGGCCGGTGGACAGAACAAATTTTACGCCTTTTGCCCGGGCGGCGCTGATGGCTTCCCGATTGCGCTGGCTCACTTTGTGGTCCCTGCCCAAAAGCGTCTCATCCAAATCGCATGCGATGATTTTGTACATTTTAAGTCCCCCTTGTTTAGCATCCATCCATTATGGCAGTATTCTACTCTATACGTGCGAAGGAAAAACGGTTCTTGTTTGTCCGTGCCGTCCGTGGTATAGGCAGAGCACGCAAGAGCCTTCCCTACGAAAAAATAGTATAACGAACTCCCTTCCAAATGGCAATAGGACATGGAGAAAAACCCCATCCTGCCATACATGATGTATACAGACAATCGCAGGTATTTACAAAAGGCGGATTGTTTATTATACTAATACGCATGAACGTCAACGATGGACGCTTCGGAGATGCATGGGCAGCCCCGGGGCGCCCTAAGCGTTTCAGAGAAAGGGACTTTTCGCAGGAGTTGTGGGTGTAGGGGGTTGGCTATGATATGGATTTTTCTAAGCTATTGGCAGATGTGAATGATTTTGTATGGGGGCCGGTAATGCTGGCTCTTTTGGTGGGGACAGGTATTTTTCTGACCGTGCGTCTGAAATTTCTTCCCTGGCGAAACCTTTGGTATGCGATACGGGTGATTCTTCGCTCAAGGAGCCAGGATAAGGGAGATATTTCCCCGTTCCAGTCTCTGATGACGGCACTTTCCGCTACCGTGGGAACGGGCAATATCGTCGGTGTCAGCACGGCGATGGTGCTGGGGGGGCCAGGTGCACTGGTCTGGATGTGGATCAGCGCAGCTTTCGGACTTTCTACAAAGTACGGCGAGTCCGTATTGGCTGTGAAGTATCGGGAAACGAACAGTGTGGGGGAAATGTCGGGCGGTCCCATGTATGCCATGCGAAAGGGCATCGGCAACAAGTTTGTCGGCCGAACCCTGGCGGGACTCTTTGCCCTGTTTGTTGTCCTGTCCTCCTTCGGCATCGGCAATATGACACAGGCAAATTCCATTTCGGCGGCACTTTTGTCGAGCTATGATATTCCAACCTGGGCAACGGGAGCTGTCGTCACGGTTTTGGCGCTGTCTGTGCTGATAAGGGGAATTCGCAGCATTGGAAAAGTATCCAGTGTTATTGTGCCTGCCATGTCGGCGTTTTACTTCGTAGCGGCCATCATCGTCATTATCGGGAACATATCCGCCATTCCCGCAGGTATCATGGAAATGTTCCGCATGGCCTTTTCCGTTGATTCCGTTGCCGGCGGCGTAGGGGGCTCCATTGTTGCCTCCATGCTGACTTCTATGCGGTGGGGCGTGGCGCGCGGCGTGTTTTCCAATGAGGCAGGTCTCGGTTCCGCTCCCATTGCCGCAGCGGCGGCGCGGACGGATCACGCATCCAGGCAGGGCTATGTGAACATGACGGGAACGTTCTTCGATACGATGATCGTCTGCATGCTGACAGGACTGGTCGTTGCTTCTTCCGGCATGCTGGGCATCACGGATCCGGCTACGGGGAAACTCATTTCTGGTGCAGAACTTACCATTGTCTCCTTCAGCACGGTATTCGGCGATTACGGGAAGCTCATTGTATCTGTTGCCCTCTGTCTGTTTGCTTTCTCCACGATTCTCGGCTGGGAATATTACGGCGAGAAGGCGTTGGAGTATCTTGTGAAGAGCCGCAAGGTTCTCATAAGCTATCGTGTGCTTTTCAGTCTGATCACTTTTGTTGGCGCGACGACCACATTGGAAATCGTGTGGAATTTCTCGGATACGATGAACGGCCTCATGGCCATTCCGAATCTCATTTGTCTGCTCTGGCTCAGCAATGACATTGCGAGGGAGTGTTTTGACTATCAGAAGAACGTGATAGAGGCGGAGAAACATCATACGGCTGGATGATGGATGCCGGATGATGCCGAAAAATCCCCCTGTCACCGCTGGCAGGTCAAAGCGGTGACAGGGGGATTTTTACGAGTATGGATTGGGAGGCGGAAATGTGTGAAGAACAGGTATAAATTGCTGGCCTTGGACATGGATGGGACGACGCTGGATTCAAAGAAGAGATTTCCGAAAGAGACGGCTGCTGCCATTCGGGAACTGACGGAACGGGGCATTCATGTGGTTGTGGCCACCGGACGCGGTCTGGCAGAGCTTTCCGATTACAGGGAAGAGTTGTCGGGTATCAGCTATGCCATTGCCATCAGTGGAGGGCTGGTCTACGATTTCAAAAAGGATCAGCCGATTTTCTTGCAGGCTCTTCCCATAGAAGCATCGTTGGAAATCATAGCGGCCGGTGAAGCAGAGCGCGCAATGGTTCACCTGCTGACCGTTCGGGAATCCGTGTGCAGGGCACAGGACATACAGAATATGAACGAATTCGACATGGAAATATATCAGGACATGTACGAAAGGGTTTGCAGGACAAGCGAGGATCTTGCCGCCTATGCACGGGAGCATGGGGCGGAGCTGGTTAAGATCAATCTCTATCATCGATCCGTCGAATCTCGGGCGCGCAGTCTTGAGCGTCTGAGACCACTGAATCTGACCGATATGTTCTCCGAGGTTACGGGTCTGGAAATGTCTCCCAAAGGAATCACAAAGGCAAAGGGGTTAAAGGTTCTCTGCGGGCATCTGGACATTGCGCCGGAAGAAGTGGTGGCAGTAGGGGATGCGCCAAATGACGTGGATATCCTGAAACTGGCAGGGATGCCTGTTGCCATGGGTAACGCCACAGAGGAAGTGAAGGAAATCTGCCGCTATGTGACAAAGGACAACGATCATAATGGAGTTCTTGAGGTGATACACCGATATTTCCAATAAAAATCCATCCTGTTTAAAAAATCTTCTGTCCACTGGCAGGAGATTTTTTATTTCCATAGAAGTCCTTTGATATCACTAGCGAACATTTGCTCTCATCTAGCCGTAATTTACGGAAAATTCTATCTTTTATTTGTCGCAAATTTTGACTCTTATAACGAGCTAGTGAAGAATCACCTAAAATAAAAAAATCAACCCTTCATTTTATTGGGTTGATCAGTATGCTGAAACGTTCTAAATATTATGCAATATAATCCATTTTTTCGTGAAGTAGGTATCTTCACGAAAATGCCGCT
>DFES01000078.1 GCA_002369175.1 Selenomonadaceae bacterium UBA3796
AGTTCATCATTCTCTTGGATGATGCCTTGGATGAACTCAGGCAGATACCGCCTGCCATAGGTGTTCTTGGCCATGTACTCCTCGCCTATCGTCCAGAGGGTGTCCCCTTTCTGGACAACATAGGTTTCTTCGACAAACTCATAGGGGCGGGAATCCGCTGCCCCCAGGGAGAGCGCGGCCACGGCGCACAACGCCGCCCCTATGGCTGCTCTTTTCATCCCTTGGATGATGTTCCGGTCTTTCCTCTGGCGCATGCGCTTCCGCGCTTTCATCACGTTCCAATCAATCCTTGTCATTGTGCTCTCCTTCCCTTCTCCTTTTCCTCCTGCCATGTTGCCTGCCACGGTTTGCCGGTTCATGCTGTTGCCAGCATCTCCTGTATCCAGCAGAGCGTTGTCACTCTGCCGCGATGTCCCGGGATCGTCCTGTATTTCAGACGGTTGTCACGCATGGCTTTCTGCACTGCCTGCCTGGTTATCCCGAGCATGTCTGCCGCCTCAGCGACGGTCATGATTTTCTGCGCGTCGAGGTGGTTCACCTCATCCAGCTGCTGTCTCAGCTCGCGCACCTCCTGCACAAGGGGCGCAATGGCAGTCTCAACTGCTTGGCTGATGATCTTCTGCAGCATTTCCTCCATATTCTCACATCCTCCTCCTCAATCATGTTCCATCGCCATGCATCCGACGGGGCACATGGTATGGCAGTACTCCTCCAGAAGTTCCGGTGCGCCGTACTCCTTGCTCATGATGAGCAGTTCGTCCCGGTGCGGCTGCCGAAGCCCGCGCTCGATTTGATAGAGCCTCGTGGAACTGATGCCAACGATGTCTGCCGTGCTGGCTCGGGATTCAAAGTCCGTGTTTCCGGCAGCCGCCCGCATACGTGCTCGATAAAATACGTTCCCTGTGTTTACGGTTCGTGTCACGTTTTTCCCTCCGCTTTCCTGTGCATCGGCACAGGAATAAAAAAATTTTTTGTGCTATGCTGAAAGTAGAAAGTCAATCCCTCTCATGCCGTGGCTTCCCTTTCCTTCCGGTTCAGCCCATCCGCATATCCTGCGCGATACGCCCACTCAATCCCTGCGATGTTCCTCAGGAGCTCTGCCTTGAGCGTAATCGGCAGTTGCTGGAAATCCTCCAGGACTTCCTCCGTATCCTTGCGGCGTTCCCTCAATTCCTTGTCTGTCATCTTTCGTCCCTCCTTTCTATTGACTAAGTTTTTATTATAAACAACTAAGTTTTGTTTGTCAACAAGAAATTTATTGACTACGTTTTATTTTTTTGATACTATAAAGTAAAGGAGTGATAATAATGACAATAGGTGTACGCATAAAAAAAATGCGTAAGGAAAAGCACCTTACGCAGCAAAGACTAGCTGATACCATAGGTATTTCACAGAACGGTATAGCACTTATAGAATCTGGAAAAAGAAATCCATCTGACCAAACGGTTATGTCCATCTGCCGCGAGTTCCATGTGAACGAAGCATGGCTCCGCACGGGGGAGGGCGAAATGTTCCTGCCGGAAGCGGAGTCCCTCCTGCTGGAGAATGCGAATCTGGACGATTTTGACCGTTCCCTCCTCCAATCCTACATCAAGGCACCGAAGGAGCTTCGCGCCTATATACGAAAGATGGTGCTCGATGCCGCCGAGAAGGCAAAGCGCACCTCCCCCGACGCTTCCGCCGGCTTCACCACGGAGGAAATGGCCGTCTATGAGAAGGTCAAGGCCGCCATGGAGAAGCAGGCGTTCGATGCCGAAACCGCCGCCCTCCATGCGGAGCTGAACCGCCAGCGCGAGGCAGAGAAAAGGACGGCATCAGTCTCCTCTGCTGGAAGCTCCGACACGGCATCCCTTATCGGTAGGAAAATCCTCGCCGCAAGCCCCAGGGCACAGGCGGAAGTGGCTCAGATTATTGAGGGGGATGCAAGATGACTACGCTGACCGGAACCATCGAAGCAAAAGGAATCGCTGTCCGCGCCAAGCTGTCGAACGAAGGTGCCGACTACATATCCTTGACAGACATAGCGAAATACAAAAGCGAAGACGCAAACCAGACGATTTGCAACTGGATGCGCCTCCGCGATGTCATTGAATACCTGGGACTTTGGGAGAAATTGAACAACCCGGATTTTAAACCCCTCGAATTCGAGGGGTTTAAGGCAGAAGCAGGGCGGAACGCATTTCTTATGTCGCCAAAAAAATGGGTAACTGCCACCAACGCCATCGGCATACAGTCCCGTTCCGGCAGGTATGGCGGAACCTACGCCCACAGCGACATAGCTTTTCATTTCGCCGCATGGCTTTCCCCCGAGTTCGAGCTATATCTCATCAAGGATTACCAGAGGCTAAAGAAGGACGAAAGCGACCGCCTGTCCCTCGATTGGTCTGCCCGCAGGGAAATCGCCAAAACCAACTACCGCATCCATACCGATGCCGTCAAGGAATTCCTGATAGATGAAACCATTCCTGCCAACCTTGCCAATCGGACCTATGCCAGCGAGGCAGACATCATCAATATGGCATTGTTTGGGATGACAGCAAAGGAATGGCGCGAGAAGCACCCAGAGGCGAAAGGGAACGTCCGCGACAATGCCGCCATTCCCCAGCTCATCGTCATCGCCAACCTCGAAGCCCTCAATGCGGAATACATCAAGCAGGGGCTGCCCCAAGACAAGAGGCTCCAGTTCCTCCGCACCGCAGCCGCATCCCAGCTCAGATCCATTCTATCCACCGCCAGTGTCAAGCGACTGGAGAAAAAGACGCCTGAATAACCCACAGAAAGCTGGAGGCAGAGGAAAAGGAAAAGGCAAGGTCGTCAGCATCACCAGATACCGGAGAGAAGAGCGCGTGAAATAAAAAGAGCCTCAATCACACAGGAAAGAATTTTTACTTCAAGAAAGCATATGCAAAGATGGGCTGCCAGATTCCGACTCCTGTTCTTGCAAACATAGACCAAGAGATGGGACTTCCCATGGAATATCTGCAAATGCTATAGCGTAAAGGACTAAGCATCGACGAGAAGGTAGCCTCCTACGAAAGGCGGCACTGCATTCAAGAAGGTGAAGCTGGGCAAGTTACAGGCAAATTGTCAAGCCCTTATGCAGCAAGGGTTTCGCATTCAAGAAGGTGAAGCTAGGCAAGTTACAGGCAAATGAAAAAGCCGCCCCCGGAGGG
>DFES01000058.1 GCA_002369175.1 Selenomonadaceae bacterium UBA3796
TAACCTGCCCGTCTCTTTTTGCGCGGAAAATTTTTTTCATTGTATCAGAAAACAAACGAAATTTCAATGCTTTCTTAATACACTCAATTGATGCAGGCTGCTGAACATTTACCGCAGAATTATTTTATTCCGCTGTGCTGCTTTTACAGTTTTACACTAGCAGCTGATGCTGGCTGCCTGGATCAGTTGCGGGGAAAATCTGCACAGCTTCGGCAGACGTATCCGCATCTTGCTTTATTCCACCGCAAAAGGTACAATAGTAGTTGAAGAGGGTACCTTGTGAAGTGGTAAACTATAGTTTCAAGAAGATAAACGATTTAAGAGAACCTGCCCTGCACCCATGCCGCTGACCGGCTGGAGGCAAAGCAGGTTCTGTGGAGGAAACCTATGTCACAGAATATATGGATTATCCTGAGCCTGCTTCTCTTCATCATCGTTGCAATGGAAATGTACCATTCCCTGAAGCGCTCGGAAACGACAAACCGCCTCATTCATACCTACATAGATAATTTGGAGAACGAAAAACTCTTCGATGAGATCTATGACTACTGCCAAAAGGATTTCAAACTGAAGCGCATCATGAAAAAGCATGGAGCCACCAAGGAGGACATCAAAGCCCTCCACAGGAAGCTCCTCACATGGGGAAATATCAAGAAGGGACGCCGCTTTGTTCCCATCACGTCTTTCTTCTATGCTTATTCCCTGAACTATCTGTTCGAGCACCGCAACGATGATGATAAGAAAGTGACCATGCGAATGCTGAATTTTTTTCACATCTGATTCAAAATTTCCCTACTGCCGCCCCGTATACGGCAAACTCGCTTTCTCCCTTCAGCTTGAGCGCTGCGTTGAGTTTCTCGTCATAAAACGCCCCGATGGCACAGGTGCCCACATGTATCGTCTGCCCTGCCAAATACAGATTTTCGCAGACATGCCCCGCATCGAGGAACAGATAGCGGCAAGCGCGGTTTCCGAATTTGTAGGTCATGCGCCGGGCATCTGCTGCCCAGACAAAGGTCACGGCGCTGTTCTCCACCATCTGGGATGCCCGAAAGGCCGCAAGAAAATCTTCTTCGATTTCATCCAGCGCTGCTTCGGCAAGCAGTGCATGTTCGAAGGCAAGAAAACGGTACAAGCCGGGACTCAGCCCCTCTACCCTCTTGATGTAGAGATAGGTTTCAAAAGGATGCCTGCCGCCGGCTGACGGAACGTTGCGCCGACTGTCCCCATTGGGGAGAACCATCTTTACGCCCTGGGTACACCAAAGCAGATAGGAAAGTTCCTCCATGGTCAAATACGCTCCGTTGTATTGGCGCAGGGTGGAACGCAGCTCTATTATTTCAAGAAAATTCACATTCCTATCTGGAAGCATCCCCGGCTCCGGGAGGGGAATCCGCACGGCATCCGGAGGAAACGGCTTCTCCGCCAAGGGGGGCGCCTTCCCCTCAGATGCAGGCGTCACCGCACTCTGTTCCAATGTAGTCGCTTCCAGAAATTGTTGAAGCATGCTTTTATTCGCGGTTTCCATATACTCACCCTCACATATCGGGCCGCTCTCCGGTCTTTCCCGTGAACTTGTGGTAGTTCCCGCCTTTGCGGCGGCTCATGAGCTCCGTGAAAAGATCCTCCGGCGTAAGATTGTGGAAAGCGAGCAGCACAAGGCAGTGATACCAGAGATCTCCCATCTCGTAGAGCACGTCCTGCTTGTTCATGTTCTTGGAAGCAATGACCGTTTCCACGGCCTCCTCCCCCACCTTCTTCAGAATCTTGTCCTGCCCTTTCTCGAAAAGGTAGTTCGTATAGGAGCCCTCGACGGGATGCAAGCGGCGATCCTGAATGACATTGTAAAGGTCGTTCAGAACCTTCAACAGGGAAGTTTCCGGCTCCATGGGAATGACCGCAACATCCTTTCCATGAGCACCCAGCCTGCGGCCGCTGAAGCAGGAATACGTTCCTGTGTGGCAGGCAACCCCAGTTTGGTGCACCCTCACCAGCAGAGTATCCCCATCGCAATCATAGGAAATTTCCTTGACCTGCTGCACATTGCCGGAGCTTTCTCCCTTTTGCCAAAGCTTTTCACGGCTGCGGCTGTAGAACCACGTATAACCGGTCTCAATTGTCTTCTTCAGGGATTCCTCGTTCATATAGGCCAGCATGAGCACCTGCCCGTTCTCCTCCTGGATGATTGCGGGAACAAGTCCTTTCTCGTCAAACTTCACCATAGAAACATCCTGTATATCCATCAGAATCTTACCTCCACTCCACGAGATTTCAAGTAATTCTTTACTTCCCTGACCGTGAACTGCCCATAGTGGAAAACGGATGCTGCAAGAACAGCATCAGCCTTTCCCAAGGTGAGTACATCATAGAAATGCTCCAGAGTTCCGGCACCGCCGGAGGCGATGACAGGAACATCCACCACCTCGGATACGGCGCAGGTCAACGGGATATCATAGCCATCCTTCGTCCCGTCGGCATCCATGCTCGTGAGCAGAATCTCCCCTGCTCCGAGCTCCACACCTCGTTTTACCCACTCCAGACAATCGATTCCCGTAGGTGTGCGGCCGCCGTTGATGTAGACCTCCCAGCTCATCTCCCCGTTTCGTCTGGCATCCACGGCCAGAACGATGCACTGCCTGCCGAAACGCTGCGCTCCCTGGCGGATGATCTCCGGGTTCTTGACCGCCGCTGTGTTCAGGGAGATCTTGTCCGCTCCTGCTTTCAG
>DFES01000226.1 GCA_002369175.1 Selenomonadaceae bacterium UBA3796
TGGGGCAGGATGGGGAACACGTGCGTGGTGCGGATGCCATTGTAGTCTCCACTGCGATTCCCTTTGATAATCCCGAAGTTCTTGCTGCAGGACAGCTGGGAATCCCAAAATTGCACAGATCGGATATCAATGCGGCTCTGGTCAATGAGTACAAGGGAATTGCTGTGGCAGGCGCCCATGGGAAGACTACGACGACCTCAATGATAGGCGTGGCATTTGAACGGCTGGGCGTATCGCCGACCATCATCATCGGCGGCGAGGTAGGTGATCTCGGCACGAATGCAAAGCTTGGGAAGAGTGATTATCTCGTTTCCGAAGCAGATGAGAGCGACGGGTCTTTTTTGAAGCTCAGACCTCATATTGCTGTGGTGACAAACGTGGAGAATGACCACATGGATCATTATGGCACCATGGACAATATCCGGGCTGCTTTTACCCAATTCATCGAAAATGTGGACCAGGAGACAGGGTATGCGGTTCTTTGCTATGAGAGTGAGGAACTGCGGAATCTCGCTGGGAAGATCCATCGTAAAATATATTCCTATGGTATTGAGGCACCTGCGGATTATCAGGCGGCGAATATCGGTGCAGAGGGAACGGGAATTTCCTTCGATGTCATGCACAAGGGGGAAAACCTGGGTCACGTGGCATTGAACATTCCGGGGCGTCACAATGTCCTCAACGCCATGGCAGCCATTGTGACGGGAATTTCCATCGGGCTTTCGGTAGAACAGATGGCGGAAGGACTGGCAGCCTTTCATGGCGCAAAGCGCCGGTTCCAGACGAAGGGGAGAGAGCAGGGCATATGGGTGGTGGATGATTACGCGCACCATCCCACAGAAATCCGTACCACCCTTGAGGCGGCGAAACAGACGAACCCCAAGAGGCTCATCTGTGTTTTCCAACCCCATCGCTACTCCAGGACAAAATTATTGCACAAGGAATTCGGCCAGGCCTTCATCCCCGCAGATCTTCTGGTTCTTACGGATATCTACGCAGCGGGAGAAGCACCTATTGAGGGTATTCATGGGGAAACCATTCTCTCGGAAGTCGTGGAACAGACAGGGCAGAAGGTGACCTATGTCAAGGATCGGGAAAATGTGGCCGATTATCTCCTTTCCATTGTGGAGGAGGGCGACATGGTCATTACCATGGGAGCAGGGGATATTTACAAGACTGGCGAGGAACTTGTAGAACGTTTGAAGAAATCAAAAGGAGCAGTTGATTGATGAACCAGGGAAAAATCGTAGTGGTTATGGGCGGACCCTCTACGGAGGCGGAGGTCTCGCGAAGAACCGGCACAGCAATCGTGGAAGCGCTGGAGTCGAAGGGTTATCCGGTGGTTGGAATGGAGCTTGAGCCCATGCATTTTGCAGAGCAAATACGTGAAAGCGGCTGTGCCATCGTGTTCAATGCACTGCATGGAAAATTCGGGGAGGATGGCCTTTTGCAGGGGACGCTGGACATGCTTGGAATTCCCTATACTGGTTCCGGAGTCCTTGCCGCTGCCATTACCATGGACAAGGCTGCCTCCAAGAGAGTGTTTCTGGCAGAGGGAATTTCCACGCCGAAATCCAGGATGTTCCATAGCTTCGACAAAAAGAGGAATCTTGCTGGAAAGGTAGAGGCAGAATTTTCTTTTCCCGTGGTAGTAAAAGCCACATCCCAGGGCTCCAGTATCGGCGTGTATATCGTTGAGAAGCATGAGGATTTGGAGAAGGCATTGGAGGAAGCCTTTCAATACAATGATGAAGTGCTTGTGGAGGAGTTCATCAAGGGAAAGGAATTGACGGTGACGGTATGGGGAAATGAGGAGCAGATGGAGGCATTTCCCATCATTGAGATCACCACCCTTTCCGGCCGCTACGATTACACGAGCAAGTATACGAAGGGGGCTTCCTCCCATATCATACCTGCACGTATTTCAGAGGAAAAGACGAGAGAAGTGCAGGAACTTGCTGTCAAGACCTTTGCTGCATGCGGCTGCAGAGGCGTTGCCCGCGTGGACATGATGTTCCGTGAGGATGGAACGCCCTATGTCATTGAAGTGAATTCTGTTCCGGGCATGACGGAGACTTCTCTTGTGCCGGATGCAGCGAGGGCGATGGGAGTTGAGTTCCCGGAGCTTTGCGAGCGAATCCTGGAAATGGCAGGCTATGACATCCATAAGTACCGGTCCGAATGATCACTTTTGTGGAATTCCGGCACTTTTGCTATTCTCTGAGAACCCGGGCTGGGCGTTTTGATTGATAAAGGAGGCGATGCCCATGGGAGGAAAAACAGAGAATTCAAAGGAGCGCCCGCGCCGGCTGAGGAAGGGCTTGCTGTTTCTCTTTGTCTGTGCTGCTGTTCTGGGGATTGCCGTCTATTCCCCGATTTTCACGCTGAAGGATATCCGGGTGGAGGGTCTGGTATATTTGACCAAGGAGGATATCATGCGAATATCCGGCATTTACAGGGGGGAGCCGCTCTTTCAGCTGCAGACGGACGTTGTGACGAAGCGTCTCATGCAGGATTTGCGCATCGAAGAGGCGGTGGTAAGGCGTTCTCTTCCCGACAAGCTGGATATGATCATCAAAGAGCGGAAACCGGTTGCCACCATAGGCTGCGAATATGGCTATCTGGATTTGGATCGGCAGGGGAAAGTCATCGATGGCTATACATCACTAAAGACTATGGCAATTCCAATGATCACGGGAATCATCCTGCACGACGTGTACATCGGTGATGACGTGGATGATGAGAGTGTAAAAAAGGTTCTTTATTTTCTCCAGCAACTGGATGAGAGCTCACTGAACCAGATTTCGGAGATTGCAGTCCAGCCGACGGGATACCTGACTGCCTATACGATGAATTCCGTGCAGATACGGTTGGGCAAGATGGAGCGTCTGGAAGAAAAGGCATCTCTTACAAGGTCTTTTCTGGAGGATTTGAAGACGAGCACTCGTCCGATTGAGTATGTGGATTTTAATTTTACTGCGCCCTTCATCAAGTTGGCGCAATAGCAGGAAGGATACGGTCTTTCATGAAAAATATCAAGCAGGGACGCTGGTCGATTGCCTGTGTGTGCATGGTCTTGGGATTTATGCTCGCGGTTCAGTTCCGCTCGACGGAGGATATGAAACAATCCATTCCCTATCAGAGGTTGGAGGAATTGTCGGATCGTTTGCTTCAGGCGGAGAAAGACCGGGATTTGCTGAGGGAAGAACTAAGGGCCATCAAAGGAAGGCAGGCAGCTCTTCCGGTGGATGATGAACTGCGCCTGAAGGCCGGTCTTGTCCCCTTGGAGGGTCCGGGCATCATCGTTCGCATGGATGACAGCACCCAAAAATCCAAGGCCGGAGAAAATCCAAACCTTTATGTTATACACGATGATGATATCCTGAAGGTCATCAATGAACTCAGAGCTGCGGGGGCAGAGGCAATTTCCATCAACGGTCAACGGCTGGTTGGAACCTCGGAGATTCGCTGTGCAGGACCGACTCTCTCCGTGAACAATGTGCGGTCAGCAGCACCGTTTGAGATTCACGCCATTGGTGACAAGACAACGTTGGAAAACGCATTGAAAATGCGTGGCGGAGTGACGGAGACCTTGAAGGTGTGGGGAATCCAGATGGAGATTACCGTCAGTGACAATGTTTATGTCCCGCCTTACAAGGGGCTCCAAAAGCATGAATATGCACAAGCTGCAGCAGAAAGGGAGGGAACAAAGTGATCTTGCCGGTGTTGGGACTTATCGTCGGGATTGTTCTTGGCTTGGTCAGTCCTGTTCTGATTCCTATGGTTTATTCGAAATTTTTTTCTGTGGCGCTCCTGGCGTCTTTGGATGCCGTGTTTGGCGGTCTTCGCGCAGCTGTGAACGAGAAATTCGATGATGCTGTCTTTATCAGCGGGTTCTTCACAAATGCTCTGCTTGCGGCATTTCTGGTATATGTTGGGGATCGATTGGGGATTGATCTTTACTATGTAGCTTTGCTGACTTTCGGCTTCCGCATGTTTCAGAATCTGGCAGTGTTGCGCAGAAGCCTGCTGAGAAAGCATAGGAACTGTTCATGAACTGAATCTCCATATGCGTCCTATCTTAAATTTTATTGATTGCCAGCTCCATATGTGAAAAATTTTTGCGTTCCTATGGAATTTGGTAAGAAATAGTGGTAAAATGGAAAAGCATATCGAAAGGATTATATCTTTGTG
>DFES01000039.1 GCA_002369175.1 Selenomonadaceae bacterium UBA3796
GGCAGGGAATGATTTTGGATCCAACGAAGTCGAAAATGTCCCCTGCTTATGGAAGCGGGGGACATTTTCGACTTCGTTATGGATTTACTTGAACATATTGTTGGAAATCGTATTGATTTGGTTGGCGAGGGCATTGAGTTCCTCAATGGTTGCATTGATTTCCTCCATATTGGCGCTTTGGTTGGTCATACTGGTGTTAATGCTCATGATGCGCTCAATGACTGCATTGACCGTATCGTTCATCGTCCTCAGTCCCGTGGATATTTTCTTGCTGGTCTCAGCGGTGTCGTTGCCCAGCTTGCGGACTTCGTCCGCCACCACCGCAAATCCCCGTCCCGCTTCACCTGCTCGCGCCGCTTCGATAGAAGCATTGAGGGACAGCAGGTTGGTCTGACCGGAAATTTCCTGGATAATGCCGATGATGTCCAGCGTCTTTGTCACCGCTTCCTGCAAATTGCGGGAAGCTTCGGCTATTTCATTTTGATGCTCCGCCACAGCCGTCATAGACTCCGTAGTCGTATCCACCGTTTGGGATATGCCGCCGATGCCCTCGATCAACATACGGAGGTTGCCGCCCATTTCCCGCTCGTAGCGTTCCCTGTTTTCTTTGCTGTCCGTGATGTCCAGAATGGAACCTGCCACCACAATCGGCGTACCGTCGCTTTCGCGCACAGTCTTGCCCACCGCCCGGAACCAGCGATATGTTCCGTTTTTATGCAGCAAACGATACTCCATCTCAAAAGGTGTACGCCCGCTGTAATCGTTTACGTGCTTGGAAAAGGCGTCCAGTGCTTTCTGCTTGTCATCGGGATGCAGCTTGTCGCTCCAGGAATTGAGGGTGTTGGGAAAGTCACTTTCATCGCGATACCCCAACAGCTTGCGGAACTGCTGCGACCACCAAAACAGATTGTCCGGATTGGAGGGGTCGTTCCCCACCACGTTCATGCTCCAGGAGCCTTCCGATAACGTGGAATCAATGGCCGCAAGCCGCTGGGTTTCGATATTCAGTTGGATATCCTTTTCCTTTTGCTCATTAATATCGACAAAAATCCCCAAGAACCCCTTGGGCAAGCCGTTCGGCTGACGGGACAGATCACCGGCGGCTCGGAACCAGCGATACTCGCCGGACTTCACCTGCAGGCGATACTGCACGTCGTACTTTGTCCGATTGGTTTTGTCCGCAATGGCAGCTCCGAACGCATTGAGCGTAGCCTCCTTGTCATCAGGGTGCAATCTGGACGTCCACGCCTCCAAGGTATTGGGGAAATCCGACAGACCGCTGAAACCGGTCATACGGCGAAATTCATCGCTCTAAACCACACGGCTCATCTCACCGCGTTCGTCAAAATACATCATCCACAAGCCGGAGTGCACTATGGCGTTTACAAGATGCAGCTTCTTGGTTTCGGTATGCGCAGCCTCCACGGCCCCGCGCAGACGGACATTCATCGCCTGCACAAGTCCCCGCAAGTCGGAATCGACACTGCTCTCCGGAAGCAGAAAACTGCCTTCCAGATCCTCCTGGTCTACCTTGAATTTTTTCAGCATATCGATCAGCGCCGGGATACCGGTTGCTCCTGCCTGGTGATGGTTTTCCCGCTTACCCAAAAGATTGTCCCAAAACATGATTTGCACCTCCGTCTTATTCTGCAACAAGGAGCGTTTCCAAGAAAACACCGTATATTTATAGCTTTAATGGAATCTCAACGAAATCCTCTTTTTCCTCGTTAAGGGGATATTCGCCATGCATAGCGCCAAGTCCTGCCAATCTTTGTAAATCGGAAAATGTCAAGTTGGGTGTCTCCCTGCCCGAAAACCGAATCTCCAATGCAAAAAAAAGACGCGGATTCCGCGTCTTTCGTACATTTTGAGCCTATTACTTCCAAATCACTGGCTTTCCCTCATTCACGTTCTTCACATGGGAGAAATCCTCCTCGACTTTCTTGATGGTCAGTTTGCCGCTGTCCAGCTTGATGCTGGTGATGACGCGCCCCAGTCGGATGCCGGAGAACAGATTCCACATCCATTTGATGGCAACCGTGAAATTCGTGTGCGCTCCGGCCAGTCGAAGCAGATGAACGAACATCCAGGCACACCACGCAATGAATCCCGTCATCTTCGGCGAATTCACAACAGCCTTGCCTCTGCCGATGGTGGCCATTGCACCGAGATCCTTGTACTCGAACTTGAGGAGTTCCTTCTCCCCATGAATCAGCTTCATGATATTCTTGCAGCAGACAACCGCTTCCTGTGTGGCTACAGGCGCAACTGTCGGCAGGGGGCGCTGCATGTCTCCGTGCATGAAAGCCGCGCAGTCTCCAATGGCAAAGACATTGCGGTTGACGGCCCCTTTGACCAGAAGATCCTCCTCGATCCAAATGCGTCCATCCCGGGCACATTCACCGCCGCAATCCTTGATGAAATCCACCGCCCGGACACCGGCAGCCCAGATAACCGTACTGGTGGGAATCTTTTCTCCCGATTTCAAAGTCAAAACCTTGCCGTCATAGTCCACTACCTGGGTGTTCAGCATGACTTCGACGCCCTTGTCCCGCAAGGTCTTTACCGTGTATTCCTGCAAATCCGGCGTAATCATGGGCAAGACATGCCCCGTTGCCTCGATGAGCTTGATGCTGACATTGCTGAAATCAAGATGGTGGAATTCCTTTTTCAATGTATCCACCAGTTCGCTGATAGCACCCGCCTCTTCGATTCCCGTAGGGCCACCGCCAACAACAACGAAGGTCAGTTTCTGCTTCCGTTCCTCCGGTGTCCTGTAAGGCTTGTCAGCCCGCTCGAATTCATGGATCACATGATTGCGGATGGCAAGAGCCTCCTGGATCGTCTTCATACCGTAGGCATTGTCTTCCACCGACTTCATACCGAAGAAGTTCGTCGTGGCACCGGCGGCCAGCACCAGATAATCATAGGAAATCTCTCCATGGTTGGTGTGCAGGATATTGCGTTCCTGATCCACACCCTTTGCCTTTGCCATAAAGAAATTGATGTTTTTATTGTCCCGAAAAAAACTGCGCGTCGGATATGCGATCTCATCAACAGAGAGTACAGAGGTCGATACCTGATAGAGCAGCGGCTGGAACAGATGGAAATTATGCCGATCCACCAGCGTGACCTCCACATCCTCCTTCGCCAACAGCTTGCACAGCTTAATGCCTCCGAAACCACTTCCGACAACTACAATGTGCGGCTTGTTGTTCAACATGTTATCTACCTCCAGTGAGTACAGAATTGCCCGGTTTAAGAAAAGTTTCACATAATAGCATACGGACACCACAGATATCCGACAAGTCCATTATACCCCAACACGACTCCCCAAACAACTGAAAAACATTGGCGCATGTCCACAGAAAAAACGGACAAAATTGGAAAAGCGCGCCTCCACTGCCGGACAATCTGGACGGATGGGGAGGAAAAAGGCGGATGCAGGTAGAAAATAATATTACGGAGAAAAACTGCCCTGAAGGAGAGTGTTGCGCCATGAAGCGCAGAGATTTTTTGAAAAACACGGCGGCTCTGGTAGGCTGGTTTGCCATCGGCGGCATGCCCCTGGGATACACCTCTAAACAGGAGCGCGACTATTATCACATTCTACTCATCAGTGATTTGCATCTGCCCGTACGGAAAAACGTTTTCTCCTCCCAGGAAGAGCAGGATGATATCTGGGGGAAAAAGCAGGCACTGCTCAAAACGGTGAACGACTGGAAGGATGTGGACGAAGTCGCTCTTCTGGGAGACCTTGCCGCCCGCTACGGCAATGAAGAGGAATTCCGCGTGGTGGATGAATATGTGGGGGCATTGCGCTACAAGTACTACGCGGTGGCAGGCAACCATGATTACGCCTACGAGGACAAGCCTAAAGTGACAAAGAAAGGAAAGGTGAAAAAGGTAGAAGCCCCGCTGGAAATGAAGCAGGCCAAGCTGGCTGCGTTCCAAAAGCGCTACCACCTTCCCAGCGCCTATTATGCCCGTGATATTGGCTCCTGCCGCCTGCTCTATCTGGCGCCGGATGGCTGCCGAAGCGATGTGGATTTGTCCCGGGAGCAGCTTGACTGGCTGAAGCAAGAGATTGCCGCCCATCCAAAGGGTCCCATCCTGTTCTTTTGCCACGCTCCCATCATGGGAACCCTGCGCACCTATAAGCCCAAAATCAACACCGTGAAGAACACCGTACAGCCTGCGGATACGCTGGCAGAAATCCTGGCCAACGTCCCCCCGGGCAGTCTCTGGATATCCGGCCACACCCACACGCCCCCCACCAACGACAGCTATGCCGATACCGCTGTGAACCGCGCGAACCCCAACCTGGTGGATATTCACACCCCCTCCATCGATGCCCCGCATCTCTACACCAATTCCCTCTACATCTACAAAGACCGCCTCGTCATCCGTACCTATGACCACAATAACGGCAAATGGCTTGATAAGTTGGAACGCACCTTTTCCTTTTCGGGGACATGAAGCTCCCTTATAGCGATTCCGAAGCAGGAGTTTTTACGAATGCGACGGATCCTGAAGAAATTGTTTGCTTTTTTGCCACTCCCGTGATAGAATAGCTAGGTATTAAACTGTTAAGGGGGTGAATTATTTGCCAAATATCAAATCTTCTATCCTTAGTGTGAAGACTGACGCTAAGCGCCATGCAAAGAACGCTGCCGAGAAGTCCCGTGTGCGCACTGCTTCCCGCCGTGTTCTCGATGCTGTAGAAGCCGGAAACGCTGACGAAGCGAAGTCCCTCCTTACGCTTGCCTGCAAGACGATTGACCAGGCTGCCGCGAATCATGTGTACCATCGGAACGCAGCTGCCCG
>DFES01000184.1 GCA_002369175.1 Selenomonadaceae bacterium UBA3796
CTGGAATTCCTGTTGCTGGGAGCCGGTTCCGTCCAGGTTGCCACAGCAGTCATGCAATACGGCTATCGCGTGATTGACGATTTGAAGGCAGGCCTCAATTATTATATCCGGGAGAAGGGTTTTTCTTCCGTCAAGGAACTGGTGGGACTGGCTCTCCCGAGCGTCAGTGATACCACAGATGGCTTGGAGCGGGATACCATCGTTTTTCCCAAATTTGACCGCAGTACATGTGTCGGCTGCGGCCGGTGTGAGATTTCCTGCGCTGACGGTGGTCATCAGGCAATCCAATTGAATGAGAAGCGCCAGCCGATCCTGGATGGCAAAAAATGTGTGGGGTGTCATTTGTGCGTGCTGGTATGTCCTTCCAGTTCCATCGGTTCTTCTCATCGACGGGTAAGGAGACCTATGCAGGAAAGAAAACAAAAATGGAATGACGGAGCAGAGGAATGATGAAGTGGTTAAAACTCGGGGTATTGATAGGTCTCGTCTTGGCGGCATCAGGCTGTTCCAGCGATAGCAAAGCAGAAATCAAGCCGCCGCTGGTGAAAACACAGAGTGCAGTGCCGGCAAGGAATACGGTCGAAACGTTCAGCGCACAGATCAAGGGTCGCCGGGAGGCGGCGTTGTCCTTTCAGACAGGCGGGGAAATCATTTCCCGCCTTGTTGATGTGGGAAGCAGGGTTCAGGCCGGGGATATCCTTATGACCATCAGTCCCCGCGACATCCGGCAGAAGGTGGTGCAGAGCCAGGCACAGATTGCTTCTTCCCAGGCGAAGATGGAACTGGCGCAGACGAACCTCAGCCGGTATGAGGAACTCTTCGCCGCCGCTGCTGTGCCGGAGGCGGTGCTTGACCAGTATCGCATGAATTGCAGGGCAGCAGAGGCAGCTTATCAAAGCGCCCTGGCGGAAGGCCGTGAAGCGCAAAACGCCCTTGCTTATACGGAACTCGTGGCTCCGTCGGCAGGTGTCATTACGCAGATCACGGCAGAGGCAGGGCAAGTGGTGGCCGAAGGCCATACGGTCATGACGCTCATGCAGACGGATGAAATGGAAGCGGAAGTGTTCCTGCCGGAAAATCGTCTGGATATTGCCCCGGTGGGGAAGGAGGTCCGCATCCGTTTCTGGACAAACTCTGCCGATGTACCGGGGATTGTACGGGAAGTTTCTCCCATGGCCACGGAAGCGCGGACGTACCGTGTCCGGGTGACGCTTTGGGACATCCCTGCGGGAGTCGAGGCGGGGATGACAGCCCAGGTGGACTTTCCGGACAGCCAGCAGGAGACTTCCGGATGCCTCCTGCCAC
This sequence comes from Selenomonadaceae bacterium UBA3796, assembly GCA_002369175.1. Classification (GTDB taxonomy): domain Bacteria; phylum Bacillota; class Negativicutes; order Selenomonadales; family Selenomonadaceae; genus UBA3796. Next base: position 1,306 of record DFES01000184.1, read on the forward strand.
TGAGTTCCATCTACCAGACCGGGGAGGAGCCACAGGTTTTTCTGGTGCAGGACGGGAAGCTCAGCGCGAAACCTGTCAAGATTCTCGCTTACCGCGGAAATACGGTGGAGGTCAGGGGGCTCAATCCAAAGGATCATGTCGTTGTCAGCGGAGTCTATAAATTGCAGGCGGGGCAAACCGTGCGGGAAGAACATGAGGAGGAAACTCCATGAGGAATTTGACAGCCGTGGCCCTGAACCACAAGCCCCTGGTCTGGTATTTCATCATCGTGACAGCCCTGGCAGGGAGCTGGTCATACTTTCGCCTGGGACGCATGGAGGATCCGGCTTTCACCATACGTCAGATGGTGGTGTCTGCTGCCTGGCCCGGAGCGACTGCCGAGGAAATGCAGCGACAGGTTACGGACAAGCTGGAGAAAAAAATACAGGACACTCCCGGACTGGATCATCTGGACAGTGAAACAAGAGCAGGAACGACGGTCATCTACGTAACCTTGAGGGATGATATCCCTCGTGAGAGCATTCGCCCAACCTGGCGGGATGTGCGCAATTCCTGCGAGGATATCAAAGGGGAGCTCCCGGCCGGAACTTACGGACCATTTTACAACGATCGTTTTGACGAAGTCTTCGGTTCCGTCTATGCGCTGACCGGTGAAGGGGCGGACTATGAGGATCTGCGCCGCAGGGCGGAAACAATCCGCCAGCGGATGCTGGTGCTTCCCAATGTGCAAAAAGTTGAGCTCATCGGGACCCAGCAGGAAAAGGTGTATGTGGAGTTCTCTGCAGATAAGCTGGCTCAGCTTGGCATCCGTCCACAGACGATTGCGGCTGCCCTTTCCGGACAGGGTTCCATGATGCCTGCAGGGGAAATCGAGACCGTGAGCAACAATGTGAGAATCCGCCTGAATGGTGTATACCATTCCCTGGAGGACATCCGGCAGACTCCCATACCCACCCCGGGCGGAACCTTGCGCCTGATGGATGTTGCCGCAGTGGAACGGCGGTTTGTGGAGCCTGCCGAGCCAAAGATGTTTTTTAACGGGGAGGCGGCAATCGGCATAGCGGCCTCTATGCAGGATGGGGCGAATATTCTGTCTTTGGGCTCCGAACTGGAGCATTTGATGGAGGAGGTCAAAAGCGACCTGCCCGTGGGGATTGAAATCCATCAGGTGGCCAACCAGCCGAAAGTAGTGGATGCATCCATTTTTGAATTTGTCCGTACCCTGATGGAAGCCATTGTCATCGTACTGGTGGTCAGCTTCTTGTCCCTGGGCGTCCGAACGGGACTGGTCGTTGCCGGATGCATCCCCCTGGTCCTGGCAGGCGTTTTTGCCCTGATGCTTCTCATGGGCATTGACCTTCAGAAGGTGTCCCTGGGGGCGCTGATCATCTCCCTGGGTCTCCTGGTGGATGATGCCATCATTGCCGTGGAAATGATGAGCGTGCAGCTGGAGCGTGGACTGGGGCGGTTGGAAGCGGCCTGTTATGCATTTGATGCCACCGCTAAGCCCATGCTTTCGGGGACGCTGATCACCTGCGCCGGGTTCATTCCGGTTGCGTTTTCCAAGGGCATGGCCAGTGAATTCTGCAGTTCTTTGTTTCCGGTGATTTCCACAGCACTGCTCCTGTCCTGGATCATCAGCGTTACGGTTGCGCCACTGTACGGCACATATCTCATTCGGGTCAAGCCCGGGGCGGAGGGTGTGCCATGGCAGGGAAGATTCTATCGTTGGTTCCGCCGCATCCTTGAACTTTGTCTGCATCATCGCCGCATGGTGCTGGCGCTTACGGCAGGATTGTTTGCCTGCTCTCTTTGGGCGTTCCGGTTTGTACGGGAGGAATTCTTTCCGCCTTCGATCCGACCGGAAATCATCTTGGATCTGGAACTGCCCCTGGGCTCTTCCCTGGCTGCCAGCGAGCAGGCGGTAAGGGATTTGGCCAGACGCCTGGATGAGCATAAGGATCAGCTGGAGAATTACTCCTGTTATGTGGGCATGTGTGCGCCGCGCTTCGTTCTGACCTTCAATCCCCGGGCGGATGCCGACAATTTTGCCCAGTTCATCATCGTAACCAAGGGAACGGAGGAACGAGCCTTTGTCATCCGCGAACTTGAGGAACTGCTGAGCAATGAATTTTCCTATCTGGTGGGTAATATCAGGCTCATTGAGACAGGCCCTCCGGCAGACTATCCTCTGATGCTCAGGGTGAGTGCAAACAAGGTTGACGAGGCAAAGGAAATCGCTCAGGAAGTGGCGGGCAAATTAGCGGAAGACCCGAACTATTACGGCATAAGATTGAGCTGGAACGAAAAGGCGCCAATCCTCAAAATGGAACTCGATCAGGGGATGCTGAAATCCCTGGGGCTTTCCTCGGAACATGTGGCGAAAGCGCTTTCTATGGAACTATCCGGTGCTGATGCAGCGGAGTTTTATACCGGCGACCGCACCCTTGCCATCGCATTGCGCTTGACGGAGAAGGATCGCCGGGATCCGGGGCGCCTTGCCAATCTGCCGCTCTTTACGGAGAGCGGGCAGATGATTCCTCTGGGACAGGTGGCAAAATTTTCCTATGATGCGGAAGATGTCCTGATCGAGCGTCGCAATCGGAAGCCAATGGTACATGTCAACGCCAATGTCAGGGAGGGAACCTCCAATGACAACACCAAGCGCGCATTTGAGTCCTTGGCGGAGATCCGCAGAGCTCTGCCGCCGGGGGCAGAGCTTGCGGTTGCCGGGGCGTTGGAAGACAGCGATAAGTCTTTGGGGCATCTCATGGTGCCGATTCCCCTGATGATTTTTGCCATCATGACGATCCTGATGCTTCAGCTTCAAAGTGGCAAGCTGATGTTTCTGACCCTGGTCACAGCTCCCCTGGGATTGATCGGGGTGTCTCTCGGGATGCTCCTTACGGATAGAGCCATAGGCTTTGTGGCAGACCTTGGGATTTTGGCTCTGACGGGCATGATCATACGGAATTCGGTCATCTTGATTGACCAAATCCAAAAGCATATGGCGGAAGGGGAAACGCCTTGGGACGCTGTTGTGGACTCGGCTGTTTTGCGGTTCCGTCCCATCATGCTGACAGCGGCCGCCGCCATATTGGGCATGCTTCCGCTCATGGCCAGCAACTTCTGGGGTCCTATGGCCGTGGCCATCGCCGCAGGGCTTCTTGTTGCAACGGTGCTTACGCTGATCGTTCTGCCCACCATGTATGCGGCCGTTTATCACGTAGCATACGATGGGGCAGGTACTCCGCCGGAAATGGACAAGGCAGAGGAGGGCAGATGAGGGCGGAGCCTCATTTTCGGTACATGCGCGCCAGGGCATTGTCCTTGAAGATATTCCCCTGCTCGATATAACGGTGCACCATCTTTTCGGATTTGTGGCGCGTCTGGCGCATAATGGTCAGGGCATCGATGTCATGCTGGGCCGCGCTGGTGGCAAAGCCCCGGCGCAGGCTGTGGCCTGCGAAATTGCTCTCGTTGAGGCCGGCCATGCGGATGTACTTCTTCACGATGAGGGCGACGGACTTATCGGAAAGCTGTTCCTCCCGGATGTCCTTGTTGCGCTTGAACCCGCGAAAGAGAGGGCCGTGTTGTATCTGTGCCGTGAGGATCCATTGTTCTACGGCTCTCACGGCGCAGATTTCTTCATGGGGAGCGTAGGGGACGGCAATGGTGGAGCCGTGTCCCAGCTGATCGCCCTTGGCATGGGGAATGAAGATGACCATGCCCTCGGGGCTGAAGGTGATTTCCTCCATTTGGATCCGCACGAGTTCCGAACGTCGAAATGCCCCTGCGAAACCGAGGAGTATCAGCGCCCTGTCCCTTATGGATACGATGTCATCTCCGAAACAGTCTGCCAGAAGGTAGAGCGTTTCCATGAGGATGGGGGATTTTCCGTGCTGGAACGTGCCTTTTTCCCGGCGGATGGCAGACATGGCTGTCCGCACAATGCCTTCTTTCGCAGGGTTGTTTCTGCCGAAGCCGGCGGCAATATGGTTCTCCGATATGGCGGTGACGCGGCGGGATACGGTATTTGCTTTGGCTTCGTCCGCCAGATCATTGATGTAGTTCACGATGGTTTCCGGCGTTGTGGGGAGAAATGGCTCCCCATGATGGGTGCACCAGTCTACGAAATCGCTCCAGTCGCTGCCGTAGGCGCGGATGGTGTTGTCTGCCTTGGCTTTTCCCATGCGGCGCTTGGCTTTGGCAGAGAGACGGCTGTTAGACGTGATGTCTATGTTGTTCCTGAGAAGGAAACTGTCCTTTGGATTCATGTGAGTCTGCTTCTTTCCGTGTAAGATGTGAGTATTCGGATGATATTATAACACAATTGGAGGGGTTTGCCACAGGCAAAGCCTTCCGATTGGCGTTTTTGCTTTGTTGTATTTACAATTTGCAGGATTTGCGGAAAAAAATTCTTGACAAGGATATGGCAAAGGCTTATAATATCTTTGTCGCTGGGAACAGCGGAAGTGAATAAGGATGACTCACTAGCTCAACTGGCAGAGCAACTGACTCTTAATCAGTAGGTTCACGGTTCGATTCCGTGGTGGGTCACCAGTTGATTATTTGGCTCCATCTCTTGGGATAGAGCCTTTTCTGTATGCAGTTCCATGAGATTTTGAAGCGCAGGTGATGATATGAGAATATTGCTGTCGAATGATGATGGCATCCGGGCAGAAGGGATTCAAGCTCTTGTAAAGCTGCTTTCCCAAAAACATGAGGTCGTGGTCTGTGCACCCATGCAGGAGCAGAGCGGCATGGCGCATGCCCTGAATGTTCGCAAGAGGCTGGAAGTTGCGAGGGACAGGGAAACGGAAGCGCTGTATCCCGTGGAAGCCTGGAAAATCGATGGGACACCTACGGACTGCGTGAAAATCTATTTGGAGGCCATGGCGGAGGGAAGGAAGCCGGAGCTCGTTATTTCGGGCATCAACCATGGGGCAAATCTCGCAACGGATGTGCTTTATTCCGGCACGGTGGGAGCTGCCATGGAAGGGTATTTGCACGATATCCCCTCCGTTGCCGTCTCCCGTGATTACTGGTCGAAGATTCCCTTTTCGCAGGTGGCCGGGATCGCCATGGAATATATAGAGGGCATGGTGGAAGGCGCGGAACGTCCCTTTTTTCTCAATGTGAATTTTCCCAAGGAACTCAGCGGCGGCGAGCCTCGTTTCGTGTACAGCCAGCTCGGAAAGCGGGATTACATCAATGCGTTCTCAAAAGAGACGGATGCGGACGGAAGAACCTATTTCACCGTTGCAGGGGACATCGTGGATCTGGAAAAGGGAGAAGCCACGGATATTTATGCTGTGGAGCTGGGGTTCATCTCCGTAACCCCGCTTCATGCGGATCTTACGGATTACTTGATGCTTGAAGCCAAGCTGAAAGAAGAACAATAAAAGGAACAGGATGAAAGGAATGGAGGATATTCACTATGGAATCGATGATTCGCGATATCAAACTGGCTCCTTCGGGACATGACAAAATCAATTGGGTGAAGAATTTCATGCCGGTGATGGCGGCAATTGACAAGGAGTATTCCGTGTCAAAGCCCTTTGCAGGGAAGAAAATCGTCATAACCCTTCATTTGGAGGCAAAGACGGCTTATATGGCGCAGGTGTTCCAACATGCCGGTGCCGAAGTGGCCGTAACAGGCAGCAATCCTCTCTCCACCCAAGATGATGTGGCCGCTGCTCTGTCGGATTCCGGTGTACATGTTTTTGCAACCCATGGCTGCACGCCGGAGGAGTACGATAGGTACATCAACAAGGCCTTGGATCTGGAGCCTGATTTCGTCATGGACGACGGCGGAGACATGGTGCATATGCTCCATACGAAACGCCGGGAACTTCTGCCGAAGATCCTGGGCGGTTCCGAGGAGACAACCACGGGGGTTGTGCGCCTTCGTGCTTTGGAAAACCAAGGAAAACTGGAATTTCCCATGATTGCCGCAAATGATGCTTACTGCAAATACCTTTTCGATAACCGCTATGGGACGGGGCAGTCCACCTGGGACGGTATCATGCGGACCACGAACCTGGTCATCGCAGGGAAGAACGTGGTCATTGCGGGATACGGATGGTGCGGAAAGGGCGGCGCCATGCGGGCGAAGGGACTCGGTGCCAATGTGGTCATCACGGAAGTGGATCCCATCAAGGCCATTGAGGCCGTCTTTGACGGTTTCCGCGTCATGCCCATGGATGAGGCTGCCAAGATCGGCGATATTTTCCTGACGCTGACAGGGGATAAGGATGTCATTCGCAGGAATCATTTCGCTGTGATGAAGGACGGCGCCATGATGGCAAATTCCGGCCATTTTGATGTAGAGATCAACATTCCGGAACTGGAGGAATTGTCTGTCTCCCGCCGCAGGGTGAGGAACAACATCGAGGAATTCAAGATGCAGGACGGGAGGAAGCTCTACCTGCTGGCAGAAGGACGCCTTGTGAATCTCGCTGCAGGCGACGGTCATCCGGCGGAAATCATGGATATGTCCTTTGCCGTCCAGTTCTTCTCCGCCCTCCACATCGTTCAGCACCATGCGGAGCTTTCCAAGGGGGTTCATCTGATGCCGGAGGAAATCGACAGGAAAATTGCCGAAATGAAGCTGAAGCTGATGGGCGTCAGCATTGATGCCCTTACGCCGGAGCAGAAGGCGTATCTTTCCATGGCTTGAAGCGGAGGGAAAAACGCATGAATACGCTGATTAAGGATGCCTATGTAATCCTTCCGGACGGGGGGACGCAAAAAGCGGATATCGCCATTGAGGGGAATCTCATCAAGGCAGTGGGAGAGATTCCCCACGAATTCAAAGGCGAGCGCATCATTGACGGCAAGGACAAGCTGGCGGCGCCCGGCTTTGTCAATGGCCACACCCATGCCTCCATGACGCTTCTCAGAAGCTATGCCGATGATATGGCTCTCATGGACTGGCTCCAGAATCGGATCTGGCCGGTGGAGGACAGAATGACGGAAGAGGATCTCTACTGGGGCGCCATGCTGGCGGCAGTGGAGATGATAAAATCGGGAACCACCGCCTTTGCCGATATGTATGGACCCTATATGGACGCCGTTGCGAAGGTGGTCATGGAATCCGGCTTGCGCGCCGTGCTCTCCAGGGGAATTGTAGCTTTGGCTCCGGGAGCTAGTGAGAAATTGGAGGACGGTGTCCGTCTTTACCGGGAATACCACGGTGCCGCCAACGGGCGCATCACTGTGATGCTGGCTCCCCATTCCCTTTATACCTGCCCGCCGGAATTCCTTGAGAAAGTGGCCGGCAAAGCGAAGGAACTGGGCGCAGAAATTCATATCCACATGTCGGAGACCGAGGTTGAGGTGAAGGACTGCATAAAGAATTACGGGAAACGGCCCTTTGCCCATGTGGAATCCACGGGGTTGTTTGAGAACGGGACTTTGGCGGCGCATTGTGTCTGGCTGGAGGAAGAGGATATGGAAATCATCCGGAAACATGATATCCGTGTCGTCCACAATCCGGGCAGCAATCTGAAGCTGGCCAGCGGCGTCGCCCCTGTGCAGCGTCTGCTGAAGGAAGGGATATGCGTCGGTCTGGGGACGGACGGAGCTTCCAGCAATAACAACCTGGATATGCTGGAAGAGGTGCGCCTTGCAGCGTTGCTGAGCAAGGTGGAAACCATGGATCCTAAGGCTCTTCCTGCGTTCCAGGCGCTGCAGATGGGCACGGAGTTCAGTGCCAGGGCTGTGGGACTCAAGGATGTGGGGCGTTTGGAAGCAGGGTGCAAAGCGGACATCGTTCTCTATTCCATGCAGGGGCCGGAATGGCATCCCAGGCATAACCTGGTGTCCCTGTTGGCTTATTCCGCAAATTCCGGCGCTGTGGATACGGTGCTGGTGGATGGGCAGGTGCTCATGGAGAAGAAGCGGCTCTGCACCATAGATGAGGAGAAGGTTTGCTTTGAAGCGGAGCGTTCCGTGAAGCGTTTAACTGAAGGTTGAGAAACCGGGAACTATCACAAACTGAGTTTTGTGATAGTTCTTTTGGTATGGTATGGGTGGTGTTTTTTTGGAAAAGAACAAGGAATCCCGCAGAACTTCGCGAAAAAAAGCGGGAGGACGGAAATCCATGGTCAAAAGTCCACAGGAAGAACGGCGGTATGAGCTTTTGGGAATTGCTTTCGTCGTCATAGGCATCGTTTCCATCTGTGGAATTTTTGGCTTGAATGCGGGCTTTGTGGGTACTTATGTTGCAAGGTGCCTGCAGTATATGTTCGGGATTGGAGCACTGATCGCATCCGGCATCATCGTGCTCATTGGGCTGCAGTATATTGTTAAGCATCATGGAATCATTTATTCTGGGCGTTTTTTTGGACTGGCTGCCCTGTTTGCGTCCCTGCTGGCCTTTTATCATCATTTTATGGTACCGCCGGGAGAAGAAATCATCCCTGCAAGCCTGCCGGATGCGGGCGGGCTTCTGGGGGGAGGACTGCTCCTCCTTCTGCGCAAGTTTTTTGGAGTGGATGGAGGCATTGTTGTCCTTGGCGGCGGTATTGTGAGTGCTATCCTTCTTTCTACCACATGGTCCCTTGCAACCGGTCTTTTAAAGACGAAAGAAAAGGCGGTGAGGAGTGCAAGTGCGGCTGGGACGGTGCTTTCCGCAACTTACGGAAAGGTTGCGGAAGTCGGCGACCGCATGGAGGAGCGTGTTGTGGAAACCGTAAAGGAACAGGTGCGGCAGGTAAAGCAGAGGCGCATGGCTTACAACCAGGATGCGGATGAACATTTCCGGGATGAGGTGTCCCTGCCGGATCCGGTTGCTGCCGGAGCGAGCCTTCCCGAGCCGTATGAACCCATGCGCGAGCCGGATGTCCCCATGCGCGA
>DFES01000213.1 GCA_002369175.1 Selenomonadaceae bacterium UBA3796
CTCAGTTGTAGCGCTTGGCAAGATCCCCAAGGCTGGTGTCCTTGGTGGCCTGGCCGATGGCATTGAATTTCCATTCCCCTTTGTAGCGGTAGATCTCTCCGAAAATCATGGCGGTCATGCCTTCGTAATTCTCCGAGAGATTATAGCGGCAGAATTCCTTCCCTTTGTCATCCACAATGCGGATGAAGGCATTTTTTATCATTCCAAAGTGCTGCTTGCGTTCCTTGGCCTGATAGATGTTCACCACGAAGACCAGCTTGTCGTATTGGCTCGGCACTGCATTCAGATCTACGAATACCTGTTCGTCATCTCCATCGCCTTCTCCCGTCAGGTTGTCCCCCATATGGCGGACGGAATTGGAGGAATGGGCGAGATTTCCGAAGTATACGATATCCTCCGTGGCCAGGAGTTTGCCGTCCTGGCAGAGAAAAACCGAAGCATCGCAGTCAACGTCCGCACCGCCCCCTCCGAAAATGGAGGAAAGAAAGCCGCCGCCTTTCTTGTTCTCCACGGGATCCCATCCAAGTCCTACCATGACACGCCCCAGAGCCTGCCCATTCTCTTTCTTGAGATTTACTTTCTGTCCTTTTTGCAGATTTACAGCCATGTCCTTTTCCTCCTTGTTTTCTTATCCTTCAATTTTCCTCGGTTTTCTTGGAGTAAACGAGTTTTTCAAATTCCTCCTGAGGCGCCAGGGTCACAAGCCCCATGATGGCAAGGATCTGTTCCAGCGCCGGGTTGAGTTTGCCGGTGTTCTTCACAACGAAGTTCGTGATCTTCCAGCTCTCAAACTCGTTGTTTGCCTCGGCATACTCCAGGTGGTACTTGATTTCGTCATTGCGCAGGCCGTTTCGGAGCATGCGGTCTACCAGAACCACATAGTCTGCCATGAGGTATATGGTATATATGTTTTGTTTGATGAGCTTGTTGATCTGCTTGATACCGTTGACATCCAGCACCATGAGGGTCAGGCGGTTATTCTCAAGGGCCTGCAGGACATCCCTCTTGAGGATGCCGTAGTAGTGGCCTTTGTAAGAGACCTTGACAATGAAGTCCTGGCGGAGAAAATCATCCCGGGAGATGCTCTGGTAGATGCTGGAATGGGGATCTTTCTCATTTATACTCTTGGTGGTATAGGTTTTGATGCATGGGATGCCCATGGACATGAGCTGGGTTATGATCGTGGTCTTGCCGGAGGCATGGGGACCGACAAATGCAAAAATCCTGTTCGCCATTGTATCACTCCTAGAAATTTATCATTGCAATCGCAAGCGTAATAATATGAATGTAGTACACTTATATTCTGTCAACATGAGGCAGATTCCTTCTCCAAGCAGAATTTTTGCAACACAAAAGCGAGAGCAACCGAACGCTCTCGCTTTTGCCGCCTCTATACTTCTGCCACCAACACTACCTGGAAAACCAGGCAATGCCGTCCTCCCATGACTATAATACAATAGATATGTATTTTTTGCAAGAGAAAAAGAAAAAATTTTTTCTGAGGAAATGGAGGCTTGCATAAAGGAAATGCAAGGATTTTGCCGAATATTATAGACTAACAGAGGTGAAAATGAAGGGATTTCTATAGAGGGAGTTGATTCTACATGTATTTCTATTGCGCAAAATGCAAAAAACAGTACCCGTTGAACAGCCATTCTTATATGTGTGAATGCGGCGGCATGTTCCATCTTCATAAGGATAGCAACGATGAGCTGGTGAGGGAGATTTCCATCGGCGAGGGGGAGACTCCGTTGCTGGACTTCCGCACGAACAACCAGGACTATCTCCTGAAAATGGAAAGCATGCAGCCCACAGGCTCCTTCAAAGATCGTGGTGCATACACGCTGATCAATGAGATCCAGAAGCTCGGCATCAAGAAGATTGCTCTGGATTCCTCCGGCAATGCCGGCTCTGCCATTGCCGCCTATGCGGCTGCTGCGGGCATTGAATGTACGGTCTATGTTCCGGATGATGCCTCGAAGGAGAAGCTGGATCAGATGGAGGCTTATGGCGCGAAGACCGTGAAGGTTCCCAACGGCCGCATGAAGGCCTGCGCGGCGGCGAAGATGAATCTGGGGGATGCCTACTATGCTTCTCACGTCTACAATCCTCTCTTCTTCGAGGGAATGAAGTCCATGGCATATGAGATCTATCATCAGTTGGGAAATGATGTGCCGGAGTACGTCTTCATGCCGGTGGGGAACGGTACCATGCTCATCGGGCTCTTCCTCGGATTCATGGAGATTGGACGCCTGCCACACCTCGTTGCGGTTCAGAGCAAGAAGTGCGCTCCTCTTTATGAGGCATATCACGGGCTTCCGGAGGAACCGAAGCGCACAACGGTGGCGTCGGCCATCCGCATTGAGAAGCCGAAGCGCCTGGAAGAGATGATCAAAGCCATCAAAGCCAGTGACGGCGATGTGATTACCGTAGAGGATACGGATATTCTGAAGTCCAAGAAGTATCTCGGCGGGCGCGGCATCTATGTGGAAACCACTGCGGCGGCGGGCTTGGCCGGAGCACTGCAGTATTTCAAGAACGGGAAGCCGGATAACTATCGGGTGATTATTGCTATCACGGCTCATGGGCTCAAGAGATGATTTTTGGAGAGTGATAATGTGCTGCATGGAATGATTGACATAGGCTCCAATACGATTCGTATGGCGATCTATGAGATAGAGGAACGCCATGTCGACATGCTCATGAAGAAGAAGCATACCGTTGGTCTGGCTTCTTATCTGAAGGATGGTGTCATGCAGCAGTCGGGCATTGACAAGACCGTGGAGATACTGCAGGAGTTTCGTTCCTTCTTGGAGAGTTTCCGTATTCGGGAGATTACGGCATTCACCACGGCGGCTCTGAGAAACGCCAGGAACAGCCGGGAAGCCGTAGCAGAGATCAGCCAGCGCACGGGCATCCCCATTCAGATCATCAGCGGGGATGAGGAAGCGGAGCTGGATTTCATCGGAGCTACCCATGATCTCTCCGAGGATTCCGGAATCCTTGTGGATATCGGGGGAGCCAGTACGGAGATTGTTCTCTTCCACGAAAGAAGGATCGAGAAAAAGACAAGTCTTCCCATGGGGTCTTTGATGTTCCATTCCGAGTATTCCTCGCATATTCTTCCAACATCGGAGGAATGTGCGAACATGCGTCTGGAAGCCGGGAGGATATTGGAAGGAGCTCATGGTTTCCGGGATGTGCTTCATCCGCAGATTTGCGGTATCGGCGGAACGTTCAAGGGAGCGGCTGCCCTCTATAATGCCGTCTTTTCCATGGAGAATGCAAATGTTTTGATGGAACTTTCCAAAATGAGAGAACTCATCCGTAAATTCCAATGGAATCATGGCCTTGGAACACGGGAAATCGCCTTTCTGATGAAGAATGTGCCGGAACGCATGCATACGCTGCTGCCGGGGCTTGTGATCGCCGATGTCCTCGCGGAGAAATTCTCCTGTGCTTCCATTGTTTACAGCGATTCCGGCGTGAGGGAGGGTTATATCTATGACAGAATCATGGGAAGTCCCGTCTCCGTGATTCCAAAGGAAAGTGAGGGAAGATGATGGAACCTTTTGTATATCGTGCCAATCAATACAAGAAGGTACTGGCCTTTGACCACGATTTCAAGAAAGTGGAGAAATATGCAAAGGAGACCTTCGAGGGGAAGGATGCGCCATTGGACGAGATTGTTTCCGATATCCTTCAGCATGGTCAGTTTGACAATCCCACCCAGAAGAAGTCCTATGAGAAGATGCTTCAGGACAAGTACATCCGTTTTGATGTGGGAAAGGGACATGGTATCCTGTTCTTCTTCGATGTACCCACGGTTCCCCATGGAAAGAAAATCCATGTGAACTGCATCGTAGCCTCGTGAGATGAAAAGCTCCGTCAAGCACATTGACGGAGCTTTGTTGCTATATTGTCACCTTTACCACGGTTCCCCCTCCCTCGCGAGGGCATATGTCAGTGTTCCGCCTTGCATCTGCAGCCGCTCGCGTATATTCGTCAGCGCGATATGCGGTTCTTGATTGTTGGCGGGCGCAAAGCCTGAGCCGTTGTCCTCTACGATAATCTCGCTGCCGGAACTTCGAGAGGAAAAAGGTCTTCTCCAGGGAGTAAATCTTTCGCAGCACTGCACAAGCCTTCCCCAGGGGAAAGGGAAGTGTTTTGATGTTTATTAGATAAGGAGGTATCGTGAATGAACAGATTTTTTTTCAGGAAAGCGCTGTTTGTGTTCCTGGCAGGAGTGCTGATTACGCTCTTTGCATCAGGCGCAAGCGCAGTCTTTGCCAAATCGAAGTTTTCACAGGAAGAGCTGGCATACATGCCCGCTGTACAGCTCATCGAACTCTTCCAAAAAGGTGAGACAACGCCCAGCGAAGTCTTGGAAGCACAGATCAGCCGTGTACAGAAGTACAATGGCGAATACAACGTATCGCGTCGGGACCTGGTAAACGAACTGGATACGTTCAATGCCGGCAAGGTCAATGCCATCACCTTCGACAACTTTGCAGAGGCCAGGAAGCTGGCAAAGGAGGCCGATGAACGCTACCGGAACGGCTCTGCCCGCAGGCTGGAAGGGATTACCGTCGGCATCAAGGACGAGAACGAAGTCGAGGGCTGGCGCGTCGATGCCGGCTCCCTTCTCCTGAAGGACTGCGAGCCGAGCGCCGCTGACGGTGCCATGATTCAGAAACTCCGCAAAGAGGGTGCGATCTTTGTCTTCCAGACGACAGTACCCGAGCAGTACCTCAGCCCCATGACCTGGTCGCGCCTCTATGGCGTCACCCGCAATCCATGGAACCTCTACTACGGCACCGGCGGGTCGTCCGGCGGTTCCGGCGCGGCGCTGGCTGCAGGCTTCTGCACGTTGGCTACCGGCTCCGACATGGGCGGCTCCATCCGCATTCCCTCTGCCATGAACGGGTTGTA
>DFES01000031.1:0-12934 GCA_002369175.1 Selenomonadaceae bacterium UBA3796
TCTGAACGAGGTCTTACACTAGAATTATCTTATTGCTTATACATACGATTGTGAGTCCTGAGCATTACAGGAAAAATAAATTCGAGGGAATGATGGTATGAAAGCTTATTTTGCGGTAGGTGCGGCCTTGATCGCCATTTTGATTGCGACTCTGCTGGGCTATGGTGTGTACCTGAACCAGCGGGGGGAGCATCATATAGCCGAGCGCATGGAGAATATGCGGGTGCCGCTGACGGGGGTCACGGTCAGGTACCGGGAGCTCTTCCCGGTGAGGGAAATGGATTTGGTCAACCTGTATTCAGATGAAATGACGGATGTGGTGGTACTGGAAAGCGGGCGCATTACGGAGGCTTTTGTGGAGAAGAACAGCCATGTGCTGCCCGGTCAGCCCATCCTGATGCTGGTGAATGAGGATATTCCGCTGAAGATCCGTCAGGCGGACAGCGATATCCTGGAGGCGGAGGCTCAGCTCATCAAGGCGGAGAACAGCTACAAACGCTATGCCCAGCTCATGGAGTGGTCGGCTGTCTCCGCCGAGAAGTACGATGAGGCCGAGGCTACGTACAAGGCATCCATGGCGAGACTGGAAAACTGCCGGGCGCAGCGGGAGCAGCTGCTGGTGCGCCAGGACAGGCTCACGGTGACTTCCCCTATCGAGGGTGAGGTGCTCATGCTTTACAAAAAGCTGGGAGCTTATGTGACGGCGGGTACGGCGGTGGCCCTGGTGGGGGATTTCAAGCGGATGCTCTTCACTGCTCCGGTAGAGGACAGGAGTGCCCAGCACATGGATGCCAATCGGGAGCTGGACATAACCTTCGAAGGCAGTGCGGCGGTACAGAAGTCCTATGGGGCACAGTATGCTCCGGGCAATCTGGGCGAGCATCAGGTTTTCCACGCCCGCGTTGCCAAGATTTCCCCGCCGGTGGATGAGCCTGCGGATGTGCGGCAGGTGGTTTGGGAGATTGACAACAGCGTGGGCATTCTGGAGCCGGGCGTCTATCCCCATGCCCTGCTCCGACCCAAGCTCTCCCGCAGGTGTCTGACGGTGCCGCTGGAAGCTGTCACCAACAGCAGCAAGAATGAGGTGGCGGTGCTCTCAGCTGACGGCACGCTGCAGCGCCGGGGGGTGGTGACCGGAGCAAATGACGGTCATTTCATTGAGATCATCCGTGGCCTGGAGGAGGGGGATGTGGTGCTTATCTCCGACACGGAGGGCTTGAAGGAGGGCATTGCCGTGGATGTGAAGATGGAGGAGGAGTGACATGGAAGACAAGAGCAAGCTCTTCAGCCAGGCAGCCCTCGACAAGCTGCGTTCCCCGGAGAAGCTGGACATGATGCTGCCCATCACCACCCCTGTGGGCTGGATGGGGCTGGCGACTATTGCCCTCCTGCTGCTGTCGGTGGTCCTGTGGTCTATTTTCGGCTCCTTCACTGTGCGGGCAGAGGGCATGGGTCTTATCATGGATTCCGGGGGATTGGTGAACATCACCCACACGGCAGGGGGCAAGGTGGCTACCCTGCATGTGCGCGAGGGGGAGCCTGTGAAGAGGGGCGACCTTATCGCCCATATGGAACAGGCAGAGCAGTCTGCGGATGCACACATGGCCCAGTACGACACGCAGCTGGGGGAAAGCCTGAAGGATACCGCCCAGCGAGCCTATCAGTACAAAAACAAGATGTATCAGCGGGAAATCGCCCGGGACATCATCTCCGACTACGACGGGGTGGTGGATCAGGTGCTGGTGCAGCCGGGCACCTATGTCTCCGGCGGCACGCCCATTGTCACTGTGCGCCAGAACCGTAAGAGAAGTGACCTGCGGGGTGTGCTCTATGTCCCCGTGGACAAGGGGCAGCGCATCGAGCCCGGCCAGACTGTGCAGCTGGTGCCGGGCGGCGTGGATGTGCAGGAGTCGGGCAGCCTCCTGGGAGTGGTCCGCAAGGTGTCTGATTACCCGGTGCCACTCCAGAGCATGGTGAAGGAACTGGGCAACAGGGAAATGGCAGAGTGGATTTACAACGCCAAGGGTACCGCCGTGGAGGTGGAGTTCGATCTGGTGAAGGATGAGGGCAATGAATCGGGTTACCTCTGGACCTCCTTCGTGGGGGAGCACAAGCCCATCACGGCGGGCAGCTTTGTCACCGGCAGCGTCATCATTGAACGGCGGCCTCCCATCGAGAAGGTTTTCCATCGTCTCAGCCAGTGGATGAGGAACAGGTGATGCCCATGAAGCTGAAGGAAATTTTACTGGATATCTTTTCCTTTCGGGGGAAAAGGGTCAAGGTGCCCACGGTGCTCCAGATGGAGGCCACCGAGTGCGGGGCGGCGTCTCTCGCCATGGTGCTGGCCCATTACCACCTCTGGATACCCCTGGAAAAGCTCAGAGCCGAGTGCGGCGTGAACCGTGACGGCTCCAAAGCAAGCAATATCATGAAGGCAGCCATGAATCGTGGCTGCGAGGTACATGGCTATCGCTGGGAGGCGGAGGCTCTCAGGGAGGAGGGGGCGTACCCCTTGATCATCCATTGGGAGTTCAACCATTTCGTGGTCATGGAGGGCATCAGCGGGGACAAGGTGTATCTCAACGACCCCGCCATGGGGCGCCGCACCGTGTCCTGGGAGGAATTCCTCACCTCCTACACGGGCATAGCCCTCACCGTGGCACCGGGGCCGAATTTCCGCCCCGAGGGGCACCGCTACCATGTGACGGCGGATATTGCCAGGAAGCTCTGGCATGACAAGGAGGGGATGTTCTTCTTGCTCATCCTGGGGCTTTGCATGATCATCCCCGGCCTGGCTTCGCCGGTCATGAGCCAGATTTTCCTGGACGAAATTCTCACGGGCAAGCATCGGGAATGGATGACCAATCTCTGTCTGGCCATGACGGTTTCTTTTGTGGTCAGCGGTGCCATGACGTGGCTCAGGGCGGTGCTTCTGACCCGCTGGCAGAGGAAGCTGACTTTGGCGGATTCTTCCTCCTTTTTCTGGCACCTGCTGCGGCTGCCCCTGCAGTTCTTCCATCAGCGCTATGCCGCAGAGGTGGCGGGGCGCATTGCCATGAATGAAAGCGTGGCGGGGGTGCTGTCGGGCAGCGCGGCTACGGCGGTGCTGGATGCCTTTGTGGCGGTGTTCTTCCTGCTTCTGCTCTTGCAGTACAATGTGCTGCTGACCCTTATCGGCATTTTCTTCATGGTCATCAATGTGCTGGTGCTGATGCTGACCCGCAGGCGGCTGGTGGATCTGGCCATGCGCATCCAGCAGGATGCAGGCAAGGAGTACGGCACCGCCATCAACGGCCTGTCCATGATCGACAGCATCAAGGCGGGCGGCACTGAGGCCGACTTCTTCATGAAGTGGGCGGGGTATCGGGCAAAGGTGCTGAACGGCGTACAGGAGTCGCAGCTCTGGATGCTGTCGGCTACCTTCCTGCCTACGTTGCTCTCGGGACTGAATGGGGCGCTCATTATGACCTTCGGCGGCTTCTCCATCATGGAAGGGGCCATGACTGCGGGCATGCTCGTGGCTTTCCAGCATCTGATGGGCAGTTTCCAGGCTCCGGTGAATAGTCTCTTGGGGCTTTACACTACGCTCCAGAACACGGAGATGCAGATGCAGCGGCTCAGCGATGTCAAGAGCTACGAGATTGACAGCCTGAATTACCCGCCGCCCGGTACGGGCAAGGATTTCAAGAAAACCCGCATCAGCGGCGAGCTGGATCTGGTAGACGTGAGTTTCGGCTACAGCCCCTTGGATCCGCCGCTGCTCGCCCACTTCAACCTGCATCTGGAGCCGGGGCGGTGGGTGGCTATCGTGGGGGGCTCCGGCAGCGGCAAGTCCACGCTGGCGAAAATCATCACGGGACTCTATGAGGAATGGGGAGGGCAGGTGCTCTTCGACGGTACCCCAAGGCGGCAGATTCCCCGCCAGGTGCTGGTAGGATCGTTGGCCTCCGTGGATCAGGATATCTTCCAGATCACGGGCACCGTGCGGCAGAACATCACTCTCTTTGACGACAGCCTGCGGCAGCGGGATGTGATACAGGCGGCGAAAGATGCCTGCATCCACGAGGATATCCTGCAGATTGACGGAGGCTATGAGGCCGAGGTGGCGGAGGGGGGCCTGAACTTCTCCGGGGGGCAGCGGCAGAGATTGGAGATTGCCAGGGCTTTGGCGGTGAATCCGTCCCTGCTGGTGCTGGACGAGGCCACTTCGGCTCTCGACCCGGTGACCGAACAGATGGTGCTGGAGAATATCCGTCACCGGGGCTGCAGCTGCGTGATTGTGGCTCACAGGCTTTCCACGATCCGCGACTGCGATGAGATCATCGTGCTGGAGAAAGGACGGGTCATGGAGCGGGGCCGCCATGCGGACATGATGCAGCATGACGGGCCTTATAAGAGATTGATTGAAGAAAGGGGGGCAGAGTCGTGAAGCTCTCTGCTGGCGAGCGTTATGTGCTCGCGGGGGAAGAAAATTTTCTGCGGGTGGAGCGTGGCGCCTTGGAAGTCTACGCAGTCACCCGCAGCAAGGAAGATTTCCGGCAGGAAATGCTCATGAAGCTCTCTGCCGGGGAAGCCGCTTTCCCCTCTTTTGACGAGTTCGAGGGCATGGATGTTTCCGTCTATGCCCTGGAGGAAACGGAACTCACCCTGGTGCCTTTCGCGGTCTCCACTGTAGAGGAACTGGCTCCCCTGATGAAGCTCTGGTTCGGGCGTCTGGTGGAGCTGCCCCGTTTCTCCGCCCTGGCGGATCGAGGGGACGATGTGCTGAAAAAGTGGCGCAAGGGCACGGCTCTTTTGGGAGCTAAGGAGCTGTCTTCGCTGCTGGGGCTTTTTCGCCAAAATGAGGCCATCTTCGCCATGCTGCAGGGGGTGGGGTATCAGGCGGAGGACATGCGGCTGAAACAGCGGCTGGAAGTGCGTCTCAAACAGAAATACCTGCTGCTGGATGCCTCCATCGGAGCGCTGTTGAATGAGGACAGTCTTCTGACGGAGGAAATGACGGAGACAGGCAGCGCTCCTCAGCTGGGGGAGGTGAGCTTTGTAGTGCGGCGAGCCTTGAAAGCCCTGTCCCTGCCTGCAGAGGGCGTGCAGCTGCCCCCGGAGATCACCAAGAAAATGGATCCGGTGACGCTTTTGCGCCGCCTCGCCCAGAAGGGCAATATGCAGCTGCGGCTGCTGGAGCTCACGGGGGACTGGTGGCAGAAGGATAGCGGCGTGATCATCGGCTATCAGGAGCGGGCTGCGGCCGGCCGGGAAATGGTGCTGCTGCAGCCCGTGAGTCCCGAGCGTTACCTTTTGGTAAGCTGCCGGCATCCCGAGGGGGTGCCGCTGACGGAAGAGGTGGTGGGAACTCTGGCCAAGGATGCTTTCCAATGCTATGGGGGCTTTCCCCTGCGGAAGCTGAAGGTCATGGATTTGTTGCGTTTCATGTTCCATCAGTGCTGGAAGCAGGATTACCGTACCATTATTGCCGTGAGTCTCTTTGCGGGGCTGATTCCTATGGTGACCCCCATCATCACGGAAACCATCTTTCAGGATATTCTGCCCATCCTTGACCGGGAAGGGCTGGTGACGGTGACCCAGGTGATGATGGTCACCAGCTTCACCATGGCGGCACTCTCCATCATCCGCTCCGTGGCCATCATGCGCATCACCTCCCGTCTGGATATGAGCGTGGAGGCGGCTCTCTGGGGCAGGCTGCTGATGCTGCCGGAGAAGTTCTTCCGGCGGTTCACCTCCGGTGAGCTGGCCAACCGCATGAAGGGTCTGGAGGCGGTGAAGGGAGTGGTCAGCGGCGGTTTCGTCGCCTCCATCTTCAACACCATCTTTTCCTTCTGGAGCCTGCTGCTCATGTGCTGGTACAGCTTGAAGCTCACGGCGGCGGCTGTGGCGGTGTGGGTGGTCTGGTGCCTGGTGACGGCCTTCATCTACCGGCGGGTGATAGGTTTCCAAAGGAATCTCATCGCCGCTGGCAACAAGCAGGCAGGGCTCGTGCAGCAGATTTTCGCGGGGCTGGCCAAGTTCCGCGTGCATGGGGCGGAGGCGCAGGCCTACCACCTCTGGAGCAAGGTTTTCGGTGAAACCTGGAAGTGGAATCTGGCTCTGCGTTGGCAGGGGAACTACAATAGCATCATCGGCTCCATCCAGCCCTTTATCCTCACCATGCTGCTGTACTACATCGCTGTCTACGGGATGCAGGATGCGGTGGCGGGCACGGGGGGCAAGGTGGTGGCATCCAAGGGCATCGGCTATGCCCAGTTCCTGGCTTTCGAGGCGGCCTATACGTCCTTCAATGGCACCTTGAATTCCCTCATCCCGCTGGTGGGGCAGTTCTTCACCATCCAGCCCCATATCGAGAATCTGCGGCCTATTCTGGAGGAAGCGCCGGAGATTTCCGAGGACAAGCTGGAGGCGGAACCTCTTTCCGGGACAGTGGAGGTCAGCCATCTGACCTTCGCCTACGGGGAGAACAAACCCGATGTGCTCAAGGATGTGAGCTTCAAGGTCAGTGCCGGGGAGAATCTCGCCATTGTGGGCAGATCCGGCTGCGGCAAGAGCACGCTGGTGCGCTTGCTCTTGGGCTTCGAGCAGCCCAAGACCGGAGCCATCTACTATGACGGCCAGTCCCTGGCAGAACTTTCCCTGCCTTCGGTGCGCTCTCAGATGGGGGTGGTGCTGCAAAACGGCCAGCTCATGACCGGCGATATTTTCACGAATATCGTGGGGCAGACGGCTCTCACACGGGAGGATGCCTGGGCCGCTGCCGAGGCGGCAGGCATTGCCGACGATATCCGCGCCATGCCCATGGGCATGCAGACGATCATCAGCGAGGGCAGCAGCAACATCTCCGGCGGTCAAAGGCAGCGCATCATGATTGCCAGGGCGCTGGCGGCCAAACCCGCCATTCTGGTCTTCGACGAAGCAACCTCAGCTCTTGACAACAAGACACAGGCCATCGTCACGGAGAGCCTGGACAAGCTCTCCGTGACCAGGATTGTTATCGCCCATAGGCTGTCAACCATCAGGAAATGTGATAGAATATTGGTGATGGATCAAGGCAGGATTGCCGAAAGCGGAACCTTTGATGAACTGGTGGAACAGGACGGGCTCTTCGCGAAACTAGTCAAGCGGCAGGTAGCATAAAAAGCCTGTCAGGAAGGTAGATATACATGGATATGCAAAAAGAAACTGCCATACGCAGATGGAACAACCTAGCCATAGCAGCAGTGGAAGATGAAGCCGCCTTTGACGAGCTTTATGGCCGTTTTTCCCTATTATCTACAATGTCATCTATGCGCGGGTGAAGAATAGCGCCATCGCCGATGATATTGTCAGCGATACCTTCCTGAAGATGACCCAGAGCCTCGCCTCCTTCAATCCGGAGCGGGCTTCCTTTTCCACCTGGCTCTCCCGCATTGCCATGCGGACGCTGACCGACTATTACCGCTGGCAGAGCCACCGGCAGAATGTGGCGTGGGACGATATTTTCTCCCCCGCCGCAGACCCCAAAGACAGCCCCGAGGGACGCTATCTGGCTCAGGAGGGCAAGCGAGAGCTCCTGCTTGCCCTGGACAAGCTCTCCGAAAGGGAACAGCACATCATCCAGCTGAAGTTCTGGGGCGATATGTCCAACAAGGAAATCGCCGAGGTTATGGACATGACGCCTTCCCATGTGGGAGTCATCCTCCACCGGGCCATGGGGCAGCTGAGGAAGGAACTGGCAATAAAATAGGAAGAACCCCATCCATCGGATGGGGTTCTTTCATGGAAAGAGCTCGTTATTTCTTTACATATGCCGTGATGGGGCTGTAGTGCTTCTTGAAGAACTCCTCCGCAACCTGCGGGAAGAGGGCGTAGGAGAGAACATCCTCATCGGAGGGATTCAGGTATCCCTTGCCTTTCAGTTCTTCTTTGAACTGCTCAAAGGTCTGACCCTTTGCGTCCTCAATGGAGCAATCCTCAATGATGTCCTCAGGCTTGATGCCGAGTGTTTCCGTGATGAACTCGCGCTTTACGGGAACAGGGGTACGGCCAAACTTGCCGCGCACCAAATCCTTGAACTCATTGGGCACCATCTTGTAGCGCTGGCCGGACATGACATTGAACGTTGCCATGGTGCCTACGATCTGGCTGGAGGGAGTGACGAGGGGCGGGAATCCGGCATCCTCGCGGACACGCGGCATCTCGTCCAGAAGCTCCTGATACTTGTCCTCCATGCCGGCTTCCTTGAGCTGGTTTGCAAGGTTGGAAAGCATGCCGCCGGGAATCTGGAAATCCAGGACATTGGGGTTGATGTCGAAGTAGCCTTTGAGGCCGAACTCCTTGATGATGCGCTGCTTGACAGCGAGGAAATGTTTCGAGATCGGCGTCATGGCATGGTAGTCAAGACCCGTGCTGCGTTCGCTCTTGTCAAGGGCGCGCACCATAGTCTCCGTGCAAGGCTGGGACGTGTCGCTGGAGAAAGGAGCCAGGGCGCAGTCGATGATATCGACGCCTGCTTCCACAGCTTTCAAATACGTTGCATGTCCGAAGCCGGAAGTGCAGTGCGTATGAAGCTCCACGGGGAAATCCTCTCCGAGGCCTGCTTTGAGCTTTTTCACGAGGTCTTCTGCCACGTAAGGCGCCAAAAGTCCCGACATATCCTTGATGCAGACGGAATGGCAGCCCATCTCCTTGAGCTCCATGGCGAGCTCGACGAACTTCTCATTGGTGTGCACCGGGCTGATGGTATAGACCAGGCAGCCCTGAACCTCCGGTTTTTCCGGGCAGGCAAGAGCGGCCTCGATGGCGACCTTGAGGTTCCGTACATCATTCAGGGCATCGAAGATGCGGAATACGCCGATGCCATGAGCAGAGGCTTTCTGGACAAATTTCTGCACAACGTCATTGGAGTAGTGGTTATAGCCGAGGAGATTCTGACCGCGGAGCAGCATCTGGATGGGGGTCTTGAGATTCTTTTTCAGGGTATCGAGACGCTCCCAGGGATCCTCATCGAGGAACCGCAGACAGCTGTCAAAAGTAGCTCCTCCCCATGCTTCCAGTGCTTTGTATCCGATTTTGTCCAGAGCCTCAAGCTGGGGCAGCATATCCTCGATGCGCATGCGCGTGGCGACGAGGGATTGATGTCCATCGCGGAGAACAGTTTCCATGATTTTTACGGGTTTTGCCATAATAACACTCTCCTCATGTATTAAAGTATCATATGCTATCATAAGCCCCACGTATGAATGGGCTATGTGAACCGATGGAAACGACATGGCGGGAAACGCCTTATCTCCTTAATTATAGGCATTTCAGACAATATTGTCAATGGATTATGTGATTTCTTGAACGTATTTATGATGAAATAAATGGAAAAGAATTTATGCAAATACCGTTTTCAGCATATTTTCAGCAAAATTATAGGTAAAAACGGTAAACTTGTGATATAATGATAGAAGGTAGATTTTGTTTTGGAGGTAAATCCATGGTCAGTGATGAAACGATGATGTTCCGGTTCGGAGCGGAAGAGAACAAGGCAGAGCATATTATCCGTCATGCTTGCAAGGCAATGGAAGAGAAGGGCTACAATCCCATCAATCAATTGGTAGGGTATCTTCTCTCCGGTGATCCGGCTTATGTGACCAGCCATAACGATGCTCGAAATCAGATTCGCTCCCTGGAGCGGGACGAGATTTTGGAAGAGCTGGTTCGCTCATATCTGGAGAAACCCGAATGAAGCGGTATCTGTCCCTTGATGTGGGAGATGCAACCATCGGCATTGCGGCAAGCGACCTTCTGGGTCTTACGGCGCAAGGGGTGGAAACCATTCGCCGCAAGAATCTGGAGACGGATATGAAGAGACTCAGGGAACTCATGGAAGCGTATGAGACAACATCCCTGGTCGTTGGTCTGCCAAAGAACATGAACGGTACCCAGGGAGAGCGGTGCGAAGTGGTTCGTGCTTTTGCGGCAGAGATTGAACGGGCGGTTCCCAATGCAGAAATCGTGTTTTGGGATGAACGGCTTTCTACGGTTGCCGCTTCCCGTTCTCTTCTGGAAGCGGATCTGAGTCGACGCAAACGGCGCAAGGTAATTGACAAGATGGCGGCGGTATTCATATTGCAAGGCTTTTTGGACAGCCTGTCCATGAAGCACGGCGAATGAATGTGCTGCCCCTGCAGCGAAAGTTCAACATGGAATGAGTCTCCCGCTTCCATAAGCGGGAGTGAGAGCCTATATCGCGTGGGTGAGGGCGGAGCGAAGCGGTATCCCCCACCTACAAGAAGTCAATCCGCGCGATATGGCTTGTCGTGCTCCTGAAAACACCGACGTGGATTGAAAGTGGATTGAAACAAGAGAAGAAGTTTGGAAAGGTGGTTTTTATGTCAGAGAAGGAAATGCAAGCATTGGAAGAAGAGGATGACGCTATCATCGTGGAATTTACGGATGGGGATGGGAATACCTATCTTTATGAGCAGGAAATGATCATTCCTGTGAATGGTGGGAAGTTTGCCCTTTTGATCGGCATCCATGATGAGGAGGATGAACACGCGCATGGCTGTGCCTGCGGGTGCGGGGAGGAAGAGGATGATGTCCTCATCGCAAAAATCGTGGTCAACGAGGATGGCGAAGAGGAGTACGTGGAGCCTACGGATGAGGAGTTCGAGGCTGTGCAGGATGCCTACGATGCACTGTTGGATGAGGAAGAGAATCCGGAAGAGTGATGTTGTTTTTTGACGCCCGAAATGGGCGTTTTTTATTGTTTTTTCCCCAAATTTTCCGTATAATATGGGATAAGATAACACTATACTGAAAGGAAGGTTTTCCCAAGATGCTCAAATCGTTTGAAGAGCTAAAGGAATTCATTTCCGGGTTGATTCCGGGTGAGCTCGTGGAAAACATGGGGGAATTCTTTGAAAAATTTTCATGGAAGAAAGTGGCTGCGGCGATTGGCGGTCTGTTTGCCGTGCTGTTGCTGTCCATTTTTTTTGTCTTTGGGGAGAGGGAGGCCCCAAGGGCAACTGCAGACGGAAATCTTCCAATCTACGTGAAGGTGCATTCCGGCATGAATGCCCAGGAAATCGGCGAGGAACTGCAACGGAGAGGCATCGTAAGAAACAAGTACAAATTCTGGCTCATGGCGAAGCTGAACGGATATGAGAGCAGGTTCATGGCGGGACGGTATGAGTTCCATTCCGGCATGAAAATAGAGGATGTGCTGGAGAAGCTGGTGCAGGGGGAGTCCTCGGAATACAGATTCGTCATTCCGGAGGGCTTTACCGTATTGGATATCGCAAAACGGCTGGATGAGGAAGGCATCGTGAGCCGGGAGGATTTCCTGCGGAAGGCGAAGGACTTTGCTCCCCGTGATTACATGAAGGGGAAAGAGGAAGTGACTTATCGCGCGGAAGGCTTCTTGTTTCCTGCCACTTATACCGTGGCGACAGATATCGATGCCGACGGTGTGCTGCAGCTCATGGCGAATACCTTCGACCAGCGTCTTACACCTGCCCTGCGCCGCAAGGCAAAGTCGATGGATCTTTCCATATATGAGCTTGTGACGCTGGCTTCTCTGGTGGAAAAAGAGGCACGTTACGAGGAGGATCGTCCCATCATTGCCCAGGTGTTCTTCAAGCGGCTGGAACTCGGCATGCCGCTTCAGTCCGATGCTTCCCTGCAATATCTCATGGATGCGCCGAAGGAGGATGTATCCATAGCGGATACGAAGATT
This sequence comes from Selenomonadaceae bacterium UBA3796, assembly GCA_002369175.1. Lineage (GTDB taxonomy): Bacteria > Bacillota > Negativicutes > Selenomonadales > Selenomonadaceae > UBA3796. Next base: position 11,714 of record DFES01000031.1, read on the forward strand.
GATTCTCCTTATAATACCTACCAGAACGCAGGCTTGCCGCCGGGACCTGTCGCGAATCCCGGTACGGATTCCATTGAGGCTGTGCTCCATCCAAGCGAGACGGAGTACCTTTATTTCGTGGCAGATCGGGACGGGCATAACCACTATGCTTATACGTACGATGAGCACTTGGAAATCGTGGAGCAGGTGCGCTGATGGAAGCTTTGCTGCGTGAAATGGAAGATTATGGGGCAAGGCACCATGTACCGATCATCAATGCCCAGGCAAGGTCGGCGTTCTGCCGTATTCTCCGCGAGGAGCGTCCTCACCGCGCCTTGGAGCTGGGAACCGCCATCGGTTATTCCGCGCTTCTCATGGCCATGCTTGGAGCGGATGATATCGAGATACAGTCCATGGAACTGAATGAGGAGCGTGCGGCAGCGGCGAGGGAGTTCATTCGCCGTTCTCCCTATAAGGATCGTATTGTTGTCATGTCGGGAGATGCAGAAAAATTGCTGGAGGATGTGCGCGGCCCCTTTGATTTTGTTTTTCTGGATGCGGCGAAGGGACAGTATGGCCGTTATTTCCGCAGGATCCTTCCCCTGCTTTCCAGCCGCGCAGTGGTCGTGGCGGATAATGTGCTCTTTCGGGGATATGTGCGCTCCGAGGAAAAGCCGCCCCGGCGATACAAGACCATCGTGAAGAGATTGCGGGAGTACATCGAACTGGTGAATCACACGCCGGGATTTGTTACGGAGATATTGGAAAAAGGGGATGGACTGGCGGTGTCGAGGAGAAACGGAGCATGTTGAAAAAACCTGAATTGCTGGCTCCTGCCGGAAACCCGGAAAAGATGAAAATGGCGCTGTTGTACGGTGCCGACGCGGTATATCTTGGAGGACAGTCCTTTGGACTTCGCGCTTTTGGAGGAAATTTTACGCGGGAGGAAATGGCTGAGGGCATTTCCTTTGCCCATCGCATGGGAAAGAAGGTCTATGTGACCGTCAATATCTTTCCTCATAACAGTGACTTCAAAAGCCTGCCGGAGTATCTGCGCTTTCTTGCGCAGGTGCAGGCAGATGCGCTGCTGGTTGCGGATCTGGGAGTCTTCATGAAGGCGCGGGAAATCGTGCCGGAGATGGAGCTTCATGTGAGCACGCAGGCGAATACCACGAATTATGCGGCGGCAAACGCATGGCAAAGACTCGGGGCAAAACGTGTGGTACTGGCAAGGGAGTTGTC
>DFES01000031.1:13066-15806 GCA_002369175.1 Selenomonadaceae bacterium UBA3796
GGAGCCATGTGCATTTCCTATTCCGGACGCTGCCTCATGAGCAATTACTTTACAGGACGGGATGCGAACCGGGGGAGCTGTGCCCAGGCCTGCCGGTGGAAGTACCACCTGGTGGAGGAAAAGCGCCCCGGGCAGTATATTCCTGTTTTGGAGGACGAGAGGGGAACCTATATCTTCAATTCCAAGGATCTGTGCCTTTTGCCCTGTCTCAGGGAAATCATCGAAAGCGGTGTGGACAGTCTGAAAATCGAAGGGCGGATGAAAAGCGCCCACTATGTGGCCAGCGTGGTAAAGGCGTATCGCATGGCAATCGATGCCTGCATCGCTGATCCGGAGCATTTCACGGTTCGGGCGGAATGGCTGGAGGAGTTGGAGAAAGTCTCCCATCGTCCCTATACCACCGGATTTTTTCTCCATAAGCCCACGGGGGAGGATCAGATCTACGGGAATTCCTCCTATCTGCAGACATCGGATTTCGTGGGATTGGTTCTGGAGTTCGATCCTGCATCCGGCTTCGCTCTGGTGGAGCAGCGCAACAATATGAAGCTGGGACAGGAAATCGAAGTGTTCCAGCCCAGGGGGAGAGCATTTCGGCAGAAACTGGAGGAAATGTATGATGCGGAAGGCGAGCCCATTGAGGTTGCGCCGCATCCACAGCAGATGGTGCGCATCCGGCTGAGGAGAGAGGCAGAGCCTTATTCCATTCTGCGGAGGGAGGTGTAGCATGTGATCAATCTGCCGGTGAACAGACTGAAACCCGGTATGGTCATGGCTCAGAGTATTCTCAATTCCAGTGGAGCAAGTTTTTTGACCCGTGGGCAGAATCTGACAAACAACTACATTGAGAAGCTTCGCCAGATGGGAATCCGTGAGATCCATGTGAGCTCTACCCTGACTTCCGGACCAAGCGTTCCGCCGCCGGAGGAAGTTCTTCAGGAGAGAACCAGAGCCATTGCCGTCAAGCGTGTTTATGAGATGTTTCAGCAGGTGAGTGACAGCAAGACATTGGATCCTGTACCTCTTGCAAGGGCATCGGCTTCCATTGTCAATGATATCGTGGCAAGGCGGAGCAACCTTGTGCAGCTTACGGATCTTCGTGTCCATGATATGTATACCTTTGCCCATAGCGTGAATGTGGCAATGCTCTCCGCCCTTTTGGGCGTGCTGTGCAATCTCACGGCGGAGGAGCTTTCGGAACTGACTCTCGGAACGCTCATGCATGACATCGGGAAACTCAGTATTCCGAGGGAAATCCTCAATAAGCCGTCGCGGCTGAACGATGCGGAATTTGCTGTCATCAAGCGGCATCCCATTGAGGGGAGCAACCTGATTCGTTCGCTGCCGATTCCCAATGCGAAGCAGCTTTCCATCGTGGCACGCCAGCATCATGAACACATGGATGGCAGGGGATATCCTGACCGCAGGCGTGAAAAGCAGATCCATATCTATGGGCGGATCGCGGCCATTGCTGATGTGTACGATGCCCTTACCAGTGTGCGCCCGTACAAGAAGGCATATCCGCCTTCTCTGGCATATCATATGATGAAGAATTGCTCTGCAGGGCATTTTGACGAGGAACTGCTGGGGCTGTTCTTCTCCAATGTGGCGATTTACCCGGTGGGAACGGTGCTTGGAACGACGGCAGGCTATGGCATTGTCTGCAGAGTGGAGTTCGGCAGGACAGATCTGCCGGTGGTTCGCGTGTTTGCCGACAAGGATCTGCGTCTTCTGGGGAAGCCCATCGACATTGACTTTTCCGAGGACAGCAGGGAAAGCATAAACAAGGTGCTCAATGACAGGGAACTTCTTCATTTCATCCATGAGATGAATTTTGACCCGGCGTCGTTGTTGCTGGAGGATTGAGGAGGAGTTTATATGGTAAGGTATTTTGGACGGGCAAGTGGACGGGTGCAGGGCGTCGGTTTTCGCTTTTTCGTGCAGAAGAATTCCGAAGAGCTCGGCCTTACGGGCTGGGTGCGCAATATGAGCGACGGCACCGTGACCATGGAGGTGCAGGGAGAGCAGGAAGCTGTGGATGAACTCGTGGGTCGTCTGCAGGCAGGCAATTTCTTCATCAAGGTCGAGAGCCTGTCCATGGAGGCAAGGGAGGTCGTGCCGGAAGAGTCCGGCTTTTCTGTTCGATATTGAGGAATGGGGGGTTGTTGTTTGAAAAGAATACTGGTTCTTCACGGGCCGAATCTGAATCTATTGGGTACCCGAGAGCCTGAAATCTATGGAAAGATGACGCTTGCGGACATCAACGGGCGGCTGGAGACACGGGCGAAACGGGCAGGGGTCCTCATCGAATTTCTCCAGTCGAATCATGAAGGGGTGCTGGTGGATGCAATCCAGGAGGCGCAGGGGAAGTATGATTTCATTCTTCTCAATGCCGCAGCCTATACCCATTACAGCATTGCGCTCCGCGATGCCATAGGGAGCATAGATGTGCCTGTGATCGAGGTGCATCTCTCCAATATCCATAAGAGGGAGGGGTTTCGGCATCATTCCGTCATCGCTCCGGTGGTCATGGGGCAGGTGGCAGGTCTTGGAGCAGAGAGTTATCTTGCGGCTCTGGAGGCAGCTCTCCTGAAGCTGGGGGTGGCGGAATGATTTCGGAGCGGTTGGAACGCCTTCGCGCTTTGCTGGAGGAAAAACATCTGGATGCTGTCCTTGTGAACAAGCTCCCACACCTGTACTATTTCAGCGGATTTCGTGGAGATGACTCCCTTCTTCTCATCAC
>DFES01000035.1 GCA_002369175.1 Selenomonadaceae bacterium UBA3796
CAGTGATCCGACCAGTAGGTATCAATGACACGAAGCTCCGTAATCGTCGGCGCACGGCCTTCCTTTTCACGGAAGTATTTCTGGCAAAACTTCAGGTCGTCAAAATTCATGGCAAAGCCCCGCTCCTCCATGAAAGCTTTGAGAGCGGCATCATCCCACCGATGGAAGTCGGAAAGGATCTCCACATCGGCAGGCTCTTCCATTTTCATTTCCAAAGACTCCGGCTTTTGGAGGGACGCTTCCCGGCTTTCCACAGCGTTGATGCAGTAGTCCTTGATTTTCCGGAAGGAGTCATCATCCACATCTCCCACGAGAACAATCACCTGCGCCGTTGCAATCCTCGGGCGTTCCTTCTGTGTGACGAGCTGCACGCACTGAGCGGCAGAATCCGCCCTCTGGTCGTACTGACCCGGCAGATACTCCACTGCAAACATGCGGGAATTCGGGAACTCAGGCAGTTTTTCCTCATATACCACGTCCACCGGCGGCTCTGAGAAGACAACATTCCTCACCCGGGCATATTCCTCGTCCGTCAGACCCTCGACATCATAGCGGTTGATGATGCGCACGGCCTTGAGATGGGTGAGTCGGAACGTTTCTGTGAGATCATCGCAAAGCTGCTGGGCAGGAATATCATAAAATCCCTGTCGTTTCTCCACAAAAATTCTTCTTACTGTCATGAATTTTTCCTCCAACAAAGGCAACGGCTGTGTGGGCGGCCCCCGGTCAAATCAGCTCCACGGAGACTTTTATGACAACCTTGGTTACATGGCCCGGCTCATCCTCAATGGCACCGCACGGACGATGCACATCATCCGGATACAACACGGCAAAACTTCCCGCCAGGAGCACGAGATTGCTCTCCGGCACCAATTCCTCATAGAATGCCACATCGTTCTTTGCATCATAGGGAGCTGCAGTGCGCAGATCCGGACTGAAGGGACACCAACCGAGATACTCTTCCCCCTCTGCCACATACTGGATGTCTATGAATTTCTGATGGCTTTCCGGACGGCAGCTCTCCATCAGGCGCGTCTCATAACGCTGAACCTTTGCGTACATCTTCTCTCCCTCAATGGGATACGTCCCGTCCTCCATCTTCGTGAAATCATGGGAGCGCAAATAGTCCAAAGCCCTCTGGATCGCCTCCGGGTAAGTACCGTAAGCCGGATTCTTCACATCAATATTGCCGATAAACATAAACGACCCTTCTTCCTTGCTTTTCTATTTAGTCGAACATTCCTTTCCATTTTATACAAAATTTCCCTCTTATGCAAGAGAAAGAGCTTGCAGAAACATTTTGCTTGTCACGGGACAGATTCCTATGCTATGATAATCCTTACTCATACTATTGTAGCATACAGCATTAAAGGAGGAACCCGAATGCGTGAATTACTGGAGCTCCTTGAGCATGACTCCCGCCGTCCCGTAAGCGATCTGGCCGCCATGCTCAACCGCAGCGAATACGAGGTTGAAAAGCAGCTCAAGGAATTGGAGAAGAGCAAGATCATCCTTTCCTATAATACCCTGATCAACTGGGAGAAATTCGGTGATGATACCGTAACCGCCATCATTGAGATCAACCTGACGCCCCAGAGGGAAGTCGGCTTTGATGCCATTGCAGAGCGCATTTACCGCTTCGACGAGGTGAGGACGGTCTATCTCATGAGCGGCAGCTTCGACCTTCTCGTCATCATCGAGGGAAAATCCCTCAAGGACGTGGCGAATTTCGTCGCTACGCGTCTCTCCACCATCGAAGGCGTCACAGCAACCCGCAGCCACTTCATGCTGAAGCCGTACAAAAAGGACGGCGTCATCATCCATGATGAGGAACGGGATCGCAGACTGGTGGTGTCGCCATGAAAGAAACAAGGACGGACTGGAAAAGCCGCCTCTCCCCCGGTGTCAACGCCATTGCTCCTTCCGGCATCCGAAAATTCTTCGACATCGCTGCCAGCATGGAAGATGTCATCTCCCTTGGCGTCGGAGAACCGGACTTCGTCACTCCGTGGTCCATCCGCGAAAGCTGCGTCTACGGACTGGAACGCGGATACACCTCCTATACCGCCAATCGCGGCATGCCGGAGCTTCGGGAGGAAATCGCGAAATACTACGCCCTCCGTTACGGCAACACCTATGATGCCGCCACGGACATCCTCGTCACCGTCGGTGTCAGCGAAGCATTGGATATCGCCATGCGCGCCGTGCTCTCTCCCGGCGATGAAGTTCTCATCCCGGAGCCATGCTATGTTTCCTATCAGGCATGCACAACGCTTGCCGGCGGCATTCCCGTTGCTGTCCCTGCAAAAATCGAAAACGAGTTCCGCATCACCCCTGCGGAACTGGAGGAGCATCTGACGGACAAGACCCGCGTCCTCCTCATCGGCTACCCGAACAATCCGACGGGAGCCATCATGACCCGCAAGGATCTCCTTGCCATCGCCGATTTCGCAGAGAAACACGACCTCATTGTCATCTCCGATGAGATATATGGCGACCTCACCTATGGAGGCGAAGAGCATGTCTGCTTCTCATCCCTCCCGAACATGCAGGAGCGCACCATTCTCCTGAACGGCTTCTCCAAGGCATACGCCATGACGGGCTGGCGCATCGGCTATTCTCTTGCCAATCCCACCATCACAGCCGCCATGACGAAAATTCACCAGTACACCATGCTCTGCGCCCCCATCACGGCACAGATTGCAGCATTGGAAGCTCTACGCCACGGCGAGAAGTACATGAAGAAAATGGTCGCGGAATATGACCGCCGCCGTCGTCTCATCTATGACGGCTTCACCAAAATGGGACTGGAATGCTTCGAGCCAAAGGGGGCGTTCTATATCTTCCCCAATATCACCTCCACCGGCTACAACTCCAACGATTTTGCCGAAAAACTCCTGCAGGCAGAACACGTTGCCCTGGTTCCCGGCAGCGCCTTCGGCGCCTGCGGAGAAGGCCATGTCCGCTGCTCCTATGCCACTTCCATCGACAAGATTTCCGAAGCGCTGGTGCGAATCGAAAATTTCATCAAGAACCACAGGAAATAAAATGCAGCCCGCCGGGACAACTCCCCGGCGGACTGCATTTTTATTTCCCGTCTCACCCTTTCTCCGTGCAATACGCCCATGAAAATTCTCTGCCAGCACTTCGCCTCGTCCACATCTCCGACATGACTCCGCTTCGCTCCAGCCTTTCTCCCAAGGCGGCAGCGTGCATTTCTTCCGAGGCTGTGTTGCCTTCATCCATTTCCACCTGCCACCTGTTGCAGCCACGCTTCAGAGCTTCCCCCATAGCTGCCAAGACCAGCAATTTCCCTGCGCCAAAACCGCGAAAATCCGGGTGTACGCAAGTCTTGTGGGTATGTACGATTTTTCCTTGAAAATCCATGATGTATTCCCTTGCCTTCTGCCTTTTCAGATGAAGTGCGAAATCTTTCCATTCCCCAGCATAGCGGAGCACACCTATGCTCTTTTCCTTTTCCAGCACATACCCCCGCCGGTAGGCAAAGACGCCGCTGTTCCAGAGGGCGCCTTTCTCGATATACTCGGCAGACTTGGTAGCGGTAGGCTTTTCCTTGAAGGTGCTGTCACTCAGCTGGCTTCGTCCTTGGAGATTGGCAGGATATTTCGAGGTGGCGACAGTGATATCTGCTTCCTTGTCCACCTTGCGGATCTGACGGAACACCCTCTGCACCATGGAGAGATACGAACCATCCACCTGCGGAAACAGCGGAATGAACTGCTTTGAGCGTATGTCATTGGACAGCGGCCACAGGCGCTTGCCAGAGCCGCCGGATAGTAAAACTATGTGCAAAACATTCTTCCTCCAAAACAAGACGTAAATTGACGAAATAATTATAAAATGATATAAGGTTACTGCACCCGCATAGAATTTGATGCCAACGCAATGCTCCTGCATGGCAAGATTGAAGGCATCAATAACCTGGTCACTTTTGAATGCGAAGATTCATCCCGCATAGAGGCTGAATTTCATGCTGCCGTCGATGATTACCTGGATTTTTGCAAGAAGGTCGGCAAAGAACCGGAGAAAGAATACCGCGGATTATTCAATGTACGCATCCGTCCCGACTTGCACAAGCGCATTGCGGCAGAAGCTGTCAAGAAGAACATCTCCATGAATGCACTTGTCGAACAGGCTATATCCTCCTATATGAATGTCATTGATAGCCAAAACGTTTCACCTGTCGCTCCTTAACTCCAGCCGCCCACAAGGGCGGCTTCTGCTTATTGGAGGAATCCGTCAGGTCGCCATAGTAGAGGAAAAGACGCTCCTTGTTGGCAGGATCCGACAAAAGATGGTCAATGCGCTCCGTGCAGGAAGTGCTATGACGACGGAGCATGCCATGGATTTCGTAGTCCTTGGAAAGCAATAGTTCCGCTAGATAGGAACCATCCTGGCCGGTAATGCCGGTGATCAATGCTTTTTTCATTCATATCATCTCCCGAAAAGTTTTATCAGAACATTCCATTAGAATATATCTGTCTACTGTACAAATACATTGCATTATGCTATACTACAAAAAAGAACC
>DFES01000218.1 GCA_002369175.1 Selenomonadaceae bacterium UBA3796
TCCAATTTTTGTTGACAAGTGCACCTTTCTGGAAAATATACGTTTCGATGACTTCCGGGAATCACCGTCAAAAAAGCCCCCGGGTTTGCTGATCAAGCGCAGCAGGCCCAGGGGCTTTTCCATGTTCGAGTGATTACCTTCGTCTCTTCATTTTTTCAATTTCAACACGTACACCGTCTGCCCCTTCCAGACTTCTCCCTTGCGGAGAATCGGCTGCGGGAAATTCGGATGGTTCGGGGCATCCGGATAGAACTGGGTCTCCAGACAGAAGCCCGTGCGCGGCGGGAAGATTACCCCGTCCTTGCCTACCACGTCCCCCTTCAGGGAATTTCCCGTGTAGAACTGGACGCCGGGCATGGTGGTGAAGGCGGTAAGGGTAAGGCCGGACTTCACGCCCTCCGCATATGCGGCCTTTTTGAGTCCGCCCTCGTTGTAATCAATGGGGCAGCCGGGATCAAAGCCGAACATCCCCAGCTCCATCTCGATCTCCGGCACCTCGTCCCGCACACAGTAATTATGGTCATAGCCCCCGGCATTCCTGAGCTGGTCGAAATCATCGTCAATGTGCGCTCCGATCGGAGTGAGCTGCCGCAGATCCATGGGAGTCCCCTCCACCGGCAGAATCCTGCCATCGGGCAACGACGCTTCATTTGCCCAGGTGTACGTATCCGCGAAAATCTGGATTTTCTGCTCCAGCACGGAACCGGAAGCAAAGCCGTCCAGATTGAAATAGGTGTGGTTCGTGAGGTTGCAGACCGTATCCTCCTCCGCTGCCGCCTCATAACGGATACTCAGCTCATTGTCATTGGACAGGGAATAGATGACGGTCACCTTGAGGGTTCCGGGATAGCCGCCCTCTCCGTCGGGGCTGGTATAGGTGAACCTGACCCCCTCCGGTGTTGCCTCCCCCTGCCAGAACTGCCTGTCGAAACTGGCAAAGCCTCCATGAATGTGATGCTGCTTCTCCTTCCCGTGATTCTTGTCCAGCTCATACCGCTTCCCGTTCAGCGAAAAGGCTGCATTGCTGATGCGGTTGGCATAACGCCCCATGGTCGCTCCCATCCGCGCCGTGTCCTTTTCATATCCCGCAGCATCCCCATAGCCGAGCACCACATCCATCGGCTTGTACTCCCCGTCGCGAATGCGCCAGGAAACCAGTCTTGCGCCGTAGTCGATGACCTTGGCCTCCGTCCCCTTCGTATTCCTGAGCGTATAGGCAAATACCTCCCGCCCGTCGCTGAACTTTCCAAAAGATTCCTTCCGAATCGTTGCCATGCAAAAACCCCTCCTCATCTGCACAAAGCCTTCTCCTATTTGGGAGAAGGCTGCTTTGCTACTTCATTCTCTTCCTCCGGGGCTTCTTCTCCTGCGGCTCCTCGTTTTCCATCGCCCTCTGCTCTTCCTGCTCCTGTTCCTCCAGCAGCTTCATGAACTCATCCGCCGGAAGGGGACGAGAGAAATAGTACCCCTGGATGTCCTGACAGCCCAACTCGGAAACGATGTCCAGCTGTTTCTTCGTCTCCACGCCCTCCACGATGACCTGCATATCCAGTTCCCTTGACAGGCTCATGATGAACTTCAGTATGGCGTTGACCCTGCGGGAATGGCTCACCTCATGGGCAAAGCTCATATCCAGCTTCAGCACATCCACCGGCAGGTTCTTCAACATGCTCAGAGAGGAATGGCCGCTCCCGAAATCGTCCATGAGTATCACAAAACCCTGGGTGCGGAACTCCTTGATCACCGAAATGATCTTCTCCGGCTCGTCCATATAGGCTGTCTCCGTGATTTCAAGCTTCAGCATCCATGGCTCCAGCTCATACTTCTCCACCAAATCCAACAGGAACTGCAGGAGATCCAGATTGTAAAAATTCAACCGGGACACATTCACCGAGATAGGAATCACCTTGCCCAGCTTGTCCTTCTGTTCCTTCAGGAGCTGGCATACACCTTCCCAGACATAACGATCCACACGCATGATAAAACCGTTCCGCTCAAAGAGGGGGATGAAATATGACGGCAGAATCGTGCCGATCACGGGATGGATCCATCGCACCAATGCCTCCGCCCCGACGATTTTTTTCTGCTCCATATTGTAAACCGCCTGCATGTAGATGCGGAACTGCTTCTCATGAAGACCGATCTCCATATCCCGCACCAGGGTCTGTTCCCGGAGCATGACCTCCCACATGCTGTCATCGTAATAGGCATACCGCTTCACATAGCTGCCCTTGATCTTGTTGAGCGCCATATGCGCCCAGTCGCACATGCGGTCCACGGGCAGGAAGGGATCCTGCACAGGATAGATACCGGCAAAAAAGCGGACGTTATGATTGATCCCAAGGCTCTTGATGTTGGCATCCAGCCCCTGGAGGAATTCCTCGATATGCAGCCGGCTGTCCGGAATGCAGACGGCGAAATGATCCGCTTCCAGCCGGGCGCAGACACCGCTTTCCCCCACGGCAGCAGACAGGTAGAAGCCCGCCGCCTTCAGGATGACATCTCCCGTCTCCATGTGGAAGAGGCTGTTGATGACCTTGAAGCAGCTGATATCCAGATAGACAATGTCATAAAGAGTACCGTTATTGCTCTTCATAACCTCTGCCGCCTTGCGGTAAAAGGACTCCCTGTTGTAAAGTCCCGTGAGGGTATCCGTATCCATATACCGCTTCATTTCCACGATTTCCTGATCCTGCGCCATCTGGAGCAGCTTTCGCCATTCGTTCTCGTGCCGTCCCAGGACATTGCGCACACGAGAGCGCACCACCGTCGGATGGTAGGGCTTCGTGATGAAATCCGCCGCCCCCATCTCCATGGCCTTGGCCTCGCTCTCGTGGTCGATGTGCTCCAGCGTCGCCACTACGGGAACCTCCGAGGACTTCCCCGTCCTCTGCATGAGGGACAGGAACTCAAAACCGTCCATTCCCGGCATTTCCAATGCCAAAAGAATCACATTCACCGTCCCGGAAGACAACACGGACAGTGCCTCCTGCCCGCTTCCCGCCGCAAGAATCGTATAGTCATCCTCAAAGAACCGCCCCAGGGCTGTTCGATTGATCTCCACATTATCCACAATGAGCATTACCGGTTTCTCGTCCACAATATCGCCTTCTTCCCGAAGCATCGAATCCTACCTGCTTGTATATTCAACGTCCGGCAGGCATTTCCCTCCTTTGTCTCATTTTATTCTTGCGGCTTCAAAAGGCCATTTTGATAGGCAAGGAGCAGATTGTAAAGATCCGTGATCTCATCCTGGATTTTCCTGCCCTCGTCCGTATCCCCGATGGTCGTGCGATAGTTCCGGAGCTCCACCGTCTCGGAAACGGACTCGATATCCCCGTTGTCCCGCAGCGCCATGCGCACATCGGCAATCTTCTGGTGCTGCAGAAGGCGAAGCCCACGGGAGTTGGAAATCAGGGTATAGCCCGAAATCCCCGTCTTGCTGTGATACGCCTTGCAGAATCCCCCGTCAATGACGATGGCTTTTCCTCCGGCCTTCACCGGAGTCTCCCCCTTCTTCACCTTCACAGGCACATGACCGTTGATGATATGCCCCCGTTCCGGCTTCAGGCCAAATTCCTTCAGCACCCGGTCGCAGGTCTCTTCCTCGTTGATGAGCTTGAAATAGGGATCGTTCGGTTCCTTCCACGTGCTCTTGTCCGTCAGGAAAGCCCGCTCAAAGGTTCGGAACTCCCGCCCCGCCACCGGTGAAATGAGGGCGCACCACAGGAAATACATGAAATCCAGCCCATCCTGACTGCGGTAAAGATAAGCTTTCCGCGCCCGCTGGTCGGCATAATCGAAATATGCCTTCCCCTTGTAGGATTTCCCCTCGAAGATCACTTCACGAAAGCTTCCATCTTCATTCATGGGAACGCAGCCGTGGAACAGGAGATTCCCGTTGAACCTGGTGTAGATGCTCCCCTTCTTGTAGAGATAATCCACATGGCGCTGCAGAACCGCACTCTCCGTGAAGTAGGAACGCAGATCCGCAAGGACGGCCTGTTCCTCCTTGGTCAAACGGTACGGATCCTCCACATCCTCGTCAATGGTTGGGAAGTAAGCGCTCTTGAGCTCGTACCGTTTCCCATCCTCCAGCACAGCACAGGAGGAACGGAAATCGATCTTGTCCAGCAACAGCCGGTGCTCCATACAGAAATCCGGATTGCGCCGGATGAGCTGACCCTCCAGCTTGAACATCAGCATCGCGGCCGCCTTCTCTGCCGCCTTGATGGGGTTGGCATCGGGATAGCAGTGCGCCCCGAATGTGGTCAGAGGACGAAGGCTGATGCCATAGCCGCGCTCCAGTACATCCGTATTGTTGTAGCGCAGACTGTTCCTGACCACCGTAGCAATGCAGACTTCGCTGCCAAGAGCCGCCCCCATCCAGAGCACGTCATGGTTCCCCCATTGGATATCCACGGAAGGATGCTCCATGAGAAGATTCAGGATCGCATCGGGGCGGTTCCCCCGGTCAAAAAAATCTCCCACGATATGAAGCCGATCCACTGCCAGCCGCTTCACCAACACCGTAAAAGCCTGGATAAAATCCGCACCGCTGTCAATCTGCACAATGGTGTCCAGCAGCCGTTTATGGTAAACCAACTGTGCATTATCTGCCTCCGGCCGCGTATGCATGAGTTCTTCGATCACAGAAGCATACTTCTCCGGTATGAGTTCCTTCACCTTTGATGCAGGGTACTTATAGGACATGAGCTTCGACAGCTCCAGAAGCTGCGCCAGATTCCTCCTGTACCATTCCGGCGTCGCCTTTCTCTCCGCCTGCATCTGCTCGACCTTTTCCCTGGGATAATAGATCAGCGTGCAGAACTCCGCCTTCTGCTCCTCCGTGAGCCGCGCGCCGAAAACATAGTCCACCTTCTCCCGAATGACCCCGGAGCAATTGTTGAGAATGTGGAAAAAAGAAGCATACTCTCCGTGGAGATCGCTCATGAAGTGCTCAATGCCCTTGGGAAGGTTGAGCCGGGACTGCAAGTGGATCAGCTTGCTGTAAACGGCCTCCTTCGTAGGATACTTCTCCGCCATCAGCCGAAGTACCTTGCTGACACGCCCCTGATTCTGTGCTGCCATATCCGCCACCTCACATGTTTCTACTGTTTTTTCATCCGTCAACCCTTCAACGCTTTTCTCTTCATGACGTAGTTCCAGAAGGTCACCACGATGGTTGCCAAAATTTTCGCCACCATGTAGTGGATGGAACAGAAATCCACAAAAATCCACATACAAAGCTGATTGAGCCCCAAACCCGCAACACTGGAACCAATGAACAGCGTTGCCTGCCGCGCGGTCTGATGCCGCGCCGCCCGAAATACGAAGACCACACAGAGCCAGTAGTTGAAAATCACGGACACCGTAAAAGAAATCCCCGAAGAATACAGGTAGTAGAGCCCCACATATTCTGTCAAAGCGTAGAGTAGCCCATAGTCCAGAAGAAAGGACAGGCCTCCCACAATACAGAACCGAAAAATCTCCAAAAAACGTTCCCTTGTCAATGCCATCCACCTCATTCATCCTTTGCTCTATTTTAGCATAGCCGTACCGCCGGTTCAACCACAGCACAATTTATCCGATGCACCGTCCCATTTTGTCAGTTGTAATTGCATTTTTGGACGTGCCTTGGTATGATATGTGTAGAAAAGATATTTAAGAAATGGAGAATGAATATGAACAAGGGCATTATTCTGGCCGGCGGTTCCGGCACGCGGCTCTATCCGCTGACGCGAGTGGTGAGCAAGCAGCTCATGCCGATTTATGACAAGCCGATGATATATTATCCTTTGAGCACGTTGATGCTGGCGGGCCTCAAGGATATCCTCGTCATCACGACGCCGGAGGACAATGAGAATTTCCGTCGTCTTCTGGGAGACGGAAGCCAGTGGGGCATTCAGATTTCCTATGCCGTGCAGCCTTATCCCGGAGGACTTGCCCAGGCCTTCCTGGTGGGAGAAGAATTCATTGCGGGAGAAGCCTGCGCCCTGGTGTTGGGAGATAACATCTTCTACGGCTCGGATCTCGCGGTTTCAGCCCAGCGCGCCGCGGCCAGGGAGGACGGCGCGACGGTGTTCGCCTACTATGTGAAGAATCCGAAGCGCTACGGCGTGGTGGAGTTCGACAAGGAAGGCAACGCCATCAGCCTCGAAGAGAAACCGGAACATCCAAAATCCAATTACGCAGTGACAGGACTGTATTTCTACGATAAGGACATCGTAGAGGTGGCGAAGTCCATCCAACCCT
>DFES01000016.1 GCA_002369175.1 Selenomonadaceae bacterium UBA3796
CGAAGTGCAGGGAAATATTTACGGCTTCTGCATATACCGCGAATGATTTGCAACTCGTCAGTAAATTGTACTGTTCGCCAGTATAACGAGGCACACACGCATACATCGTACATAAACGTATTTCTTTCAAGGACTTTCCTTCTTCACTATTCCCCATCAAATGAAAAATTCCTGCCAAAAAACATTCTCACAATTTGATCATGATTCTCTGCCGATGGAGAACTTCCGCCACGGGCCACCATAAAACACACCATAGGAAAGCATAAAGCGCTGCGCTGAAGGGAAGACTCACAAACCCGCGCAGTGTGTGCTGCCAAACCCATGCATAAACAGGAATCTGTTCCGCAGGGGATGGCAGGATCCACAGAAACATCAGCGCAAAATTCGTAGCAAAATACAGGAATATGGGATTCCTGCCATATACACAAAGGGGATGGAACCAGCCTTTCATAGAGGGGAACCCATGGAAAAGATATGCCAGCCCCGCCAGAACCACCCCATCCAGACCGGCATTCAACAGGGCAAAGGGTGCCGTCCAGAGGGGTTTTCCGATCATATCGAAAAAGCTCCATCCCCAGCCGGCCGCCAACAGGAGAATGCCGCCAAGAAAGAGCCGGAAAAACCTTGGCCTAAACGACCCGGCTTCTGTCAGGACACGCCCCGCCAGAACCCCAAAGAGCATGGATGCCGTTGCAGCAATCGTCCCGTAAAGCCCCTCCGGATCAAAGGACAGGCCGTAATAGATATAAATATGGTCAACCCCCGGAAAAATGAGATCAACGGCCAGGCTGACGTTATCCATCATGTTAAAGGGCGCTTCCGGCGCGTACAGATGAAACCCCCCGGAGGAGGCAAACAGAAGGGCAAAGCTTACTAGAAGAATGCGACCCTTTCCCTTCAGGAGAAGCGTCAGGAACATCCCCGCTACATAGACAAGCGCAAGCCGCTGCAACACGCCAAAGAGCCGTCCATGAAGAATCGCCGCCTCATAAAAAGCATTGGCGCCAAAGCCCTCCACCAGAAGCCAGGAAAACACCCCATACGATGCATTGAACAAAACCCCAAGAAGAAAGAGGAGGATCCCCCGCCGAAGCACCTTGCCTCTGCGCTCTTTCCATCCATCCCGCGGGTTTCGCGCCAGTGAACATGCCGCCGAGGCTCCCATGGCAAACACAAATCCGGGAAAGGCCAGATCAGCAATCGTGATGCCCTGCCATGGAGCATGCACCAGAATCGGATAGATTGCTCCAAAATCCGGTGGCGCGTCCACCAGAACCATAATGGCAACGGCCAGACCCCGGAAGACATCCAAAGCAAAATTCCGCTCCACAGTACCCTTCACTCTCTTCTCATCTCCTGCCCTTATCCATTGCAGGAGCTGCATACGCCAGAACTTCGTCCAGAAAAGCCCTGGCGGCCTTATCGGAAACCAATGCCTTTTTTTCCATGCGCTGTATGGTTCCACGCTTTTTCTTCAGTGAAGCAAACAGGCGCTTCGCTTTCTTCCTGTCGTCATCCCGGAGAGACTTCAACAACTCCAGCGCCGTTCCGTCTGCCTCGGCAATCCGTTCCATCAGGCGAAGTTGCAGACGGCATTCGGATAAGGAAGATTCCGGAAGCTCTTTCATGAGCCGCCCGACTGCCCCAAGAAGCTCCCCTGTCTGCTGCCGCACGCTCTCCCAATGGACATCCGCCTCTTCCCCATCCGGCCAGGAGCTCCACAGAGCATCCATGGAAGCCCGCAGCGCTGCGCCGTCAGCCCTTCCGACAAAAGCCCAGTTATTCTCCAGATGCTGTGACTGCTCTGCAAAGAGCTTCATATCGCGAGCCAATTTCCCGTATTGCTTTTCTATGGCTCTCTCCCAGGATATCTGAGGATCGTAGTGCTCCGGATCATTGGCATAGTCCGCTCCCGTTGCCAGAGCGATCTTCGACAGTTCCTCATATTTCATGGGATTGAAAAAAATCGCCGGAATCTCTGCATGCTTCGGCAGATTCTCCACCGGTCCCAGAGCGAGCTTTGCCTCCATGTAATCCGTCACGGGATAGTTCCACCAGATGCCAAGGGATCTGCCATAGAGGCTGTTTGCCGCTTCCAGTTCCTCCTCCGAAATGCCTTTGCAAACGACCCCCTCCCCTGTGTAAAGAGGCAGGATGGACGCATGCAGCCCTGCGGAAAAATCCCGGGTATACGGCTTGACTTCACCGTCCTCCTCCTGCATGTTCTTTCGGTAATACTCAGTCGGAACGGTAATGAGCGGAGAAACATCGCCATGCTTCTCCACGAAGTTCTCTTCCAGCCAGTTTAAAAGCTCTGCCTGTTCTTCTCCGTGGAGCTCCGTAATATCATCGAAGAAAACAGCAAAATCCCGCACACCGATATCGTAAACAGCTTCCAGCTTCTTCCGCAAAAGTTCCCGATCGGTTCCTCCCTTGAGAATCGTATAGTGGAGATCCAGCCCCGGAGACACTGCAAAAATAAACTTTACCTGTTTTTCCTTCGCGGTACGCACGAGCTTGGACAATTCCCTGAGCTTCTTTTTCGGATAGGGCTCCCGCCACCTGGCTCGATGATAGGGATCATCCTTCGGTGCATAGAGGTAAGCATTGAAGCCATGCTCTCTGCAGAAGGACAGGATGTCCATCCGCTCCTTCTGTCCCCAGGGTGTTCCGTAGAAACCCTCCACAACACCCCGAAGAGGTATGGGTTCCGCCTGCGCGGCGGCCATTGGCAGCAGCCCCGCAAGCAGCCCCGCTGCTGCAATTTTCCACAGCCCCATTTCGTATCAAATCCTTCCCCTATCCAAGTTTTTATCCATTTTCATTTATTTTAGCGAAAAAAAAAACTTGCGTCAAGAAGCGCAAAGAGAGCTTCCCGGGAATAGCATTCTTCCCGGAAAGCTCCCTGCAAAAAGCGCTTCTTTCCTTCGGTATTACTTTGCCTGCAAAGCCTCCCATGCATCCTTTGCGCGGGAAACGTAGAGATTGCGGATCTCCTTGTTCTCCCCAAGGCCATGGAGGTACGTCTCGACCCGGAAGCCCTCCTTCATCAGAATGGACTTGTGGGAATCAGCCTCATCCCCTGCCATATCGTTGGTTGCATGATCGCCTGCCACCATCATGATGGGCATCAGCGTCACGGTCTTGATCCCGTTCTTCTTCAGTTTCGGCAGAACGGTCTCCAGATTCGGCCAGCCCTCCACTGTATACACGTAAACGTTCTGATAGCCCATCTCCGCAAGCTTTGCCTGAATCACAGAATAGTAAGCATTGGCCGGCTGGGGCGTACCATGAGCCATCAGGAGAACTGCCTTATCCTTGGGCAGATTCTTGAACTGCGGCGAAAGAGCCTTGATGAAATCCGCCACATCATCTGCCTGCTCTTCCTGTCCCTGCCAGTACATAAGCGGTGTGCCAAAGGTCATTTTCTTGAAATCACCCCGGCAATTGTAGAAAACACCGCGCTTATAGAAATATTCCATTCCGGGGATGATGTCAAGGGAAACGAGAGCCACACGAGTGTAGCCCTCCGACTTGAGCTGTGCGAGAGCCTCCTCCGGTGTCGGATATTCTATCCCCTCGTTCTTCTTGATGCGGTCGATGATGATATGGGAAGTGAATGCCGTTACCACCTTCACACCGGGATGGGCATTCTGGATATCCCGCACCGTTGCATCAATGGTCTTCTCACGGGTGTCCTTGTATGTGGTGCCAAAACTCATGACCACGATGGCATCCTTGTTCTCAGCCGTCCCCAGATCCGCATTCTCATAGGTCAG
>DFES01000220.1 GCA_002369175.1 Selenomonadaceae bacterium UBA3796
GCGACAGCGCTCAGCGCGACAGCGCCGGGAATGAGGTGGTATTCGAGGGCATGCGGATTCTCCTGGCAGAGGATATTGAGATGAACCGGGAAATTGCGACGATGATTCTTTCGGAATTCGGCTTTGTGGTGGATACCGCCGAAAACGGAAAAATCGCCGTGGAGAAGATTTCCAACGCAGCCCCCGGCGACTACAAGGCCATCCTGATGGATATCCAGATGCCCGTCATGAACGGCTACGATGCCGCAAGAGCCATCCGCGCCCTGCCTGACCCGCTCCTTTCCTCCATCCCCATCATAGCCATGACGGCAAACGCCTTCTCGGAGGACGTACAGGATGCAATGGATGCGGGCATGAACGCTCATATCGCAAAGCCCCTCGATGTCAACAAAATGATGGAAACGCTTGCGGAAATCCTTTCAAAACAAAGCAAATGAAAGGCAACGCGAAAGCTGAACACAACATGAACCCAGTGAACTGTTTTCCCCCATAGGAGTGCTGCATCGTGAAAAAACTACAGACCCTTTCCTTCCTGCCCATTGTTCTTTTGCTGCTCCTGTCCGCTCTTTGCGCAGGCTGCAGCAAAGATTACCAGCATATCAGCGGCAACGAGGCCATGAAGATGATGAAATCCCTTTCCAACGTCCTGGTGGTGGATGTGAGGACAAAAGAGGAATATGACAAGAGACATATTCCCCATGCCCTTTGGATTCCCATTGAAGACATACGGGAAGGCAAACTGGATGCCCTGCCCGACAAGAACCGCCCCATCCTCCTATATTGCTGGACGGGACGCAGGGCAGAGGACTCTGCCGTCATGCTCGTCAAATACGGCTACCGGAACGTCTACGAGTTCGGCGGATTGGTAGACTGGACCGGCGAAACCGTCGGCAAGGAATAACGTTTCGAAAGGAGAAAGATTTCGTGGAAACTATATGCATCGGTGCGGGTATTCTGGGATTGATGAGCTTTGCCTATCGCGGCTGGTCCATCATCCTCATCGCACCATTTTTTGCAGTTCTGGCAGCTCTGTTCAGCCAGTTCGGCATCCTGCCCATCTACAGCGAGCTCTATATGACGAGGCTTGCGGAATACACGAAAACCTATTACCCCGTATTTCTCTTCGGTGCAGTGTTCGCCCGCCTCATGGAAAAGGGAGGGCTTGCCTCCTCCATCGCAGGGAAGATCATGGACATCATGGGGGAAAAACGGGCAATCCTCGCCGTGCTCCTGGGATGCGCGGCTCTGACTTACGGGGGGCTCAGCGTTTTCGTTGTCGCCTTCGTCATGTATCCCTTTGGCGCCGCCATGTTCCGCAAGGCAGATATCCCGAAGAAACTGCTTCCGGCTACCCTCTGGATGGGCATTTTTTCCTTCGCCATGGTGGCCTTGCCGGGAACACCCCAAATACAGAACATCATCCCCTCTTCCTATTTCGGCACTTCCACATGGGCAGGCCCCGGCATCGGCATCTTCGCCACCCTGCTGTTCCTCGCCATCGGCATCGGCTGGGTGAGCTGGCGCGCCAAATCCCTCCAGGAAAAGGGAGAGGGCTATGGGGGGCATGTGGAACAGAAACACCGGAGCGAACGCCATCTGCCCCACTGGGCTATGGCTCTCCTTCCCCTTGCCATGGTCATCGTCATCAACATCATCCTCAGCAACCCCTTCCACTGGACTTGGGGCTTCCACTGGGATGAGGGAAGTCTGGAGCCTTTCCTTCCCTTCCACCTGAGTCTCCTTGCCGCCAGCGTGGGCAAAGTACAGGCCATATGGTCCATCAGTGTCGCTCTCATCATCAGCAGCCTTGCAGCGGCCTACATCGGGCGCAGGCGCTACCGCCGCAGCAAGGAATCCTTCCTGGATACCATCAACTACGGGGCGGCTTCCTCCTGTGCGGCAGTGCTCAATGTGGCCTCCGGTTTTGCCTTCGGCAGCGTCATTGTAAGCATGCCGGGATTTTTCCCCATCAAGGAAATGCTGCTGGAGCTCGGCAATTCGGCAGGCCCTCTTGTTTCCGCCGTTGTCACCACGAATGTCATGTGCGGATTGACCGGGTCGGCCTCCGGCGGCCTCACCATCGCCCTCAGCATGCTGGGTGAGCAATGGGCCTCCATGGCAGGGAACCTGGGAATTCCCTTGGAGGCGCTGCACCGCATCGTCGCCATTTCCTCTGTCGGCATCGACCCCGTGCCCCACTGCGGCGCCTTGGTGACCCTGCTCGCCATCTGCGGCCTGACCCATCAGACAGCATACTATGACATCGTCGTGGTCATGCTGCTGAAATTCTTCGTTCCGTTCCTGTGCGTCCTGTTCTACATGCTCACGGGAATCGCTTGATATTGAAACAAAGCAGAAAGGACAGAATCTCATGACCGATGAAAAACTGCTCCGCAATCTTGAGGCCTTTGACCCGGAGCTTTGCGAAGTGCTGCACACCGCTCTTGCGAAACAAGTGACGACGCTCTCCCTGATTCCCACGACCAATGCCGCCTCTCCTTTCGCTTCCTATCTCAAGGGGAGCACCCTTGGGAATGACTTCCTCGATCACCATGCCGCCGATCATCGAAGCAAGCTGGAAAAAATGGCGGCCAGACGCGCCTGCCAGCTCTTCCATGCAGAACACGCCATCGTCCGAACGGGAAATCCCGTCGCCGCTTCCCGTGTTGTGCTGCAGGCTCTGGCAAAACCCAAAGACACCATACTATCCTTCAATCTGCGCAAACAGGAGCATTGCACCGGCGAACACATGCAGTACCACTTCCTGAAATTCAGCGTGGAGCCCGACAGCCTTCGGCTGGATTTCCACAAAATCCGCAGCCTGGCACAGCAAAACCACCCCGATCTCATCATCTACTCTCCCGTCAATTACCCATACAATATCGACTGCGGGGAACTGCGGAAAATTGCCGATGAGACAGGGGCGTATTTCTGGGTGGATCTCGGCCAGAATTCCGGCCTGGTGGCCGCCGGCAAGATGGAGTCTCCTGTCCCATATGCGGATGTCGTTACCTTCGCCGCAAGCGATGCCCTCCACGGCCCCCAAAGCGGCATCATTCTCTCCAAGAAGGGACTGGCGCCCCTGCTGGATCAGACCATCATCGACACCGGCCATGTCTCCCTCAAAAAGAACGTGCTGGCGGCGCTTGTGGTCACCTTCCGCGAAGCCGCCTGCGAAGAATACGCCGACTATGCCCAGCAGGTACTGGACAACGCCCGTGCTCTGGAAAAGGGGCTGAAAAAGTCCGGTTGCAGGCTGCTCTGCACTCCTACGGAGAACCACCTGGTGCTCGTTCACCTCCCGGAATCCCAGAACGGGGTACAGACCGCAGAGAAGCTGGCGCAGGCAGGTCTTCTCGTAAAGCCGGAACAACTGATGACCTCCGATGACCGCATCTCCTATCCCATCCTGCGCCTTTCCACCCTGGATGCCACCACCCGCTCCCTGCAGGAAGAGGATATGTTCAAAGTCGGCACCACCCTGGGAGAATTCCTGCAATCCCCCCAGGACGATGCCGCCATAAAATCCGTCCACAAATGCATCAAAAAAATGGTGGAAGACCTCCCCCTTTTCTCGGAGGATTGGCTGCCGGAACTGGAAACCTCCCAGGACTACGACTCCGACCTCGTAATGAAGGCGATGGTTCACTGGAGGATTTAAAGCTGTGACATCAAAGCTGTGACAGCAACATCGCACCAACCGAAGGAACGACCTGACCGGCAATCGCCTTCACCTCCGCATTGCCGCTCTCCATGGCAAAACCATGAAACCTCCGGATCATGGAAACATCATTCCGATCGTCACCGACAACATAAAGCGGCAGCTTCTCCCATCCCATTTTTTCCTGCAGATGGGCAAGACCCGTTCCTTTGTTATTGCCGGCGGCGCAGACATCTACATAGGACAGATTTGCCTCTGCCGAGAGCAGCCCGGCGAATCTGTCACATAAATCCCCTGCAAGCTCCTCTGCCCTTGCAGGGGATTTTGCCGAAAAACACATCTGCAGGATGTGGGGGATTTCCTTTGCCTCCTCGGGCGACACTTCCCGGAGTCCTTCCTGCTGAAGCGGATCCTGCCACTTGGGATCGTTCCACTTCACGAAGGTTGCATCCCCCTGCAGTGCCATGACATAGGGACTTTCCCGGGAGATTTCATGCTCCCACAAAGCATGGATTGCCTTTCGCGGCATTTCTGCCCAGAACAGTTCCCTGCCCTCTCCATCAAAGACAACCGCGCCATTCAGGGCAACGCAAAAATCCAGCCGGATTTCATAACCGGCAAGACCGATTCTGACCAAATGGAGATTCCTCCCCGTCACCAGGCCAAACTTGTTTCCCTGTCTCTGCCACTGTCGGATTGCCTCCAAATCCTCATTGCGAATCCCAATACCCTTGTGGCACAAAGTTCCATCAAAATCACTCGCAGCTATTTTCATGTGACACCTCATTTCTTGCAACAGAACACCTTCTGCATCTATACTAGTGTAAAACCTCTCGTTCACATCTGTATGAATCGCCCGATATGCAGTCAT
>DFES01000112.1 GCA_002369175.1 Selenomonadaceae bacterium UBA3796
ATGATGGTATCCGCATGGATACCTTCCGTGCCATCCTCTGCCACACCGTCATCAACTCCAAGCACAAGCACATTCGTATAGCCGTCGAACTGGGGGTCTATCGTGCCCCTCTTTGCCTCCTGCCGCTGAACGTAGTCGTGGTACATCACCTGATACTCATAATAAAGATGGCTGCCCCAGTTGAACAGGGCATATCCCACGAACAGCACGGCAGATGCCAGTGCACCGAAGATCACAAGAACAAACAGCAGACGAAAGATAGCAATGCGCCTTCGCCTCCGCAGATTCTTTCTCTTGCGTATGATGTTTTCACGCGTCTGGTTTGCCATAGCGATTCTCCATCATCATTTTTTTTGGAAACGTATACTAGAAAATCAGGCGACCCTCCGCCTGTCCGGCACGACTTCACGCATGGTTCCACAGGAGCTCATTGCGAGCCTGTACTGTATCCGGATGAATCAAACTCCCCTTCTGCACCACGAAGAGAATGGACTCACTGAGACCCTTCAGGACCATTTCGTCCAAGGATTTTTCCCTTGCAAACTGCCGCAGTTCCTCCACCTCCGGATAGTCCCGGTTCGGTTCGATCATATCAGCGTAGTAAACAATCTTATCCAGGGCTGTCATATTGGAACCGCCCACAGTATGCCGCCATACGGCCTGGGCAATCTCCGGATCCTCCACGCCGTAGCATTCCGCTATGCGGTACGCACCTATATACGCATGGAGCAAAAGGGGCATGGCCTTCTCCACTGGGCCGATGGTTATATCACGCTTGACCGCCTCCTCCATGAGGCAGTCATTTGGAAATTCCCTGGCACAGTCATGGAGGAGCCCTGCAACATACGCCTTTTCCGCATCCACATCAAACCGCGCTGCCAGGAACTTCGCTGTATCCGCCACCCCCAGGGAATGCCGGTAGCGATTTGGCTTCAGTCTGAGTTTCAGCTGGCTCTTCATTTCATTGATCGTCATGGATATGCTCATCGATACAAGCCCTCTTTGTATATGTAATCTGCCACGGCATCAGGAACCATGTACCGTATGGAAAGCCCCTCCTGAACCCTTTGCCGGATCTCCGTTGAGGAAATCTCCAATTCCGGCGTCGGCACCTCATGGATGTGTTCGTGACCCAACGCACCGAATTCCCTGGCGAGTTCCGAGCGCGCCAGAGGTGTTCCCTGGCGGGTGGCAGCGACAAAATGACACTTCTGCAAAAGCGTACGCACCTCATGCCATGTGGCAAGATCATTGATCGCATCTGCTCCCGTGATGAAGTAGAACTGTGTTCCACCCCCTCGTTTCGCCCGGAGCACATCTATGGTATCCACCGTATAGGAGGGGCCTTGCCGATGCAGTTCGATGTCCGAAACGCGAAAATGAGGATTGGAGGCCGTAGCCAGAATCGTCATATGCAATCGATGCTCCGGCGAGGCAATATCCCTTCCCTGCTTATGGGGAGGAATTGCCGCAGGAATGAACAGGATCTCATCCAGCCGCAAGGCATCGCGTACAGCCTCTGCCGTCAAGAGATGCCCCGTATGGATGGGATCAAAGGTTCCTCCCATAATACCGATACGTTCTTCCCCTTTCATAACGCACCTCAATTTTCCATTGCCAAGTAGAACACTGCCCCCACAAGGGCAGCCGTCAAAAGAATACAGAGCGCAGCCTTCCCATAATCCCAAGCATCATGTCTCCCTTTTGGCGTATGGATATATTGCCGAAAAGCTCGCCAATATCCGAGCAAAATCCTCACTTGCGCACAAGTCCTTCTCCATAGATGAGATATTTCGTGCTAGTGAGCTCATTGAGTCCCATCGGACCGCGGGCATGAAGTTTTTGTGTGCTGATGCCGATTTCCGCGCCGAACCCGAATTCGAATCCATCAGTGAAACGGGTAGAGGTGTTCACATAAACCGCTGCCGCATCCACTTCTCTTTGGAAGCGGTGTGCATTTCCCAGATCCTTCGTGACAATGGCATCGGAGTGCCCCGTATTGTAGCGGTTGATATGTTCGATGGCCTCATCCAGATTCTCCACGAGCTTCACAGAGAGGATAAGATCCCCATACTCCGTGGACCAATCCTCCTCCACAGCCTCCTTCATATCGGGACAGATGGCGCGAGCTGCCTCACAGCCCCTTAACTCCACCTTCTTCTCCCGCATGGCTTCTGCCAGCCTGGGCAGGAATGCCTCTCCAATCGCACGATGCACCAACAGGGTTTCCATTGCATTGCAGACGGAGGGATGGGAGGTCTTTGCATTGATGGCAATATCCACCGCCATCTCAAAATCCGCCGTCTCATCCACAAAGGTATGGCATACGCCCGTTCCGGTCTGGATGACGGGCACAGAACTGTTTTCCACAACACGGCGAATGAGCCCTGCACCCCCGCGGGGAATGATGACATCGATATATTCCGGCAAGTGCGCCATGACATCCACAGCTTCCCGATTTGTGGATTCCACGAACTGCAATGCCCCTTCCGGCACACCTGACTTATAGGCGGCTTTGGAAAGAATGGAACTGATGGCTGTATTCGAGCGAAGCGCCTCCGAGCCGCCCCGAAGGATCACTGCATTTCCGGACTTCATGCAGAGGGCTGCGGCATCTGCCGTCACGTTTGGCCTCGCCTCATAGATGATGCCGATGACTCCGAGGGGCACACGGATGCGGCGGATTTCCATGCCGTTGGGACGCACGGTGGACCAATCTCCCTGGGAAACCGGATCCGGGAGCCCTGCTGTTTGCCTGAGGCCCTCCCCCATCTGGGAAATACGCGCCTCATTGAGCATGAGCCGGTCAAGATAAGACCGCTTGAGCCCTTTCTGCCGTGCTTCTTCCAGATCCTGGGCATTCGCCTCCAGAATGAGTTCTGCCCTGC
This sequence comes from Selenomonadaceae bacterium UBA3796, assembly GCA_002369175.1. Classification (GTDB taxonomy): domain Bacteria; phylum Bacillota; class Negativicutes; order Selenomonadales; family Selenomonadaceae; genus UBA3796. The sequence goes on from DFES01000112.1 coordinate 2,889, forward strand.
GCTCCAACGCATCTGCCATGGCAAAGAGCGCCGCATTCTTCACCCCTGTGGGCAGAATTGCCATACGATAGGATGCCGCCTTTGCAGCCTTTGCCTTTTGAAGGACTTCCTCCCTGATATCCATTCCCTTTCCTCCCGAAACTTACACCATTAAAACCATATTATCCCGGTGAATGACTTCCTCATGGATTTCCCCCTGGATGAGATCGGAAAACTCCTTCGTCTGCCGTCCAAGAATCCTTTTCAGCGTCACTTTGTTATAATTCACGATTCCCCTGGCAATTTCCTGCTTGTTGGGGCCTAAAACCCGCACGGTATTTCCCGCCGCAAAATCGCCCTCACAATCCACGACCCCTGCCGCCAAAATGCTGGAACCCTGATTTTTGAGCGCATGGACGCACCCCTCATCCACCAGGATGTCTCCGTCCAGCTGTTTGCCAAAGGCCAGCCAACTCTTGCGCAACTTGAGATGAGACGGCTTCGCCGGGAAAAGGGTTCCCACAGGATCACCGGAAAGGATCCGATGAAGAATGCCCTCCTGGCTCCCCTGGGCAATGACCATGGTAACACCGGCACTCATGGCAACTTTTGCCGCATCGATCTTCGTAATCATCCCGCCCGTTCCCATGCGCGATCCGGAGCCTCCCGCAATCCGCTCGATGTCCGGAGTGATCTCCGCCACCTCATCCATGATTTTCGCATCCGCATGCTGCTGCGGGTTCGCCGTATAAAGCCCGTCAATATCCGAAAGGAGAATAAGGGCATCCGCATCCACCAGAGTGGCCACCATTGCAGAAAGGCTGTCATTATCGCCAATCCTGATCTCATCCACAGCCACCGCATCGTTTTCATTGATGACGGGAATCACACCCATTCCCAAAAGAGCCAGCAGCGCATTTCGGGAATGTATGTACTGGTGGTAACGGACAGCATTCTCCTTCGTCAGGAGGACCTGCCCCGTAACCTTGCCATATTCGGAAAAAATCTTTTCGTAGACATGCATGAGCATACCCTGGCCGATGGCCGCCACAGCCTGTTTCTGAGGAATGGAGGCCGGCTTCTCCCTGCTCCCGATTCTTCCAAGACCTGCGGCAATCGCGCCGGAGGAAACAAGAAGGACTTCTTTTCCCTGATTCGCCAGATCCACGATCTCACGGACGAGCCTCTCCATACGCAAAAGATTCAAGCGGCCCGGCCCGTAGGCCAGAGTGCTCGTCCCCACTTTGACCACAATGCGGTTGGCATCCTTTAGCCGATCCCTGACTCCCATGAACAGACCTCCCAAAACATATCTGCAAATACCGTCTGCTAGTGTCCCGCTGCCATACGCCCCTTCCGAAAAGGAAACCTATGGCAGTTCGATTTTGGGCTTTTCCGTGTTCTTCTTATAGAGCAGCCCGTTGCGTCCAATGACCTGCACCAGTTCAGACTCCGCACGCTCTGCCAGCATGGCGATGGCATCCTTCGGCTCCTCCGCGCAGTTCTGGAGAACCCGTACCTTGATGAGTTCCCGCTTCCGGATGACCTCCCTCGCCGCCATGACAACCGTAGGCGTCAGACCCTCCTTGCCGATATTCACCACCGGTTCCAGCTTCATTCCCAAAGACCGCAGGAAACTTTTCTGCTTCCCCGTCAGAGACTTCCTTATCAAACAGCTTCCCCCTCATTCACGGTATTCAAATTCCATTCCGCCGATATGCACGGTCATGCCTTCCTGGATGCCCCGCTCCCTCAGCTTCTCATCTATCCCCTTGAGGCGCCAAATGTACTGGAAACGGCGCACAGCCTCATCGTTGTTGAAATTCGTCATGGCCACCAATTTTTCCAGCGCCTTGCCACGGACAACGAAATCCCCCGCATCATCGCGGGAAATCGTAATACGTTCCGGATCCTCGGCATTTTCGTCGTAGACCTTTACCTCTTCTTCTGCTTCCGGCTCCTCCACGCAGTGTTCGATTGCTTCTCCGACATAGGAAATGAGCTCCTTGAGCCCCATCCTCATTGCCGCAGAAATGGGGAAGATGCGGATGCCTTCCTCCTCTGCCAGCTTTTCCAACCGCGGATAGTTCTCCTGAGCCTGGGGCAAATCCATTTTATTCGCCACGAGGATCTGTTGCCTGCGGGCTATTTTCTCGCTGTACTTCCCAAGTTCCGCATTGATCTTGTGATAATCCTCCACGGGATCCCGTCCTTCGAAGCCGGAAGCATCCACCACATGGAGAATGAGCCTGGTTCTCTCCACATGCCGCAGGAAATCGTGTCCCAGGCCGACGCCTTCCGAAGCGCCCTCAATAAGTCCCGGGATGTCCGCGATGACAAAACTTTTTTCGTAGTCCGTCTTGACCACGCCGAGCACCGGTGTGATTGTGGTAAAGGGATAATCCGCAATCTCCGGCCTTGCCGCAGATACGCCGGCCACAAGGCTGGACTTTCCAACGCTCGGATACCCCACAAGACCTACATCTGCCAGGAGCTTGAGTTCCAGAAGGAGCTTCCTGTGCTCTCCCGGCTCCCCGAACTCCGCAAACGTCGGCGCGCGATTGGCCGCATTGGCAAATTTCGCATTGCCGCGGCCTCCCCGCCCGCCCTTGGCCACAACTGCCTGCTGCCCGATCTCCGTAAGATCGGCGAGAAGCTCGCCCGTATCCTCATCCCGAACCACAGTTCCTGCCGGTACTTTCACGATACAGGGAGGGGCGTTGTGCCCATATTGATTCTTGATATCTCCGTTCTCACCGTTTTCTCCTCTGAATTTCCGATGGTAACGAAAATCCAGCAGGGTATTCATGTTCCGATCCACTTCGAGGATGACATCGGCTCCTCGCCCGCCATCCCCTCCGGAAGGACCTCCTTTGGGTACGAATTTCTCCCGGCGGAAAGCCGATTTCCCATGGCCGCCATCGCCGGCTTCTACAATGATCCGGGTACGGTCAATGAACTGCATGGCCTGCTCCTCTCCTCTTGACATGCAAAAGCCGGTATCGCCCATGCAATTCCGACTGCATTCGGTTTCATGTATTATCCATCTTGACACACGAACAGCAAATACAACAATACCTGCGCAGTCAAAAGACGCGCAGGTATGGATATTCATCATTACACAGCATGCTGTTCTTCGTCCGTGTAGACACTGACCTGACGATTGTAGCGCCCCTTGCGCTCAAAGGCAACCTTGCCGGCAACCTTGGCAAAAAGCGTATCGTCCTTTCCAATCCCCACATTGTGTCCCGGATGGAAATGCGTGCCCCTCTGGCGAACCAGAATGCTACCTGCCGTTACCACCGTACCGGCCTGCTCCTTGACACCCAGTCGCTTGGAATGGCTGTCACGCCCGTTGCGGGTGGAACTCACGCCCTTCTTGTGGGCAAACAGCTGCAAATCAAAAGTGAACATCTACGTCACCTCCTGCCCTCTTTTAATGTGTACAGCCTTCGGGCTGAGCTTCTCAATCTCCTCCAGCCCCAAAAGCATTGTCTCCAAAATTGCTTCCGTCAATGCATCAGGTGCGCCCCTGAGTTTCATACAGAGTCTCCCGCTCCCCACGGAATAATCCATTTCGCGGTGCAGATGCTCCCCAATCCCCAGCAACGCAGTCTGGGCAAGGGAAGAAACCCCTGCGCAGATAATATCCTGCCCCCGTGCCGCTGTGCCGCTGTGACCCATGACCTGAAAACCGGATATTCTGTTTTCCTGATCCAGAAAAATCGAAACCTCTATCATGACGATTAAGCTTCAATCTTTTCAATAACAACCTTCGTGAAGGGCTGACGATGTCCCTGACGACGGCGATAGTTGGACTTCGCCTTGTACTTGAATACGAGGATCTTGCGAGCTTTGCCCTGAGCCTCTACCTTGCCCGTCACCTTGGCACCCTCAACGAGGGGCTTGCCGACCTTCACATCGCCGTCATTCACAACGGTGAGCACCTGATCGAAGACAACGGAATCGCCCTCAGCAGCCTCCAGCTTCTCCACCATGACGACATCGCCTTCCGCAACGCGGTACTGCTTGCCGCCCGTCTTGATAATAGCGTACATATAAAACACCTCCCTATCCGATTACTCGCCGACTGCGGTACGGCCTGCACCGTTTCGAAACCTCATCGCGCGGTTGGGGACGGATGCCGAAACATCCCATCACAGACGCATGATACGCGCCATTCCAGAAGATAATAGCATAATAAAGGCAGGATGTCAAACGAAATATCCCTCATCCCAAAAGCCGCTTTTCCCCCAGCTGCGAAAGCAGAAGATTCGTATCCTTCGCGGAAAGTCCCTGCTCAATGGCAGAAATCACAATGGAGTCCCAGGGATCCCTCGGGTAGAGCATGCTCTCTCCCGCATAGCGCAGAAGTTTCTGCGTTTCTTCCAGATTGAGTCCCATGGCGAGAGCTATGGGCAGCAATTTGGTACGGGAAGGGTTTGGCTTCGTCCCTGCAAAGATATGGTAGCCGTAGACACGCTCCAGTTGCGAGGCGCGGATCACATCCAGCTTCTTCAAGTGTTTCTCCCTAAGGAGTTCCTCCAGATATTCGTGCAGCGGACGCCGAAATTCCTTCTCATTTCTTGCCAGAAACCTGCGAATATCCTCATCTTCCTTCAACTCCGAAAAGAGTTCCTCCGTATCCTTTTCATGCACTTGTCCCACCACCTGTTCTTTTGGTAAAATGATAGTAAATTTTTCTATGAAAGGCAAGAACATCATGGAACTATGGGAAAAGCACCTGGGACGAAACTACGAGCTGGTGGATGTCCTCAAAAAGACGCAAGGCGGAACCGTCGCCCTCGTCTACGACAAAATCGGCAAGCAGGTCTGCATCCTGAAGCAGATGGATGCCCGTGCCCTGGAAACCTACCGGCTCATCAAGGAAATCAAAAGCCCCCATGTCCCCTCCATTTACCGCCTGTTCCTGCAGGATGGGAACCTCCTCCTCATCGAGGAATTCATCGACGGCAGGACTCTGGCGGACCTCCTGAAATACGGAGAAACCATGGAGGAGGACTTCGCCATCCATGTCCTGCGGGAGCTTTGCCTCTGCCTCC
>DFES01000163.1 GCA_002369175.1 Selenomonadaceae bacterium UBA3796
GTCAATGTCATGCGGGCAAGGAATTACTGCAAGTTTGCGGTGGCGAAGGGGAAACTTCCCCTCGCTCCCCATTTGTATTTTCCGCAGTTCCTGTCCGAGGCAACGGAACGGGACAAGGCTATGCAGATGAACTTTGAGCTATTGAAGCTGTGCGGCGAGTTGTGGGTGTTCGGGGATGAGATTACCGAAGGTATGGCGATGGAGATTGACCGCGCCAAGAAAGTGAGATATTTCACCACGAAATGCGAGGAGGTGGGCTGAATGGATTTTTACAAGACTCTCTACGGGAAATGCCATGACTGCGCCTTTTCCGTTGTCACCCTTCCAGATAAGAATGTAAGCCATTTTATGGATATAGCATCCATGCGGAAGAAAATCAACGATATAGGCGATACAAAAAACACCTATATCCATCCGTGGCCAAGGCGTAAGGATATCCAAAACGGCGTGCGTGGAGATTCTGCCGACACCGTGTACGCCACATCTTTGTTCGCTGATTTTGACATCAAAAGCGAAGCGCATAAGGAGCAAATGCTCCCCGAATCCAAAGAGGAAATCCTTGATTTCCTGAACGATTTTCCTCTCAGGGCAACCTTTACGGTCTTTACAGGGCACGGCATTCACGCATATTGGCTCTTTGACGAGCCGATTGCCTTGAGTGATGCTAATCGTGGCGATATGGAGACACTTCTCGCCGGATTTGGACGCTATCTCATGACGAAAGCACAAGAAGAGCGGGGGTGGCGTATCGATCCGGTATTTGATCCTGCGAGAATGCTCAGGGCTGTGGACAGCATGAATCTGAAATTGGGAGCAAAAGTCCCCTGCGAGGTTATTGCGGAAAACGAGGTGTTTTATACGCCGGAAGATTTTCGCCCCTATGTGGTGGACGTTCCCAAACCTCGCGCGGAGGAATTTCATGTCGATGAGCGCATCATGGGAAGCGCCGAGAGAATCATGGAGGGGTGCGCGGCGCTGAAGCAGATGACAAAAGAGCCGGATAAAGTCAGCGAACCTCTGTGGCACGCCCTTTGCACCAATGTCGCCCTTGCCAAGGACGGCGAGGAGAAGTTTCAGGAGTGGAGTTCCCTGTACAGCAACTATTCTCCCGTGGAAACACAAAACAAGCTCCGCTCTGCCAGAAAAGCCAATAAGCCCTGTACCTGCCGTTACATCAAGGATTGCGGACTGTTTCCCTGCCCCGATGGCGGCTGCGGCGTAAAGGCTCCCATCGTACTTGCCCTCTATACGAAGTTCGAGCAGTTGGAGATTGTTTTGGGCAAGGACACCCTGTCGGCGGAGGAACTTCTCGACCCTTATGTGGTGGGACTGCTCCCTTACGCCAGGGAAAACTGTCCCGCCGAATATTCACGGCTGAAATTGGCGGCGAAAAAAGCGGGCATTGGTATGCGTGATTTTGACCGCATAGCCAAGAAGGAAGAGGAAAAACGGGACAACGGCATTCCCTTCGATGCCGAGCCGGAGGAAATCAAGCTGAAGGGCATTGATTTGCACGGAGCTATGACACCCAAAGGATACCGGGTAACCATGGAGCATGGAGTGGAGTCCTTCTATTTTGACGAGGGTGCGCTCATATCCTCTAATCTTTGCCCGGAGCCGCTTGTCATAGAACGCCGTATGGAAAATATTGACAACGGTACGGAGCGGTTTGAGCTTGCCTATCACCGCAGCCATAAATGGAAACGACTGATGGTGTCAAGGGCGATTGCGCTGAACAAATCCTCTGTAGTGCGATTGGCAGATCATGGCGTACCCGTTTCTACCGACAATGCCGATGGCGTGGTGCATTACCTTTCCCGCTATGAAGCGGAGAACGACAAACACATTCCTTTTGTCCGCAGTATCGGTCGTATCGGCTGGCTTGGGGAAAAAGAATTCTACCCGTATATCCTCGAAAGTCCCGTGGAATATGAGGACAAAGACGATGCGGCGATTATTGCGGCGCTAAAGGAACAAGGCAGTTTTGAAAAATGGATGGTCTTCGCCAGAGAGCTGCGGGAGGAAACTTACGCCAGAGCAATCTTGGCGGCATCCTTTGCCTCCGTTCTGTTGGAGAAACTGAAACGGCGCGTGGTGATTATCCACATCTGGCACTCGTCCCGCAGCGGCAAGACGGCGGCTCTTAAATTTGCTCTCTCCATTTGGGGCGATCCCATGAAACTCATGGGGAATTTCAACAGCACTGCTGTCGGCTTGGAACGGCGAGCAGGAACGCTCAGGCATCTGCCTTTGGGTTTGGACGAGTTGCAGGTCTTGAACGAGCGAAGGCTTCCCGCCTCCATGCTGGTCTATTCTTTGGGCAACGGCTACGGCAAAACCAGAGGAGCAAAAACGGGTGGCCTGCAGGAAGTCCCGGTATGGCGAAATGCCATCATCAGCACAGGCGAACAGCCGCTTACCAACGAGGCTACCATGGACGGGGTACACAGCCGTGTTCTGGAACTTTATGGTCAGCCCATCTCCGATGCGGACTTTGGGCGCAAGGTGCATCAGGCAAGCGAAAATCACTATGGCTTTGCCGGGAAGATTTATCTTGAGCACATCATAGGTACGGATTTGAGCGATGACTTCGAGAAAATCCGGGAGAGCATTGATGACGGCGACCAAGGGGTGCATCTGGACACGGTGGCTTTACTGGCACTGGCAGATTATCACGCCGGATTGTCTGTATTCGGCGAAACCAAGCAAAAGGCGTGGAAGGATGCCATTTCCTTCGGTAAAAGCATACTGACCAACGCCAAAGAAAACGAGCCGGATGATGTCGTAGACCGGGCTTATGATTTCGTCACCGACTGGATTGCCGCCAACAGAAAGCGTTTCGCCCAAGACGCAGTACCATGCTTGGGGAAAATAGAACCCGGCAAGGTGCTGGTCATCGCTACGGAACTAAGACGGGCATTGGAGGACAACGGATTTTCTTATACCAAGTGCAGGAAGGGATTCCGCGACCGAGGCTATGTTGATACCTTTGAGGACAGCCAAGGCAAAAGCCGTAGCCAATATCTGAGGAAAATCCAAGGCGTAGCCGTCCGTGTCTTCTGTTTTCCCATCCAAGTAGAGACTATGTATCCACCGGATGAGGATTTCTTGACATGACAATGGTTACAAAACAATGGCGATGCTGCCCAAGAATCCAGTATTTTCAAGGGTTCTCGGACATGTAACCACTTTATCACTTTTTCCGCGCACACATAAATGTATATATGGAAAAAGATAATGAAGTATAGGTTACATCGCTCCTATATGAGGGTATGTATTAAGTGGTTATTGTGGTTAA
>DFES01000051.1 GCA_002369175.1 Selenomonadaceae bacterium UBA3796
AGCATCCATCAGAATATCCAGACCTACCGGAATAACGTCATCATGGGCAGGGAGACAAGGCTGCTCTGGGGAAAGCCGACGATTCTTGACAGCATTGGGCGGTTGGATTTTCATATCTCCCCCCGCTCATTCTTCCAGGTTCATACAGCCCAGGCGGAAGTCCTTTACGGCAAGGCATTGGAATACGCGAATCTCAGCGGCAGCGAGATTGTCATTGATGCCTATTGCGGAACGGGAACCATCACGTTGTTCCTTGCCCAGAAAGCCAGGAAGGTATACGGAATCGAAATCGTAAAGCCTGCCATTCTGGATGCCCAGAAGAATGCCCGAGACAATCATGTCCGCAATGCAGAATTCATTGTCGGTGATGCGACCCAGGTCATGCCGCGGCTCTACCGTCAGGGAGTAAGGGCGGATGTGGTGGTGGTGGATCCCCCAAGGGCGGGATGCACACCGGTTGTGCTGGAAACGTTTGCCGATATGAAACCGGATCGGATTGTCTACGTATCCTGCAATCCGGCCAGCCTCGCCCGCGACATCGCGATCTTGGACGGATTGGGCTACAAAGCCGTCAAGGTGCAGCCGGTGGACATGTTTCCACATACAAGCGCCGTGGAGACTGTAGCGCTGCTGCAACAGGAACATCACTAGTCTCATGGACAGCCGCGCCAAGAAAGCCTATTTCATGGTGTTCGACAAGAAGCCATGGTTTTGTGAGGAGCTCTTTGAGGATTTCATGGATATGGTGCGGGATGTGTCGTTGGATTCCGTAAAATGAAATGCCCCTGCCGGGTGATAGATCATCCAGCAGGGGCATTTCGATAGGATGTGACGATACTCGTCTGTAAGATTCCGGAGCTTTGCCTCATCGCTCTCATATCCTGCATCGCCGCCATGTGTGCCGTTAGGATGGTTACGGTTCGTTGGGTATCACATGGAGATAGTCTCCGTCTATCTCAAGGTAACCGTATTCAGAAAATGCGACATCGTTACGGGAAGCAGTGAACTGGAAGGCAAAGGCATATGTGCCATCGGGCAATGGTTCATCCTGCAGGAGGGGCGCCTGCTCCAGAACGAAGCTGTCGCCATGGATATACTCGCCCGTGCTGGTCAGGAAGAGGGGGGTGATTTCGTCCCCTTGTTTGAGCTGCAATACATTCCTATCCAGAAGATTATCCTCCGACAGGCGGTGTGCTCCTATTATCTCAAATGCCCCGGTTTCCTCATGGAAAGAGATTCTCAGGTAACATTTTTGCCCGTTCAGCAGAATATAGGAGTGGTAGAGAATGTAATCATCCTGCTGCTCATCTATCTCCATGGAGATGAAGTGCCCGTTCAGGGCTGGCCAGGCACCGTCGAAATTATCCCGGAAAATGCCATTGTCCCAATCTGCGGTTAATTTGCAATCACTGCCCAGAAAAACAAGCCGTTCCTTCTCGTCGAGGAAGCTCAGATGGAAGGCCGCTTCACGGATGGAATTTGCATCCTCCGGCGTCAGGGTGACCGTGGCAGTGTTGTTCTGGTCGAATACCACCGGTGTATGTTCTATTTTTTCTACGTCAAAATGATACCAACTGTCCCCATCGCCGCTGCCGGCGAGCATATTCTCATAGAGATTGGAAAAAGACGGACTGGCACCGGGGAGCGTAGTATATTTTGCCAGGGTCATGGGACTGCCATCCAGGCAGTAATAGCCGGACAAGCCCATGCCGTGTTGCCGGTAGGGGCCGACGACCCGGCATACGACAGCTTCCTTCACAGCCCTGGTGAAATCGGCTGCAGTACCAAGGGAGGTCAGCTTTTCAGAAAAGGATCCCAGGTCAATCATATTGTGCCAGAGGTCGCCACTGTTGAATCCGTAATTTTCCACGCTGTTCGCCACTCTGTCAAAGGTAGTGTAAAACATGCGGGGATTGGACTGGGCGGCTCCCAGGGCCTCCCTTCCCAATGCCTCATAGGCGGCATTCAGGTTGGGCACCTTGGCCAGGTCGATCAGGGACAGGGTTGCCATATCCTCACCCTCATTTTCGGTGCAGTGGGGGATATAGGTATCGCACAGGATGGTACCGAGTTCCCTGCCCCCCATGGAGGGATTTTGCGCCAGGGCACCGGCCCAACCGGCATAATCCGTCCCGGACTCCGGCATGATCTCCTCAGACGCAACCATATAACGGGAATAGCCATGCATCGTGTTTGCAGTCTCAAGGGTGGCCATGAGGCAGGCATCAAATACCACCAGGTCAAACACGGGCTGCTCCGGATTTGCCTTTTCCACGGTCTCCAGTGCCTGTCGCACTTCCGGCAGGCTGAGCGATTTTGCGTACCTTTCATCGAAGCATAAGCCGTCCAAGCTGCCGCCGCCATGATTCCAGAATACCAGCATCTTGTGGTCGGCAGGGAAATTTTCCTTTGCATAGCTCAAGAAGTCTTTCAGGGTTTCCTCGGCTCCCATGTTGGCATTTTCCAGTTTGGCAATTTCACGGAAGCCGTTCTGGTCATAAACATAGCGCCCCAGCGCATCGCTGGAGATTTCCCCGGTATGCCATTTTTTTGCACCGCCGGTCTGAATGAAGAATTTGACATTTTCCGGAAGCTGAACCGAACGGAGTGCGTTCAGGTTGAAGGTCGCGGCTCCGTACATGGATTCCAGATCCGAGCCGCACATATACACATAAACCGCCCAACTGTCCTGCGCCGTCGCCGGTTGCTGCATACAGCCGATTAGCATTCCTGCGGCCAGGAAAAAGAAAAGCACGAATCTAACCGCCGATTTCATAGAACATCACCTTTCTTTTCGCATGAAATTTCCTTACGTTCTAAATTATAACGCAATTGTTCCAGTTTTGCCACATGCAAAACTGGAACAATTGCGTTATAATATCGGGATAGGAAGATTTGTTGGTTTATGCATTCACGGCAGAATACAGACATTATGATGGGGAGGTTTTTTCATGCAGTACAGGGCGGCAATTTTTGATCTCGATGGCACATTGGTGGATTCCCTTGAGGATTTGGCGGATAGTGCCAATGCTGTGCTCCTTTCCTACGGTTTTCCGACGCATGGTCTGGAAAAGTACCGCTACTTTGTTGGAAATGGCGCCCGAAAACTGATGGAGCGCTGCCTGCCCGAAGAAAAGGCAGGGGATGCGGGGCTGGTCAATGAAGCTTTGGAGCGGTACAACCGCTGCTATGAGGAAAGACTTCTCCGGAAGACGCGGCCCTATGAAGGGATCCTTCCCATGCTGGAGTCCTTGCGGGAAAGGGGGATTCCTCTGGCAATCTGCACGAATAAGCAGCAGTTTGCCGCCGACGTGGTGGCGGAAAAAATGTTCCCCCGGGGGATGTTCCGGGAAGTGGTGGGCGACCGGAAAGGAATGCCACGCAAGCCGGATCCCACAAGGGCTCTGCAAATAGCTGAAAAGTTCGGTGTGAGGCCGGAGGAAACCGCCTATATGGGGGACAGCTCCACCGATATGGAGACGGCGGGGAATGCAGGGTTTCTGGCGATTGGAGTGACCTGGGGATTCCGCCCGAAGGAGGAACTCATAGAGAGCGGGGCGAAGGTTCTGCTCGGTTCCCCCATGGAACTGCTGGAGAAAGTGGAATTTGCCTGAAATAGCATATTTGTCTTCGCATTGTCTCCTCCCCTCCCCCCCGGGGAGGGGACTTTTTTTTTGTTTGATTTATGTCTATAATGATTCAGGAATAAAAATTCAGAAATAAAATGATACATACGGGGAGGCTCTGAGAGACCCATGAAAAGTTATGTGATCAGCCGGCTGATGCAGCTGGTGCCGATTCTTATCGGCATCACCTTTCTGACCTTTGGCATGATGCAGTTTACGGCGGACGATGCCGTAGATATCATGTACGAGCAGGCGGGAAGTGTCAGTGAGGAAGTCAAGGCAGCGAAGCGGGCGGAACTGGGCCTGGATCAGCCCTTTCTCGTGCAATACGGCAGATGGCTTGCGGGGGTGGCCAGCGGGGATATGGGGCGTTCCTATCTTTCCGGGAAACGCGTCTTTGAAGCTTTTGCGGATAAGCTTCCCGCTACGGTGGAGCTCATGGTTGTCTCCATCCTGCTGACGATTTTTGTCGCAACGCCCCTGGGCATTCTCGCGGCGGTGTACCAGAATCGATGGCTGGACTATGTGATCCGCACCTTCAGCTTTGTTGGAAACTCCTTGCCGAACTTCTTTGTGGCACTGCTGCTCATCTACTTTCTGGCGCTTCGGCTCGGTCTTCTTCCTATCATGGGAAGGCCCGGCGATTGGCACAGTGTGGTGCTCCCCGCTCTTACGCTCACCATTGCCATGGGAGCGAAGTACACGAGGCAGATCCGCGCCGTCATGCTGGAAGAACTTGAAAAGCCCTACGTCATGGGAGCAAGAGCCAGGGGAGTAAGGGAATATACCATTCTGACGAAGAGCGTCCTGCGCAGCACGCTCATCGTGATCATCACCCTCTTGGCCCTTTCCATGGGATCTCTTCTCGGCGGCACGGCCATTGTGGAGACGATTTTCATGTGGGACGGTGTGGGGAAAATGGCGGTGGATGCAATCCTCACAAGAGACTATCCCCTCATCCAGGCCTATGTGGTCTGGATGTCCATCATTTATGTGTGTGTGAATCTGGTGGCAGATCTGGCCTACCACTATCTTGATCCAAGAGTCAGGAGTTGTGGAGGTGAGTCCTGATGCTGTCTTTCATGGGGAAAAGGTATCGCCCTCTGGTTCCTTATCTGGCTTTGGCGGGGGTGGTGCTCCTGACTGCGGTCTTTGCGCCTTTTCTGACACCCTATGATCCTTATGTGCAGGATCTGGAAGGGGCTTTGTCGCCGCCAAATGCGGACAATCTGTTGGGGACGGACCGCTACGGGCGGGATCTGCTCTCCCGTGTCATCATGGGCTCCCAGACGACACTCTGCGCCTCCCTTCTCCTGCTTCTTGTCATTGCCTCTTTCGGGAGCTTTGTTGGGGCGATCTGCGGATACAGGGGGGGAAAGCTGGATATTTTCCTCATGCGGCTGAGCGATGTGTTCCTGGCCTTCCCGCAGATGGTATTTGCCATTGCCGCGGCCGGAGCCCTGGGGGGAGGCCTCTTCAATGCGGCGGCAGCTCTGGCGGTGATCGGCTGGCCGAAGTATGCCCGTATTGCCAGAGGACTTACCCTTACGATTCGCGCCATGCCCTATATGGAAGCCGCCCGCATGGCCGGGACAGGGCCCTTTGGCATGCTCGTGTCCCATGTCTTCCCGAATATCGCAGGTCCGGTGCTGGTCACAGCCGCCCTTGATATCGGGACGATCATCATGGAGCTGGCCGGACTGTCCTTTCTGGGTCTGGGCGCCCAGCCGCCCACTGCGGAATGGGGAGCTATGATGAATAACGGGCGCAGCATGCTTCAGACAGCGCCCTGGGTGATCCTTGCCCCAGGCACGGCGATTTTTCTCACGGTGGCGATCTTCAACCTTTTGGGTGACAAGATACGGGATGCAATGGATCCCAAACAGCTTCAAAAATAGGTCTGATTTATTCTTGGGAGGTTTTAGCTATGAAGAAGAAAAAACTTGCCGCAATCCTTGCAGGGCTTTTGGCGATGTCTGCTCTGGCAGGCTGCGGGGGAGCGGACAGGAATTCCGCATCGGCCGGAAGCGAGAAGACTTTTACCTATGGCACCATGGCATACGGGCCTGCCATGGAAACCACCAGCACAGATCCCCACAACAGTTACGATGGGTGGGCGGCCATGCGTTACGGTGTGGGAGAAACCCTGTTTAAGTTCGATGAAAGGATGCAGCTTGTGCCTTGGGTGGCAGAGAAATTTGAGCAGATAGATGACGATACGCTCAAGGTGACCATCAAGGACACCGTTGTTTTCTCCAACGGCAAAAAGGTGACAGGTGCAGCGGTGAAGGCGTGTCTGGATGATCTGATCGCCCGGCACGACCGCGCGCCGAAGGATCTCAAGATCGAATCCATCACGGCGGAGGGGCAGGAGGTCATCATCAAATCCGCGGAAAAAATGCCCGCGCTGCTCAATTATCTTTCCGATCCCTATGGCTGCATCATCGATGTGGAAGCGGGAATCCATGACGGCATCGCCATCGGTACCGGTCCCTACCAGGCGGTCAAGGTCACGGATACCCAGGTGGAGCTGGTAAAGAACGAGAATTATTGGGGCGATGTGAAACCGAAGATGGATAAGATCGTGGTCAAGAGCATCACGGATGGGGATACACTTACGATGGCAATGCAGAACGGCGAGCTGGATGCCGTGCAGGGGCTTCCCTATGCGAGCCTTTCCATCTTCAAGGAGGACAGTTCGAAGTACAAGCTGAGCCAGACGGAAACCAGCCGGGTCTATCAGGCGGCATTCAATTTCAAGACGCCGGAGCTTCAGGATCTGCGTGTCAGGAAGGCCATCAGCATGGCGGTGGACAAGGAGAATTTCACGAAGGTGCTTTTGAACGGGAACGGTGCGCCGGCCATCGGTCCTTTCCCCGCAAATCTTCCCTTTGGCGGTACAGCGGTACATGCAGTCCCCTACGATTTGGAGGGCGCCCGTGCGCTCCTCAAGGAAGCCGGCTACGAGGATACGGATGGCGACGGCTATGTGGACAAGAACGGAAAGAATCTGGAACTTCGCTATCTCACCTATACCTCCCGGCAGGAACTGCCGCTTCTGGCGGGATCCGTACAGGCAAATCTCAAGAAAATCGGCATCAAGCTGAATGTCAATGCCACGGACAATTACAAGCCCGTACTGAAGAGCGGCGAATATGATATTTTTGCCAAGGCCATTGTGACGGCGCCCACGGGGGATCCCGAGTATTATTTCACCAGCCACATTGTGCCCGGGGCAGTGGATAATGCAGGCTTCTACGACAGCACCGCCATCGCGGAGCTGGAGAGCCAGCTGCACAATACTTACGGAAGCGAGAAGCGCAGCGAATTGGCTGTCAGGATGGGACAGCAGGTGCTGGATGACTGTGCCCTGTTCTATGCCTCGCACCTTC
>DFES01000040.1 GCA_002369175.1 Selenomonadaceae bacterium UBA3796
CCGATTGCCCAGCCCTTGGTGCCACGGAGAGCATCATCGTACATGGTGCCAGCAAAGGTCGTGTTGTAGCCGAACTTGCGGTATGCGGCATAGACAGCCCATGCGCCCTTCTCGGGACGATCCGTGTAAGTACCATAGTCGAACTCAGCCTGCCAGGAGTGAGACTCCGTGTCAGCCTTGGTGTTCTTTGCATAGTTAGCCCAGAGGTTAGCCTTGGGGCTGAAACGATAGCCGGCATTGACGGACCAGATGTCAGCGCCATCCTCGTTGTCGTTGTTAGCATACAGCGTGTAAGTCTCATTGCCGTAAGTAACCTTCGCACGCTTGAGATCCTCATCCGTAAGATGATAGTAGCTCAGACCACCATAGAGCTTGGAACCAGCCTTGTCATACTGGAGACCGATACCCCAGAGGTTGGAAGGATCCGTACCCCAGTCTTTCAAAACATCAACATTCCTGTTCTCGTTGTTTGCAAGACGAACACCAGGATATACCTTCGTGTCTGCAAGACGGCCAGCCGTCACAGTAGCCTTGAAGTCCTTGCCGAACTGCAGCTCGACACCGGAAATCTCCGTATCCCAAAGGAGGCCGTGCTCAGCGCTCGGATTGAACTCGAATTTACCGAGTTTCACCTGGAAGTTGTTGTAGTTGCCCTGTGCCCATGCGCGCTTGAGCGTAACACTGTTGGAAGTGTCATGCTTCATGTTGCCTTCAGCATCGAGACGTGCATTCACAGTCCAGTGGTTGTTGACCTCAGCCTGGGGCTCGAGACGGAACACATAACCATCCGAGTTGTCCTTCACAGTCGGCTTGCCCTCAACGCTCCTGTCCTCAATGCGAGTGCTATGATACGTGTACTCCAACTTGCCAGTCCACTTCACCATATCTGCATGCTTCTCGAGGTTAGCAACGCGAACGCCCAGGTTGTTGAGCTCATCACGGAACTCAGCAGCGAGTTTGTCGATGAGAGCCTTGTTCTTTGCGCTGACATCCGTCTTTGCCATAGCCTTGGCAATCATCTGTGCCATCTCGTAACGAGTGATGTTGCGGTCGCCGCGGTAAGTGCCGTCGCCATAACCGTTGATAACGCCATCAGCAGCAAGCTGCGTAACAGCATCATAAGCCCAATGATCCGCAGGAACATCGGAGAAAGGATTTGCAGCAGCAAACGTCGTGCTGGCTGCGCCGACAACGAGAGCTGTCGTAAGAGCGGACACAAGTGTCTTCTTCATGGAATAATTCCTCCTTAAAAAATGAAAATGAATAAATAGATTTTCTTGGCAAAGGAGCAAGAGAAGAATTCCATGAGTGTCCATGTTTCCTCAGCTTCATCCTCGCTTGTCCCTCAAGCCAAAAATATAATAACATACAAAAAAAACGTTGGCAATACCCAAATCCCGTTTTAATCTTTTTCTAATTTTTCTCTAAGGAAACAGCCCTGCAGGTTCATTTCCCCGCATCGATCACAGGAAAACAGCCGAGATGACGGAGCCATATGCACTTCCTGCCCACGGCTTCAATGGATTGGCGCATGGCCTCTTCCGACACATCCGTATCCAAATCGAAAAAGAAGATATACTCTCCCAGTTCCGTCCTGGCGGGACGCGATTCTATGCGCGTCATGTTCACCCGACGCTTGGCAAACTCCTCCAGCACGTCGCAAAGACTGCCTGCCCGCTTGCCGTCAATCTGGCATATCACGAGAATCTTGTCCGGAGCATCCGGCTGCGGTGCCTCTCCTTTTCCGGCCAACAGGAAAAACCGGGTGCGGTTCGCCATATTGTCCTGTATTTCCTTTGCCACGGGAACGAGTCCGTTGATTTCACCGCCACGCTTGGTGCAGATTGCAGCCCAACCGCTTTCTGCCGCCTCCTCCGCCACCATTTGCGCCGCCTTCGCCGTGCTGGAAACCTTTACGATTTCCGCCTTTGGATAATGTCTGCGCAAGTAACCCTGGCACTGGGCAATGGGCTGTGGATGAGAAAAAATCCGCCGGAGTTCTGTCACTCCCGGCTTTGCCATGAGCTGGTTATGGACAGGCCATATCAATTCCTTCATTACCTGGAGCACATCACTGGAAGCCAGCATATCCAAGGTGACATTGACCGCCCCCTCCAGGGAATTCTCCACCGGTACGAGAGCCGCATCCACTTCGCCATGCGACACCGCCTCCATCACTTCGTAAATTTCTCCGTACTCCACCAGCGTATAGGCATATCCCATCCGCTCATTCAAATAGACTGCGGCGGCTTCGCTATGGGTACCCTTGGGTCCCAGAATCCCCATGGTTTTCATGCTGCATCCCTCATTCATTCCACACAGACTTCCATCACTCGCTCACTCGCTGAATGTTTTTTGCAGTTCCAGAAGTTCAGGACAAAGATCCCCAATGGAGGATGCCAGCTCTTCCTTGGGCTGCAGGAGCTCCAGCACCGGCTGCATCGTTTCGCGAAACCTTGCTTCATCCTGCATCAGGGCGAGAATTGCCGACGTGTTCGCAGCATCTGCCAGAGCCGTATGTGCAGTTCCTTCAAAATTGCGGTTCATCGCTCCCAGGGCATGCTTCAGCGCCAAGCTGTTATGGAGCCCCAGCCGATCATCAAACTGCTTTTGCAGATCCACCCAGTGTTCGGAGAGCCATTTCACATCAAAATCCTTCAGCTTCAGCCGGCATTCCTGACGAAGCTGTTTGATATCCGACATGCTCCAGGAATAGATGGTGGCCTCTTCTTCCCCAACCCATTCCATAAACCTGCGAAAAACTCCCCGGAACGTCTCCTTATCAGCCACCATGTCCCCGGTAATCCCCGTAAGCTGTGTAATATGCTGCCGGATTTCACCGTATTCCGGCTTCACATAGCTTTGAAATTCGCTGATTTGCTGATACTTCTCATCCAGTTTCACCGCTCCGATTTCGATGACCTCATCATTCAGAGAACGGCGAATCTCCCGAAATTCCCGGCTTACCGGGTTCATCTCCAAGTCCACGACAACGTGATTCATGCTACCCTTCCCTTATAACGCATTTATTTGGGCGTCCAATTGACGTTTCCACTTTCCATATCATTCTATTCTACGGTAAAAGACAAATTTTTTCAATAAAAAAGGCGAGGCAATCTGCAAAAGATTGCCTCGCCCACCGTGTCTCATTCCATTCCACAATCCGCAGGGCTCATTGTCCCAGAAGACTTGCCACATTTGCGCGGTTCGCAAACATGCCCATCTGCGCCTGTATCCCGAAAAGAGCAAGCTGCTGCTGTGTCTCGGCCGACTTCAACTTCACCGACTCCGCCGCAATATCCGCATCATCCATCGCCGATACCGATGCCGTAAGATTCTCCGAAGCCGTCATGTAATTCGACTCCTGGAACGCAAGCCCCTGCTGCGCCGCGCCAATGGAAGTCGCCTGATCCAACGCGGTATTCAGGGCATTATCCACCGTATTCAGGGCATTGCTAAGAGAAGAAGAATCCGACAGATTGATCGTGGAATTCCCACTTGCATCCGTAAGCCCCAAACCACGCGAGGTCATATCCCCAAAGTTCACCGTGTCATAACCAAAACTCCCCGCCACGGTGACTCCGGGATTCGAACCATCCAGGAGGTTCTGCCCATTGTATGTCACACCTGCATTCTCATTGATCTGGGAAATCGTCTGATCCACAGACTGCTGGAGCGTCGCCAGATCAGAACCGCCATTGGTTCCATTCAATGCATTCAGGATACTCTCCTTGAGTCCGGACAAAGAACTCACTGTGTTATTGACCGCTCCTGCCGCCGTGTTGAGCATGGCATTGGCGTTCTGCGTATTGGCAGTAGACTGGCTGTATGCACCGATATTGGAATACATCCGCTTGGAAATGGCATATTCAGATGCACCATAAGACGCGCTAGGATGGCTGGAGCCTGTCGAAATCTTCTTGATGCTGTTGTTGACAGCACTCGTCGAATTGTTGAGTGAACTGAAACTTACATTCATTGAGCTCATAAGACATCATCCTTCCGTCTGAAATGCTCAAGTACACACTCCCTGCATGTTCATTATACTAGAATTCCCTCCTCTTGACAACGACTTTTTCCGAAAAAAACATTTGATAGAAAATAACACTTGATTTTTACATTCAGAAGTGATAGACTAAGCAAGTCGATTGAATTGCGGGCATAGTTCATCGGTAGAATACGAGCTTCCCAAGCTCGGGAGGTGGGTTCGATTCCCATTGCCCGCTCCATATGAGATGATAGGGGTTGCATTTGCAACTCCTTTTTTGCGTTCAAAAATAAGCAAACTCAAAAAGGCCGCCGACAGGAACACTCCCATCGGCAGCCTTATATGAAACAAACTTGCCAGGATCTTCTTTCATCTGTTCAGAAAATTGCTCTTTGAGATGTGCTATGT
>DFES01000116.1 GCA_002369175.1 Selenomonadaceae bacterium UBA3796
ACCTGAACCTGCACCTGAACCTGCGTCTGCGCCTGCATCAGCGCCAAAGCCCTATGAACTCCCTCAGATCAGCCATATCCTTTCCAAGCGGGCAAAGAAGAAAAACACGGCGCTGGAGATGGAAATCCAGGAAAATGCCCGCACCCTTGCACAAACCTTGGAGGATTTCCATGTCAAAGCGAATATCATCAATGCATGTCACGGACCGGCAGTCACACGTTACGAGCTGGAACCGGCTCCCGGCGTCAAGGTCAGCAAGATCACGAATTTGTCGGATGATCTGGCGCTCAGCCTGGCGGCGTTTTCTGTTCGCATCGAGCCGATTCCCGGCAAGTCCGCCATCGGCATCGAAGTGCCGAACAAGGAGTTGGAGGGAGTCCAGCTGAGGGAAGTGCTGGAGAACGATGCTTTTGCTGCGGCAAAGTCGAAGCTCACCGTCGGATTGGGAATGGATATCGGCGGGCAGGCCATTTTTGCGGATCTGGCGAAGATGCCGCACCTTCTGGTGGCAGGCGCCACAGGTTCCGGAAAATCCGTTTGCGTGAATACGCTGATCACCAGTATCCTCTTCAAGGCGAAGCCCGATGAAGTGAAGTTTATTCTCATTGATCCCAAGATGGTGGAGCTTTCCAACTACAATGGCATTCCGCATCTCATGGTACCCGTGGTCACGGATGCGAAAAAGGCTGCCTCCGTGCTGAATTGGGCAGTCCAGGAAATGGAAAAACGCTATGCCAAATTTGCCGACA
Source organism: Selenomonadaceae bacterium UBA3796 (assembly GCA_002369175.1). Taxonomy (GTDB): domain Bacteria; phylum Bacillota; class Negativicutes; order Selenomonadales; family Selenomonadaceae; genus UBA3796. The sequence continues at coordinate 750 of DFES01000116.1, forward strand.
ATACCGTCAGGAATATGGAAACTTATAACAATAAGTTCCCCGATGACAAGATGTTTTCCATTGTCATCATCATTGACGAGCTGGCAGATCTCATGATGGTGGCTCCCCATGACGTGGAGGACGCAATTTGCCGTTTGGCGCAGAAAGCGCGCGCAGCAGGCATTCATCTCGTTCTCGCGACCCAGAGGCCTTCTGTGGATGTCATTACCGGCATCATCAAAGCGAACATCCCCTCCCGCATTTCCTTTGCGGTTTCCTCCCAGATCGATTCCCGGACGATTCTCGATTCCAGCGGTGCCGAAAAGCTCTTGGGGAAAGGGGACATGCTCTTTTACCCCGTAGGAGCGTCCAAGCCTCTTCGTGTGCAGGGAGCCTTTGTCAGCGATGAGGAAGTGGAGATGCTGCTCGACTTCATACGCAGTCAGGGGCAGGAAGTGGAAGCGAATGAGGACATCATCCATTTCACGGAAAATGCCATGGCAGAGGAGGAAAAGGGGAAGAAGGGAAAGGAGGAAAAGGAGGAAAAGGATGCGCCGAAGGTGGACGAGCTTCTGGAAGAAGCGGTCAACCTTGTCATGACCACGGGACAGGCATCTGCCTCCAATGTCCAGCGTCGCTTCCGCGTAGGCTATACCAGAGCGGCCAGGCTTATTGATACCATGGAGCAGCTTGGCATCGTCGGTCCTTCCATGGGCAGCAAGCCGAGGGAGATCATCATGACAACGGAGGAAGCGATGACGGTCGTGCATCACGCACAAGCGGTTTAGGGAAACTCTGAATGAGGAATTATTCGGCGTTTCCTGACATGGAGAAAAATCATCACTTTTTTCTCACCCATTGAAATTACCGTTGACAAAATGTTAAAATGTATGTGTGTGGGTAAAAAAGTTCACGGGATTTCACCATAGCCGAAAGGAATATTTCCTATGATGCAGAAACGAAGAGAGTTTTCAGATTTTACGACGATTATAGGCATCGCACTGCTCTTCCTGGTTGTCATTGCAATGAACGTCCATCTGATTTTCGAAATGACTTCCGACCAGGCCGAGGAAATCGGGCAGATGCATTTGGAGCGCATTCGCAGCGATCTGCAGGGCACGATTGCGGGAGCCGAGGGGACGACGCTGCGCCTTGCAGACAAAACAGAACAGATGATTGCCACAGGAGCATCACCGGAGAAAATCGGAGAATTCTTCAAGCAGCAAAAAGCTGAAAATTTAGCTGTGTCCGATGGCGTCTGCATCAACACGTACGTTGCGGGAAAGGATTGGACGTTCATTCCGGGATTTGAGATTCCACCGGATTTTCACGCGGAAGAAAGGCTCTGGTACAAGGGCGCCATAGAGCATCCCGGCACTGTATACATTACGGAGCCTTATGTGGACATCGCCAGCGGAAAAATGTGCTTCACCATGTCCTACCTTCTCTCCGACGGACATACCGTTGTTGCTTTGGATTTTAACTTCTCGAATATTCAAAAAACAATACTCCAAATGACGACGGAAAGCGGTCGGAATGCGCTTATCGCAACACAGAACGGCACGATCATCGGCTATACGGATATGAGCCTGGCAGGGAAGAATGTTTCACGGAAACTGCCTGAGTACGAGCCGATCCTGGAGCGTATTGCCCAGGTAAGCGGACACAAAAGTTTCGAGGCGGATCTGGGCGGTCATTCCCAGATGATCTTCAGCAGCGAAACGGACAACGGCTGGTACATGATCCTGAGCGTGGACAGCTTCTCCCTCTACCAGGAAAGCTACAAGCAGTCGATTCTTACCGTGCTGGTAAGCCTGTTGATGCTGGCTGTTATCGTTGCTTTTTACCTGAAAGGCGTAAAGAACCGCATGAAAGCGGAAAGCGCTTTGCGTGTGAAGGAGGAGTTCCTTTCCCGGCTGTCCGGAAAGCTGCGCGATCCGCTGGGGCGTATCTTGAAGATTTCCAGTGCCGGAGCTTTGGGCGATGAGGACAACCCTGCGGAAAGTGCGGCGAAGATTCGAGAATCCGCCCTGCACCTGTCAAGCATGCTGGACAATCTCTTTTCTTTCTCCAACATCATTTCCTCACGTCCGGAGGCTTCTGTCAAAAAACATGCCCATGAAACGCTGAATCTCCCGGAAGTCGGGCACAAGGCGCGCATACGGATCATTTTGGTGCTTGTGCTCGCCATGACGGTTGCCATCGGTGTCTGCACCGAAACAACAAAGCGCTGGGGTGACAGTGAGATGAGGCAGGAGGCGGATGCCTATGACTCCCAGCTTTCCAATTGGATCACGGAGCAGAAGAGCATTCTTGGCATGTTCCATAATCTCATCGCCGAACGCCCCGAAATCGTAGAGAACTATGATGATGCGGTGAAGTTCCTCGACAGCATTGCCAAGCGCTACCCTGAGATTTCCGTCTGTTATATGACGAATCCTTACAAAGAGCATCGGGTTATCATGAACACGGGCTGGGAACCGGATGCGAACTGGCAGCTGGAAAAGCGGCCCTGGTATGTGGGGGCGGAGAAGGCTGCAGGCGGGGTTCATGTCTCCGCGCCCTACTATGACGAACGAACGGGTCTATACTGTGTGACCCTTTCCCAGGTGGTTTACGGAAAAAACGGGGAGTTCCTCGGGATTTTCGGAATCGATTTTTACCTGGACAAATTGATCCGCGTCTTGGGGGAAAGCTATGAGAAGCGGGGTTATGCCTTTCTCGTGGATCCCAATGGCATCATCATCAATCATCCGCATACGCCGTATCAGTTGGCGATGGATCGCATGATTGATATTTTCAGTACGGAATACAAAGATGCTTATGCGGAGACGCAGGTGACCACCCTCGAAGATTTTCGGGGGCAGCGCATGGCATGTCTCGCCAAGAAGGATAAAACCTCTTCCTTTACGGTGATTGTCGCAAAGCCATGGTGGGACATATACGGCAATATCATTCTATGGGG
>DFES01000126.1 GCA_002369175.1 Selenomonadaceae bacterium UBA3796
TGGAATTCATAGGAAGAGAACGGATCCAGACTTTTGTGACTGCGACGGAGGAAGCCTATTTTCCGGGCAGAGCCCTTGGCATTTTTTATGATGTGGAAGCCGGGAGGGTTTCCGCAAGAGGATAGGAGGGAAGGGAATGGCAAAGAGGACACCGGGAATGGAAATGGTGAATACCATCCTTCCCAAGAGCATTCACGCCCTTGGTCCTAAGGTGGAAAAACTCTATCGGCGCCATTTCATCCTTTGGCATTGGCAGGATATTGTCGGAGAAGCCATTGCCTCCAATGTCTTTCCCATGGGCATCGAACACGACAGGCTTTGGCTCTATGCGAGAGATGCCACCTGGCGCAATGAAGTTCAGATGATGCAAGTCGATATTCTCCAAAAGGTGAATAACTATGCGGGAGAAAGGCTGGTCCGGGAAATGCGCTTCGGAAGGAAGTGGGAGGGCATTCGTTTCAGGGAAGAAGCGCAAACACCGGAGAATACAAGGGAATTTCACTTAGGAAAAGAACTTTGCAAAGTGAATTTAACAGATTCGGAACTCGTTTTACGAAAGGAACAATGCTCCAAAGTGGAAGATGCGGAGCTGCAAAAGAAGCTTCATATCCTGCTCCTTCGGCAGTCCAAACTCACGAAATTCAAAAAGAGCCGAAACTGGCATGTCTGCAAGGACTGCAGTGCTCTTTGCCCGGAGGGCGAACAGCGTTGCAGTATTTGCGCCAGTCGTCATGAAGGAGAGATCCGAAGGGCAGTGCGGCGGATTCTCACGGAACTTCCCTGGCTTCGCTGCGGGGAGATCAAGGAGCAGGTGCCGGAGTGTACGCCCTATATGGTCAACAGTCAGCGGGCTTCCATGGTACAGGAACTTGCAAAGAATGTGAAACTGGAGGATGCCGATACTATCCGGGCAAAGCGCCTCGTGATGCTACATCTTTGTCTTCCTCCGGAACACCTCACAGAGGATATTGTGAAAAGAACCCTCTACAACCTCAGGCAGGATCTTTCCAAGCCGACGGAATTCAAGCCCCTGAAACGATATGATTATCTACCACGGAAGCATGCCCGGGATAAGAGGAAAGCAGGTGAGAAGCATGTTCCTTCATCTGGGAAATGATATCTCCATCCGTTTGAAGGATGTGATATCCATTTATGATTATGAACTCTTTCAAAAGGGTTCCAATCGTGCATTTTTGGACATGGCTCGGGAAAACATCATTCATGCTGTGGGAGAGGGGCAGGAAAAGAAATCCCTTGTGGTCACGAAAGATAGGATCTACTTATCCGCCATATCGCCGCTGACCTTGAGCCGGCGGAAAAGAAAGTTATGGCTGGACGAATAAAGGACGATTAAAGGAGTAGTTAGGAAAGAACAGGAGCGTATTTTTTCCATGGATATTTTGAACGACAATATGAAGGATCAAGAAGAAAACAAGAACCCGGTGGATGGCCGCGAGGTCGTAGAGGAAATTCTGGAGATGGAGCCCGTGGATACCAAGGGAGTCACCATCCACACGGAGGGAGAGGCTGCTGATGTGACGGCAGTGGAGGGGGACTATGGGGCAGAACAGATCCAGATCCTTGAGGGATTGGAGGCTGTCCGCAAACGTCCCGGCATGTACATTGGAAGCACTTCGGAGCGGGGGCTTCATCATTTGGTCTACGAGGTGGTGGACAACAGCATTGATGAGGCTCTGGCGGGATACTGCGATAAGATTGACGTGACGATTCATCCGGACAACAGCATAACGGTCGTGGATAATGGACGCGGCATCCCGGTGGATATGCATGAGAGCGGTATGCCCGCAGTGGAAGTGGTTTTGACTGTCCTTCATGCCGGCGGCAAATTCGGCGGCGACGGCTACAAGGTTTCCGGGGGGCTCCATGGTGTGGGTGTTTCCTGCGTCAATGCCCTTTCTTCTGCTATGGAAGTTCAGGTGAAGAGGGACGGAAAAATCCATGAAATCGATTTTTCACGGGGGGTTACCACCCGTCCGCTGACCGTGGTAGGTGAGACAGAAACGACGGGAACCAGGGTGCATTTCGTCCCAGATCCGGAGATTTTCACGGTTCTGACCTACAGTTATGACACCTTGCGTCACCGCCTTCGGGAACTGGCATTCCTTAATCGCGGCATCACCATCAGCCTGAAGGATGAAAGGCCGGAGGGCAGGAGCGAGAGCTTCCACTTCGATGGGGGGATTGTTTCCTTCGTGGAACATCTGAACCGCAAGAAGGAAAAACTCAACCCGGAGCCCATCTACTTCAACGGCACAAAGGACGATACTGTGGTGGAAATCGCATTGCAGTACAATGACAGCTACCAGGAGAACATCTACAGTTTCGTCAACAATATCAACACGGAAGAGGGGGGGACGCATCTTGCCGGTTTCAAGATTGCCCTGACACGCGCTGCCAATGATTTTGCCAAGAAGCAGAATATCCTCAAGGCATCCGATGGGAATCTTTCCGGAGAGGATGTGCGCGAGGGGCTTGCCTGTGTCATCAGTCTCAAGATACGGGAGCCCCAGTTCGAGGGACAGACCAAGACGAAGCTTGGCAATTCCGAAGTGCGCGGCATTGTGGATTCCATCGTGACAGAGGGGCTTTCCGAGTATTTCGAGGAGAATCCTGCTGTCACCCGAAAAATCATCGACAAGGCCATCATGGCTTCCAGAGCGAGGGAGGCGGCCAGGAAGGCAAGGGAACTCACCAGGCGCAAGAATGCGCTGGAAGTATCCAGTCTCCCCGGAAAGCTGGCCGACTGTTCCGTGAAGGATCCGGAGCAGGCGGAAATCTACATCGTCGAGGGCGACAGTGCAGGAGGTTCTGCAAAGCAAGGGCGGGATCGCCGTTTCCAGGCGATTCTTCCCCTTCGCGGAAAAATCCTGAACGTGGAGAA
>DFES01000146.1 GCA_002369175.1 Selenomonadaceae bacterium UBA3796
AGCGGACGAAACTGTTTTTGTCAAAGGTGTTGTAGGGGGATCGGAAGGTTTTGCCTGTGGCAAAACTTGAACAATTGCGTTATAAAGTATTGAAAAGGTAAGCCAAAGTATGTTAGAATCATCTAGATTTGTTCCTGTGGTACTGTCATAGGTATGCAGCCTTGAAGAGGAGCGGAATACATTCCAGTTGTTTGAAGGAGAATTTAGCATGCGAAAGACGCGCCAGCACAAGCGCAGTTACAAGAAAGTGAAGTGGATGATTGCCATAATGCTTGTGGTTTTTGTCGCTGTGGCGGGAGCGCACTTTGGGCGGCAGCAGGGCGGTGATGGCGCAGCGACGATAGGAGCGACTTTTTTCAAAAAGCATCAGGTGGTTCATGTCATGCTGCTCGGAGTAGACCGCCGTGCCGATGATGTGGGACGCAGCGATACGCTCATGGTGGCATCCCTGGATGAGACAAACGGCAAGGGGTCGCTATTGTCCATTCCCCGCGATACCCGCGTAAAGATTGAGGGAAATGGTTACGATAAGATCAACCATGCCTATGCGTACGGTGGGCATAAATTATCCCAAAACGCCGTAGAAACGCTTCTGGGTGTTCCCATGGAACACTATGTACTCATTGATACCAAAGCCTTTGAACGCATTATTGATGCCATCGGCGGAGTGGACATTGACGTGGAAAAGCGGATGTACTATGAGGATCCGTGGGATGACAACGGGGGTCTGGTCATCGATCTCTATCCGGGAGAACAGCATTTGGATGGAGAAGAGGCCATCCAGTATGTTCGCTATCGTGATGGCGAAGGGGATATCGGACGTATTGGGCGCCAACAGAAATTCATGCAGGCAGTTCTTGCACAGGTGATTTCCCCGCAGATTCTGCCCAGGCTTCCGGACCTGGTGGAAGAGGTGGGCAAGGCCTTGGAAACGGACATGTCTTTGGCGGAGCTTCTGGGGTTCGCCAGGCAGCTGAAGCAGGTTCACGACAATGGCGTCACGGCTCAGATGGTACCGGGGCGTCCGGCCTATTTGAAGGATATCAGTTACTGGATTCCGGATATCCAATCGCTTAGAAAAATGATGGCAGAGTCCCTGGATGAGCCGGTGACGGAGGAACTACTGGCCTCGGCGGAGAAGGCAGAGAAAGACTATGAAAGGAACCTGCCGGCAGGTCTGCAGATTGCGGAAGCGGCGGAGACAGGTCCTGCGAAGGCGGCAAAGGACGCGAAGCGCGAAGCGGATGATGCTCCCATGGCGCCGGAGGAGATTTCCGTCATGGTGATCAATTCCAGCGGAATCAACGGAGCCGGAGCCGAGGTGGCAGGCATCCTGCAGCGCAAGGGCTTTATTATTTCCGGCGTGGAGACAGGCAAGACGGATTCCAGGGAGCAGACGACCATTACGACTTCGAGCCGCAATACGGATGTGTTCTACGGTATGCCTTTCCAGTGCATCATCATGGACGGCGGCAGCAAGAATCAGGCCGTGGTCAACATCGGAAGGGATTATGAAAAGCAGGAATCACGGGATGCAGTGACGGACGATGGCGGGGAAGGTTCCCGCACATCGGACGATTGATGCGGATGGGAACAATTGCGTTATAGCGGAACGTTTTCTGAAAACGTTCCGTTTTTTGCAAGCAACAGCTGTATGGAGGGAAAATTTTGGGGAAGCTGAAAGTTCAGGGGCTGGCGAAATCCTTTGGCATAGAGGAGCTCTTCCACGATGTATCCTTTGAGGTGGCACGGGGGGATAAGGTGGGCTTTGTCGGGGCGAACGGAGCAGGCAAGACGACACTGATGCGGATCCTTTTGGGGCAGGAGGAGTACGATGCCGGCACGATTCGTTTTGATGATGCCGATACCGTAGGCTATGTGGAGCAGCAGGCAGTATTCGGCAGCGGAACGCTCTATGAGGAGTTCAGGAGCGCTTTTGGGGATATTATCGAGCTTGGCCGGCGCAAGAAGGAAATGGAGCAGGAAATTGCCAGGAGCCGGGAAGAGGGAGATCTGGAGGCATACGGGCACCTTGTGGAGCGGTTTGAGCTTTTGGGAGGCTATGACTATGAGTGCCGCATTCGCCGTGTTGCATTTGGCCTGGGATTTTCGGAGGAGGATTTCCAAAAGGAGGTCTCGCATTTCTCGGGAGGACAAAAGACGCGCATCTGTCTGGCAAAGGCGCTCTTGCGGGAGCCGGAATTCTTGTTTCTGGACGAGCCGACGAATCATTTGGATATCCATATGATTGAGTGGCTGGAGGGTTTCCTTGCGAACTATCATGGAGGCGTTCTCATCATTTCGCATGACCGCTTTTTCCTGGATCGTGTGGCGACCCGCATCATTGAGCTGGCCGGCAAGACCGTGGCAAGCTATGAGGGAAACTACAGCTATTTTATCAAGGTGAAGACGGAACGCCGTGCCGCCTTGCAGACTGCCTATGAAAAGCAGCAGGAGCACATCAGGAAGACGGAGGAATACATTCGCCGCTATCGGGCGGGAATCAAAGCAAAGCAGGCGCGGGGACGGCAGAGCCAGTTGAACCGACTGGAGCGCATTGTTCTTCCTCCGGAGGCGGCGGCCTTTAACTACTTTGCCTTCCATGCGCCGTCGGAGTGCGCTCAGCGGGTGGCGGAGATGGAGGACATTTCCATGAGCTTCGGCAGGCAGGAAATCCTTTCCCATATCGACCTGCTCATTCGCAAGGGCGATGGGGTCGCCCTCGTAGGACCCAATGGTGCAGGGAAGACGACTCTTCTGAAAATTCTCATGGGGGAGTTGGAGCCTACGGGAGGACGGGCATGGCTTGGAAGCCGCGTGAAACCCGGATATTTTTCCCAGCACCATGAGGGGCTGCATCCGGAGAACACGGTTCTCGATGAGATTCTCTACGAGTATGGCATGACGGAGGAACAGGCGAGAAAGTATCTGGGCGCATTTCTCTTCCATGGGGATGACGTTTTACGGCGCATTGGAGAACTCTCCGGCGGAGAGCAGTCACGACTGACTTTTTTGAAACTCATGCTGACAGGAGCGAATTTCCTCGTGCTGGACGAGCCGACGAACCATCTGGACATTCCTGCAAAAGAGGCGGTGGAGGAGGCTCTTATGGCTTTTCCCGGAACCTTTCTCGTGGTATCCCATGACCGGTATTTTCTGGACAAGGTCGCAAACTGCACACTGGAACTGGAAGACGGGAACATCAGGGAGTATGGCGGGAGTTACAGCTATTATCGGATGAAGAAGGAAGAAGAGGAAAAGGAAAAGGAAACCATACGGCTGCAGGAAGAGGCATCGAAGAAACAGCATGGGAAGGTTCCTGCAGAACGTCCGGCCAATAAAAACGCAATTCCTGACAGCACACCCGTGGGCGAAGACAAGCAAATGCAAAGAGAACGCAGCATGTTCCAGGGTCTGAGCGATGCAAAGCGGGAAGAGCTCATCCGACGGACGGAAGCGGAAATCGCCATGGCAGAAGCGGAATTGAAGGGGCTGGAGTTTGAGATGAACAAACCGGAGATGCAGGCAGATCCTGTGAAAAGCCAGAGAATCGCCGAAGATTACGCGGCAAAGGAACGGGAGATTGAGGAGCGGTACGCGAAATGGGAGCAGCTCTGCGAGATTTAGTGTAAACCCTTCGGAAATAAGGTTGCAAGTCAGCGAATAAGGACTGGCCTCTACAGAAACAAACTTTCCGTAAAGAATCCCCTAGCTTTAGCTATGGGGCGTGTCAAGGGGAGATTTGAATATGACAGTTCAAGATATTCTGCCTGGTTTGGGGAATCGGGAAGACGAGCTGGAAGGCGTAGTGGACAGCATTGTTTTTGCCAGCGAGGACGGAAGGTTTTCCGTGTTCCGGCTTCGTCCATTGAAACAGAGGGGGAAGCTCCATGTTACAGTGGCTTCGCCTCCTCCTCTGGTGGGACAGCAGGTGCGCGTCCGGGGGCAGTGGGTCGTCCATCCTCGTTTCGGCGAGCAGTTCAAGGCGTTGGGAATGAAAATTGCGTCACCTACGACGGTGGAGGGAATCGAGAGATTTCTGGCCTCCGGTGTGATCGAAGGCATAGGGCCTGCCATGGCCCGGCGGATTGTGGCAAAATTCGGGGCGGATGCATTGGACATCATGGAGAAGAAGACCCATCTTTTGGAGCAGGTTCCGGGGATCGGGAGGAAGACGGCGGAAAAAATCGCAGCCTCCTATCGACGGCAGTCGGAACTTCGCGACATCATGCTCTGGCTGGAGGAACATGGTGTATCCGGTTCCTATGCCGCAAGGATTTTCAAGCAGTATGGCTCCTTTTCCATTGATGTCCTGGAGCATCATCCCTATCAGCTGGCACAGGAAGTGGAGGGCATTGGCTTTTTAACGGCAGACGCCATTGCGGCGGGCACCGGCATTCAGAAGGATGATGCGGAAAGGATTGCGGCAGGGATAGATTACGCACTGCAGCAGGTTTCCCTTTCCGGCCATTGCTGCATTCCGGAGGATGCCTTGGCAAAGCGGGCGGAGAAACTCCTTCAGGTGGACGGGGGGAGCATCCGGGAGGTCATGCGGAACCAGCTCTCCCGGAATCGCTTGGCTGCAGAATACATGGGGGGAGAGGTTCTCATGTATCCTCCCCATCTCTACGTGGCGGAGAAAAAGACAGCGGAGAAACTTCTCTATTTGCAGAAGGAGGCAGAGCCTCTGTCTGTGGACGAGCCGCTGCACCTCGTGGAGGAATGGGAAACGGAGACGGGAATCCGGCTGGCGGAAAAACAGAAAGAGGCCATGGCTGCGGTACTGACCCATGGAATCTTTGTCCTGACGGGCGGTCCGGGAACCGGAAAAACCACTGTGGTGCGCGGTATGCTGGAAATTTTGGAAGCGCAGGGGCTGAACATCCTCTTGGGCGCACCCACCGGCCGGGCAGCAAAGCGCATGGCGGAAGCAACCGGCCGACGGGCTATGACGGTGCATCGCCTTCTGGAAGCGCAGGGAAACAGCCGGCAGGAAGGAAGCTCTTTTTTTGCCAAAGGGACAGAGGAGCAGCTGGAGGCGGATGCCATTATTCTGGACGAAGTTTCTATGATGGATATCGTCCTCATGCAGTATTTTCTGGAGGCTGTGCCGGATGGCTGCCATGTGATTCTCGTAGGGGATGTGGATCAGCTCCCTGCGGTGGGGCCAGGCTCCGTGCTCAAGGATATTCTGCGCTCTGGCATCATTCCCAGTATTTCTCTGACGGAAGTCTTCCGGCAGGATGAAGCGGGCAGCATTGTCATGAATGCCCACGCCATTAACGGCGGCAGGATGCCCCAATGCTCCCAGCGGGGAGATTTCCGTTTTTTGGAAATCAACGATTCCGCGCAGGTGGCAGACAGGATGGTGGAGCTTTGTGCCGAGACACTGCCTCACATGGGATTCTCTCCCTTGGTGGACGTTCAGGTGCTTTCTCCCATGCATCGTCAGGACTGCGGTGTGGATAATCTCAACCGTCGGCTGCAGGCGGCTCTCAATCCCAAATCCCCCCAAAAACCGGAGTTTTTGAACAGCGTTCAGGTTTTTCGCTTGGGTGACAAGGTCATGCAGACGAAAAACAATTACACGAAGAAAGTGTTCAATGGGGACATCGGTTTTATCGTGCATATGGAGGAGGATCACATTACCGTGCGCTACGGCGAGGAGCAGATGGTGGACTATGCGCGCAATGAACTCCTGGAACTGCAGCTGGCCTATGCCATGAGCGTTCACAAGAGCCAGGGGAGTGAATATCCCGTGATTCTGCTTCCGCTTGTTCCGGGACACCATATCATGCTCCAGAGAAATCTTCTCTACACTGCAGTGACCCGTGCGAAAAAACTTGTGATTCTTCTGGGGACGCGGGCTGCGCTCAACACGGCGGTCATGAATGACCGCACAAGAAGGAGATATACGCTTCTGGCAGAGCGCTTGGCGCAGAAATTGCCCTGACAATGACAAAGGCACGGCGAAACATCGCCGTGCCTTTTGTATTGCT
>DFES01000168.1 GCA_002369175.1 Selenomonadaceae bacterium UBA3796
ACGCGAAGCTAGTCCTTTAGGGAAATGCCAATTGGAAGGTTTTGCCCGTGGCAAAACCTTCCAATTGCGTTATAAAAAACTGCGGATTCCTGTGCCTTTCTAACAGAAGCACAGGGATCCGCAGTTTTTTCGTAAGAATTTTTGCCGTATCAGATGGCTTTCACTTTTTCCGTGATGCCTGCCAGCATCTCCGGGGTGGGAAGGTTTGCTATGCGGATCTTTTCCAGGCAGATTTCGCATCCGGCAGCTTTGAGTTCATCTTCTACGAGAGCGATGCTCTGACCGCCCCAGCCGTAAGAGCCGAAGGCAAAGGCGCGGTGATTTTTTGGGGAAAGTCCCTTGAGGTAGCAGAGGAAAGCGGCAACGGTCGGCATCATCTGATTGTTGATGGTAGGGGAGCCGACAGCGAGATATCTGCTGGTGAATACATCTGTCATAATATCGGAAAGGGCATTGGCCTTCAAATCGTAGAGGGCAGCCGGCATGCCTTTCTCACGGAACGCCTCCGCGATGGCGCCCGCCATGATTTCCGTGGAATGCCACATGCTGTCAAAGACGATAACAGCCCTGTCCTCCACTTCGTAATTGCTCCATTTCTCATAGCATGCCAGAATGTCAGGAATATGGGAACGCCAGCTGATGCCGTGCCCCGTGGCAATCATTTCGATGTCGAGGCCTGCGAGCGCCTTGATGGCTGTCTGAGCCTGCTTTCCATAGGGCATGAGGATATTGGCATAGTATTTCTTTGCTTCCCAGAGCACCGTGGATAGCTCCGTCTCGTCATCGAAGCGTCCGGAGGAGGCAAAATGCTGACCGAAGGCATCGTTGGAGAAAAGAATTTTCTCTTCAGGGCAGTAAGTGACCATACTGTCAGGCCAATGAAGCATGGGGGTGGTGACGAAGTGCAGGGTGCGCTTGCCGATGGAAATGCTTTCTCCTGCCTTGACCCCCTGATAATTGAGGTCGCCATAGTGCGCCTTGAGCCCTTTGAGGCCATTGGGCAGGCTCGTGATGATGGTTGCATTGGGGCAATGCTGCGCCATGAAGGGAATGCTGCCGGAATGATCCGCTTCCACGTGGCTGGACAGGATATAGTCGATTCTTTCCGGTGGGATGACGGAGGAAATTCTCTCCAGAAGTTCCGATTCGAAACCTTTCTTCACCGTGTCGATGAGGGTGATTTTGTCATCCAGAATAAGATATGCGTTATAGGTTCCTCCACGTCCTGTCTGGTATCCGTGAAAATTGCGGAGAGACCAGTCAATGGCTCCTACCCAGTAGATATCCTTTTTAATTTCGATTGCCTTCATACATATACCACCTTTCAGAAATGATGCATAAATTATAGCATATTTGTGCGTGCAGAGCAAAGAAGAGCCACATAGCTCGGACAAATCGTGTCATGGAAGAACAGCAGCCTGCTTTGTCAGGGCAGGCTGTTTTTCTTTGTGATTATGGCAAGTAGCATGGTAGTGGCAGATGGGAGCCGTATTTGGATCTTCAGCGAAGGAGCGAAAGGGAGGAAGCCGGCATGAGCAGTAGGATAAGCAAAGAAGATATGCAGACCGTCACCATGGGGGAACTGCAAAACCTCGCAGAATCCTGCAGGGAAAGCATTTGGGCAGCCGCAGAGGGGCAGGGACGGGAGCCGAAAATCTACCTCCATTGGAGTGCGGGGCGGTACGGACAGTTCTGGGACGGCTACCATGTGCAGATCGATGGGGATGGAGCTGTTTATGTCTATGGAGCCTTGGATGACATCCTCTCCCATACCTGGAAGCGCAACACGGGAGCTGTTGGGATCGCCCTTGCCTGCAGCTGCGGCATGGACACCCGTGGGAACCTTGGAGAATGCCCGCCGACAGGAGAGCAGATCGAGCGCATGGCAGAGAGCATTGCGGCGATTGCGAAAGGTCTTGGTATTCCCATCGACAAGGAGCACGTCCTAACCCACGGGGAAGCGGCGGACAACGAGGACGGCATCACCTGCCATGAGGAATACGGCCCCAAAACCACCTGCGAACGCTGGGACTTGGAGTATCTCGGAACGGAGGAATCCCCGGAATTCAACCCATGGGCGAAAGACGGGAGCCGTGGCGGAGACGTGCTCAGGGGGAAGGCCCTTTGGTATACTTGCCACCGGATTGGGATATTCAGGATGACGAACTGGTGATATTGGCGTTGACCGTAGGACACTAGCCGAACCTCTTGGTGCAGGTGTGTATGTTGTATACATCCGGAGGACGCATTGACAGCGGATGGACTTCGTGTTACCCTATACGTGTTGGCAAAGCCGCCGACGGTATTTCTCAGGATTTTGGAAGGCAGAATTGAATAACATGGCAATGGCGCCGCATGAGTCAAAAGGATGTTTTGCTCCTTTCGGCTCGTGTGGCGTTTGTTTTTTTAGAAAGGATGGTCAGCATGTCAGAGCTTATTTATGTGATTCCGGCAGGTTCCTCCCGGGATGCTGTTCGTGAGACGCTCACAACGCATCCGGAAATAAAGTTCGTTTCCCTTGTGGGGATTGATATGGCGGGCAATGATACGGATGAGAAGATACCCGTGGAGCTTTTCCTGAAGGATATGGAAGATTTCTATGCGGGACGAGCCGTGCAGACGGACGGTTCATCCGTTGTGCTCACGGGGATAGCGACTCTGAACAATGCAAAGGTGGATATGCCCATCGATCCCTCCGTGAACTGGTTTGTTGATTACAACATGGAGCATATGGATGGAGATACCGGCTGTCCTGTGGGAACGCTGCGCATCCCCGCCTTTCTCATTCACGAGGGAAAGCGGGTGGACTCCAGAGCCGTTCTGGCGGATACGCTTGCCTTCGTGAAAGAGGAATTGCTGCATGTTTTCCACAACACACCGCAGATTTCCGGCCTGAAGCATATGGATGGACGTGACGTGGAGGATATCCAGTTCACCTCAGCCACAGAGCTGGAATTTTGGGTCAAGACCCCGCTGGAGGAGGCCAACATCAAAGAGATGTCTGCCTCCCAGGTCATGCAGGAGCAGTACTGGGAACGCAC
>DFES01000094.1:0-4405 GCA_002369175.1 Selenomonadaceae bacterium UBA3796
GTTCGAATCCCTTAGGCGTCACCATGAAAAATACAAGCCGGAAGCATTGCTTCCGGCTTTTCTTATGCCTCTCTTCCAACCACCCGGTTTCTCCCTTCGGCCTTTGCCTGATAGAGAGCCTCATCCGCCCGGATGAAGATGATCTCCTTGGCGATTTTATCACGGGAGGAAGCAACCCCTATGCTCACGGTTTGATGACCCGCATTGGGAAATCTCTCCGCCGCAATGGCACACCGCACCTCCTCGGCCCGCTCCACAGCGGTGGCCAGATTGCTGCCGGGGAGCAGGAAAATGAACTCCTCTCCCCCCCATCGCCCGACAGCTTCTCCGGAGCCTTTCCGAACAGCCTCCTGCATGATTTCTGCCATCCGGCGCAGCACGACATCGCCCACCGCATGACCGAAGGTATCGTTGACTCTCTTGAAATAGTCGATATCGAGCAGGATAAGGGAAACATCCTCCGATTTCCTGTACGCCTCCTCCAAAGCCCCATGAATCCGCCGCTCCATCTCACGGCGGTTGAACAGCTGCGTCAGTTCATCCGTCTTTGAAATCCGCATGAGCTGCTCATTGGCAAGTTGGAGTTCCCGATTCAAACGCCGCATTTGCTGGTAGGCTGTCTGCAAAGCCTCCGTGCTTCTCTGAACGAAGATTGCCATGCGCTTGAGCATGGCAGCCTCGCTCCCCACCTCCAAATCCGTCCACACCGCCTCCATGGGCGGCAGCTCCTTTCTGCTGCCCTCGCGCATACCCACGATCAGCAGTGTGCACTCATGTTGAACCACAGATATCCCTGTCCCGAGGAATTCCCCTTCCAGAAAACATCCCGCCACATCCCCTGCCTGATGAAAGAACCTCAATTCCTG
Source organism: Selenomonadaceae bacterium UBA3796 (assembly GCA_002369175.1). Classification (GTDB taxonomy): domain Bacteria; phylum Bacillota; class Negativicutes; order Selenomonadales; family Selenomonadaceae; genus UBA3796. The sequence goes on from DFES01000094.1 coordinate 867, forward strand.
TCGGATGCCCGTATTCCAAAAAGCGCGGCGGTCAATACACTCATAAACAAGCGCGCCTTGGGAGGAAAACTTGCGCAGGCGCTCACAGCACAGCCGGACATCCCGCAGAATCTCTCCGGGATTCCCATACGTCAAGCGCAGCTTGCTATGCTGCGGAATCCCGCTGGGAAGAAAAAGATAGCCCTCCTCCGTAACCGCACTCGGAACGCGCAGAACCTCCTGACCCTTCCACTTCACGAGAAAAGGAAAGCCCAGGCTGTTGCGGAAGAAATTCTTATCTTTCGGGATATCCAGAAACTTCCGATAGACTTCATAAGCCGGCTCCCCATCCACCTTCTGCAATATCCGTCCCTCAGATTTCGTAGCCTCCATCACCATGCCAAGGGGCTTCCATCCCTGCACATGCTCCATGCACACATGCAGCTCTGCCCCATAATAGGCAACTGCAACGACGCCGTTCTCCACGCCCCCCTTTTCCGTCATCAAAAAAGCTCTCTCAGCGCTCTCCTCCCAGGTCACCGGATCAAGCCCTATGACCCCGGCTCCGAAAACGGGGAGCTGCAACGGAGAAATACACAGGGATGAGAGAAAGCGGGATACATCCATCTTCATCACTGTGACAAGGAATTCCACTGCCTTGGGCTCCTCCTGCCGGGAAGCCTCGGCAGAGAGGGTTTCCGCAGCCTTTTCCTCCTCTCCCGGAGCCATCGGCAGGGCAATCGTCTCCACCCGGACAGCTTCAAACACAGAAAAGATCAACAGCGTTCCGGAGTCGCTTACATCCCCATTCAGGATATTGCCACCCGTACAGCAGCCGATGACGGCAGCCGCAGGAAAAATCCGCCGGATGTTCCGGGACAGCTCCCCGGCCATAGCCACACTTCCGGCGGTCATGAAAACATGCACCAAAATGCCCGATTCCCAACGTCGCCAGTATTCTTTGACAGGCTCCAGCTGCTCTTCCAGTGAAGCCTCCCCCTCATAGAGAATGGAAAACTGTTTGATCGCCGGACACCTCCCCTCCTCAAGCTTAGGAAACTTTAGTATACTTCGACACAGGTGTGCTTCGACACACAAAAAAAGAAATCCTGCCGACGTTCCAAGAGATTTTTAACGCTTCTGGAAGGAAGGCACAAGCATTGCGTTGAACGAGAAAAAGAGGTATACTGAGAATGAGAGAGTATCGCCGAGAATATTCTAAGAAATATTCTTAAAATATAGAGAAACAAGTGGGAAACCTTTGTATGTGCAGGTTGTAGGAGGAAATATCATATGAAAGCTGAAATGGACATGCATCCAGTGACGGCAGAAAATCATATCCCAACTGGATTGCCGGGCGGTTTTTTCGTGTACAACGCCCTCGGAAATCTGGACATCTATTTTGCTGACCAAAACGTCATCAACCTCTTTGGTTGCGAGACCCTGGAGGAATTCCGCGACTTCACCGGAAACTCTTTCCGCGGGATGGTGCATCCGGAGGATTGGGAAAAAATCGAAAGCGATATTATGTCTCAGACGTTCAACAGCAAGAAGAGGCATGACTATGTACGCTACCGCATCATCACAAAACAGGGGACACTCCGCTACATAGAGGACTTCGGTCATCTCCTCCATGGCAAGGGCGGAACTGAAGTCTTCTATGTCTACATCGTTGACGTGGACAAGGATGAATATTACAACCGCGGCCGCAACAGTTTTGCGGAATCCCAGATCTTATCCATGAACCGCAATTCGGATCGCCTCACGGGACTCCTGAGCATGATTGCCTTCTACGAGAATGCGCAAAAACGAATTACGGAAAACGATGCTTCCCCGGAGCATCCCCTGACCTTTGTCCACCTGGATATTGTCAACTTCAAGATTTTCAATGAGAACTACGGCTTCCAAAAGGGCGACGAGCTCCTCTGCCGCATGGCCTACACCATCCGGCAGGAATTCCCCGGAGCCGATATCGCAAGATTCTCCAACGACCATTTTGTTATATGCACAGATACGCAGGATGTTCCCACCCATGTGGAGAATATCCACAATATCATGCTCTGGATTCTGGATGGCATCCGCGTGGAAATCAAAGCCGGCATCTACGAGCTCGAAGGCAACTGCAAGGAAGTGGGGATTGCCTGTGACCGCGCCCGCATTGCCTGCAATATGATGAAGCGTCGCTATGACAAGATCTATGGCATTTACGAGGCACAGCTTTACGAGCGCCTCCGCATGCAGCAGTATGTATTGGACAACATCGACATCGCCGTTGAAAAGGAATACCTGAAGGCATTCTACCAGCCCATCATCCGCGTTGAAACGGGCAAGATCTGCGGCTATGAAGCACTTGCGAGATGGGAGGATCCCAAATTTGGCTTGCTCTCCCCTGCGCTTTTTATCGAGACGCTGGAGGAATCCCACATGATCCACAAAGTGGACACCTTTATCGTCAAAAAAGCCTGCGAAGATCTCTCCCACCTCATAGAGGCCGGAGAGCCGATTGTCCCGATTTCCGTGAATCTCTCCCGCCTGGATTTTGACCTCTGCGACATTTTCGTCATGATCGAGCATTTCCGCTCCATCTACGGATTGTCCCGCAATCTTATCGACATTGAGCTCACGGAAAGCGCCCTCAATGACAATTCAGCGCATCTCCAAAATGAACTCCAGAAGTTCCGAAACGCAGGCTACCGCATCTGGATCGATGATTTCGGCAGCGGCTACTCTTCTCTGAACCACCTCATGAACTACGCATTCGATGTGCTGAAGCTGGATCTGGAGTTCCTGCGGACCTACGACAAACATCCCCGCACGGGAGAGCTGATACGCCACGTTGTTCAGCTGGCATTGGATCTCGGCGTTCTTCCCTTGCAGGAAGGCGTTGAGACAAAGGAACATTTTGAATTCCTCAAATCCATCGGCTGCAAATGCGCTCAGGGCTATTACTTCGCAAAACCTCTTCCCATGGAGAAATCCAGAGAACTCACCAGATCCAAGGGATTGGAATGGGAATAACAACGAGAACAAAAGCGGGCTTCTGCACTCATGAAAGGTGCAGAAGCCCGCTTTTTCAATCATCTTTCCCCAACAATTCTCGCAGCTTGTCCCTCGCCTGCTTCAAGGCGACACGCACGGAACTGGGAGCCATCCCCAGGACTTCCCCGATCTCGTTTGACTTCATGTCCAGCCAGTACGTCATTTCCAAAATCCGGCGCGACCGCTCCGAAAGCTGCATCATAGCCAGCCGCAGCGCTTCCTCGCGCTCTCTGGCAAGGTATTGCTTCTCCGGCCCCTCCTCTCCCGGCGCAGCGGGGTCGAAATCATCCTCCCAGGGTGCATGCGCCGTATAGGTCTTGCTGCCGTAATGCTTCAACAGCACATTTTGGGCAATGCGGAACAACCATGTGGAAAATGCTCCCTTTTGCGGATCGAAATCCTTCAGATGATGATACATATTGATGAAGGTGGTGCTCACAAATTCATCGGCCAGGGAATTGTCCTTTGTCTTTGCCAGGAGATGTCGGTAGATCCGGGGAAAGAAATGGTTGTAAAGCTCC
>DFES01000094.1:4547-30796 GCA_002369175.1 Selenomonadaceae bacterium UBA3796
AACGGATATCTTCGCTGCCATCGTCTTCCCCCCCCCAAAAAAAGTTACCGATCAACCCGCTGGATATCCGCCCCCAAGCCAACCAGCTTGTTCACGAGATCATCGTATCCCCGGTCAATATGATGGATGTATCCCACCTGGGTCTCGCCGTCTGCCACAAGACCCGCCAGCACCATTGCCGCACCGGCTCTGAGATCCGTTGCTTTGACCTGGCAGCCGGTAAGCGTCTCCACGCCTTCCACAACGGAAGTTCGCCCATCAATTTTGATATGGGCTCCCATCCGCTTCAACTCATCCACATGCATGAAACGGTTCTCAAACACCGTCTCGGTCACCATTCCCGTTCCCTCGGAAATCGCCATCATCGCCATGAACTGAGCCTGCATATCCGTGGGAAAGCCGGGATAGGGCATGGTCTTGATGTCCACGGTCTTCGTGCGCTTGTCGCAGCTCACCCGTATGCCGTCCACATCTTCCTGAAGCGCCACACCTGCCTCCTTGAGCTTTGCAATCACCGGCTTCAAATGCTCGCTGATGGCATTCTCGATGAAGACATCCCCCCGTGTCATGGCCGCAGCCACCATGTAGGTTCCGGCCTCAATGCGGTCGGGAATGATGGTATAATCCCGTCCCATGAGCTTGGGGCGTCCCTCGATCTTGATGACATTGGTGCCTGCACCGCGAATCTTTGCGCCCATCACATTGAGATAATTTGCCAAATCCACAATCTCCGGCTCCTGGGCAGGATTCTCCAGAATCGTCTGTCCTTCCGCCATGGATGCGGCCATGAGGATGTTCTCCGTGGCTCCCACGCTCGGAAAATCCAGGTAAATCCTCGCGCCCTTGAGCCCCTGAGGTGCTCGGGCTTCAATGTAGCCATGACCGATATGGATATCCGCCCCCAAAGCCTCAAAGCCCTTCAAATGAAGGTCAATGGGCCGGGTGCCGATGGCGCACCCCCCCGGCAATGAAATCTTTGCCTCGCCCATACGAGCCAGAAGAGGCCCCATGATGAGGAACGAAGCGCGCATCTTGCGAACGAGATCATAGGGTGCCTCACAGCAGCCAATGGTCGTGCTGTCCACATGGAGCTGATGGGTTTCCTCATGGAAGGTCACCTTCACTCCGAGTCTGCGCAGGACTTCGGCAATCGTATGAACATCCTCAAGAGCCGGCACTTCATCCAGAAGGCTCGCCTGCTCCTGCCCCAAAAGAGTTGCTGCAATAATCGGCAGCACCGCATTTTTTGCGCCGCTGATCTTGACCCTGCCTTTCAGGCGGTGTCCGCCATGTATAATCAACTTTTCCATTCTAAGCCAAACTTCCCCCTATAGTCTAACGCTCTTGCTTCTCCACCTGCAGTGTGGCGTGGATTGCATTTTCAATGATGTAGTCCGTGGCGAATTTCGCTTCCTTTTCCTCTTTCGCCTCGCCCAATCCCAGACGGCTTTCCTTGTAGACACCATTCTTCTTTTCGGCTGCGGCTTCCCTGACAGCCTCCCTCACAGCTTTCTTCTGAGCCTTCTCGTCCATCACATTCTGGACAGCTCCCGGAACTATGACGATTTCATTGTTGCGGGTCGTGGAAAGGAAGTTCTTGAGCTTTTCCTTTGTGGAGAGATTCTTATCCGCATCCGCCGGAGAGCCGGAAGGATCCGCCCCCTGCGGAAGCCCCAGCAACTGGGCAATGGGAATCAGACCGCCCCCACGGACATCCAGGCTCAATGCGCCTGCCCGCTGATGCTTGGGAACCGTGTAGGGAATCGTAAGCGTAACTTTCTCCCCACGGTAGGGTTTGATCGTTGTAGTGAAGTTTACCGTGTCTCCGGGCTTCACCTTTGTCTTGTCAGGGATGGCAGAAAGAATGACTGCCGTTTTCCTCCCATCCTTTACATCGATGTCCACCTGGATGTCCACAATGTCGGATTCCCGCTCCGCATTCGAGCAGATGATATCTACGGCCTGAGCCAGCTCCAAGACGGCAATCTTCCCGATATCCGATGTGTTGTAAAACATATTCGTACGCTCCGCCTTGCCATCCTCCGCCGCATCTGTGCGAATCGTAAAATGCACCTGAGCCGTGCCCTCTCCCATTGTGTCCATCGTCTTGCTCAGAGCTGCATACGCCACACTGGCGCTGATCTGGGGAAGGAGCTCTTCATCATACGCAATGCGGACGCCGTAGTTCTTCTCCCGTCCCAGGATGTTGTCTTTCACTGCGATCTTCATGGGGACCACATCCGGAAAGACCCCCAGCTCCCCGGCAACACCGGTTTCCCGATCCTGGCTGATGCGGCCGATGATGTTGCCGATGTTCGCCATCTTCGTGCCGCCGCTTACAGCGCTGACAGTTCCTACCACCGATGCCTCTGTGAGAAAATAATTGACGTTCCCCTTATGGAGAAAGTGGTGTCCAAAGCCCAGGATTTTCTTTCCTTCCACTGCAGTCACGGTTCCTGCGGTGCCGATGGAGAAATCCCCATAGGTCAGTGCAACTCCTATCATGCTGCCCGGTTCCAGAGAAGCATGATAGTCCGTCCCCTGCCCTCCCGGAAAATAGGTGACGGCATCCATGGGAGACATTCCCTGATCCCTATGGAAAACGTTATCCAGGAGATAGGAACGTGCCGATTCGTCAAAACCGGAAAGGTACAGAAGGGATTTTTCCTCTGTTTTTGCAGTCTCCCCGTTCCCTGAAAGTTCTTCGGCAACTGCCGCCTTTTCCGTGGAGCTGACCGGTTCCTTCTTCGTCTTCTCTTCCGTTTCTGTCTTTTTGGCCTTTTCCTTTGTTTTCTCTCCCGTTTCTGCCTTTTTGTCCTTCTCCTCCGCTGCCTCTTCCTTGGCCTTCTGCTCCGTTTCCTTCTTTTCCCGTTCCTCTGCCAGCTTCTTGAGATCAATCCCCACAAGATGCGTCTGATTCTTCTTGTCCGGCATATCCCACAGAGGAATCATATCCTCGATGGGAGTGATAAAGAAGGTATAGGGAGACATCTCCTTGAGCGTGGAAGCAAGTGCGCCCATAAGCCGCCCTTCCACATAGATGGGACTTCCGCTCATCCCTTGCAGAATACCTCCCGTAGCCTCAATCAGGGGACCCGATGCCTTGGCCATGATCATGGGAGTTGCCTTGCCCTTCCGAATGACTCCTACCACATCCACCTGAAAGGGGCGTATCTCGCCGCTCTCATCCACAATGGTATACGCCGTACCTGACATGCCTTCCGTGACTTCTCCCGTCGGCAGGAGCGGCGGCATCGCCATAACCGGCTGCATCCCCAAAAAAGCCGCTGCCAGCCCTCCCGCCAAAGCTTTCTTCCATTTCCTATACAAAGCTTTCACCTCTTACTGTTTTTCAATTATAACGCAATTGTTCAGCTTTTGCCACAGGCAAAACCGATAACACATTCCCCTATTTCTTTACGAGGATGAGGGCACTTCCCACGTTTCTCTCATTCCCATCCGAGGGGGAATTCTGCAGCCTGCCGTTGATGACCAGTGCGCTGGAGCCTCCGCCATCAAAGTTCATGGCATCCACACAGCCGTACTGTTTCAAAAGCTGGGCCCACTCCGTCAATGTGCATCCATGGCTGCTGGACTGGCGTCCGTCCACCACGGCAAAGACATAGTTTCCTTCCTTTGTAACGCCAAAAGCACTTCGCGGAGCGCGTCCATAGCGGATATCCGAAGGAAATTCCTCCGCTCCCGCAGTCACCTGAACCTTCCCGTCTGCAACAAGCCTGGGGCCTGCTCCGACAACCTGCTTCACATGATTCCAATCCGCTCCCATATCCTCCTCAATGCGGGCCATATCGCCGACCTTCACCCCGCGAAAGGCATCCATTGCCGCACCATGCACGGAGACCACAACGCCGTCCTTTGGTATGGGCGTGTTGTTTGTCCGAATACTCGCGACCTTGCCCTGCTTCACCAGGAACTCCAGTCCGTACTCGTTGGTCCGCGTGGATGGCCCATACCAGTGATTGTAGAGAACCAACCCGTTCTCCCCGCGCTCTGCATCCACCCCGCTGACAGGCCAGGAACGTTTCCCAAGAGTTACCGATGCGCTGTAATAAGGATAACCAAAAATCACGGAGCCATCTTCCATGATTCCCATGGCCGTGCGCTTCATATAAGTGGTGCCCGCCATGACACCGTCAATCTTCAGCATACCGAGAATGACCCCGGACCAATCAAAATACGAGGCATTCATCGCCGCCACGGCATTCTGTTCTGCGGAGATCCTGCTCACGCTTTCCCTGCCGACAACCTGTCCTCCGTCCAGAGCCGGTTTCACCTGATACCGGTTCCTGTCCGCCTCAATGAAGAATGCCTCCACAGGGCCATCGCTGTTCCAACGGGAATAAATGGTTTTCTTGAGGCCGGGAGCCAGCTCAATCTCCGAAAAATCCCGCGTCGGTCCCGGTTTCATATTGCCGGAATCCGCATCCCCTCCGGAAACCTTTTCGGGCTGTTCCCCATCGGACGGAAGCGCAGCGGATTCCTTTCCAGCCTTGCCGTGCACTACGTCCACGAAGACCCGCGCAGGATTTTTCAGTTTCTCCACCTTGTACTGCGCCGGCTGATGCAGGAAAATCTTCACAATCAGACGCCCATTCTTTTCCTCGTGGGTGATTTTCTTCACCAGTGCGCTGGAAATCCCGTTTCCCCTCCATTTGGAAGCCGCAGCGCTCCGAAAGGTCAGTGTGATGCATTTCCCGTCATCCGACAGATCGACTTTATACCCCGGCATCTCACTCCAATCGAACACAATTCTGTCATGCTGTTTGCCGCTGTGAAACCGCACATCGGAAAGGGAGGCCGGAGAGGCTGCCCATACCGCCGATTGAAATGCAATGCAAAAAACCGCCGCCAGACAGGTAGACTTATATGGAAAAAATTTCATAAAATTAAAAACCTCCAAAGAAACATACAGACAACCTACAATGATACTTATCATACCACAAAAAAGAAAAAATTGCAGGATACCGACAAAGTATCCTGCAATTTTCTTTTCAACGAATCTGCTGCTGCTGTTCCAATGCTTCCTGCTTGAGAACCGACGGAGCCAATTGCTTGTACAGGAGATCGGCAAGACCGATGCCGCCTGCCTCCGCCGTCTGCTTCATGAGTTCTGTATCGCGCATGTCCTCGAAAATATCCATGGCGTTGGATTTCCCGAACATGGAGCTTTCCGGTACGGTTTTCCTCATCTGACGGTACATCATCTGCAGGAACATGGTCTCAAAGCCTTTGCATGCCTTCTTGAGCTCCTTGTCCCGAGCGCTGACATCCTCACCGTTTACCACATGGCCCCCGCCGTAGTTCTTGGATGCTTTGCGCTCTGCCTCTTCGAGCATCCGGGAGAAATGCGCATCGCTGGCCGCCGCCTGGGCGGAATCGAAGGTATTGTTATGTGTAACACCCGTACCTGACAGGGGATTGATCTGCAATTTCACCCGCTCCTTTAAATGACTTCCACTTCTGCATGGATGGCTCCCGCCGACTTCATTGCCTGGATGATGGAAATGATATCCCTGGGGGTCGCCCCGACGGAATTGAGGGCTCCCACAATATCACTGATGTTGGTCGTAGGCGGAAGGACAATCGTCCTTGCCCGTTCCTCCGTTGCTTCCACATCCGTATTTGTCGTCTTTACCGCTCTTCCCACAGTGAACGGCGCCTGCACCGCATCTTCGGAGGTCGTCACCCGGACGCTGAACCCGCCCTGGGTAATCGCGCACTCATCCACCGTCACATTGCCGCCCATGACAATGGTGCCCGTGCGTTCGTTGAGAACCACTTTGGCAATATTGTCCGGCAGCACGGGAAGATTTTCAATACTGGCCACAAAGCCCACTACATTTCTCCGGTAATAAGCGGGAATCTTGATATCCACCCGGCCGGGATTTGCCGCCTGGGCGATGCCGCCATACTGGGAATTCACCGCCGCCGCCACACGCGCCGCCGTGGTGAAGTCCGCCTTGGAGAGGGAAAGGCTGAGCGTCCCATCCTCCCCCAGATCATCCTCCACCGTATGCTCAACAATCGCTCCATTGGGCGTCAGCCCCACCGTTGGGAAGTTCTTCTGGACACCTTGCCCCCCGTTCCCCGCCATGAAGCCTCCTGTGGAGACTGCCCCTTGTGCCACGGCATAAACATTTCCGTTTCCGGCGCGAAGGGGAGTCTGAAGCAGCGTGCCGCCCTGTATGCTCTTGGCGTCGCCGATGGAAGAAACCGTCACATCCAGCGTATCCCCTTCCCTCATAAAGGGAGGAAGGGTTGCCGTCACCATGACGGCTGCCACGTTCTTTGGCTTCAGGGAAGATGCGCTGATCGCCACGCCATAGGTGTTCAGCATGTTCACCACAGACTGGATCGTTTCCGTGGACTTGTTGGAATCCCCCGAGCCATTGAGTCCCACCACCAGGCCGTAACCCATGAGCTGGTTGGAGCGGACCCCCTGCACCTTGGAGATGTCCTTGATCCGGGTAACCGCCGATTCCGCGAACGCCGTCACGGTACAGGTTCCCAGAAGAAGCGACGCAGCCACTGCCGCCGCGATAAATTTCCTCATCATCAACACCCCATCAGAACAAGAAGTTAAAGATCTGGGTCAAAATCCCCTGCCTCTGCTTGGCATTGAGAGGACCCTTGCCGTCAAAACGGACGTAGGCATTTGCCACTTTTGTGGAAGGAACCGTATTGGCAGCGGTGATATCGTCCGGACGCACCACACCGCGCAGCGTGATTTTATGCTCGTCCTTGTTCTGCCATATGGATTGCTGACCCTCGATCACCAGATTGCCGTTGGGCTGTCTCTCCACCACTGTCACGGTGATATTTCCCGTCACCCGGTTCGTGTCCGTAGCGGCGCCATCCGCCTTGAAGGAATCCGAGCCTCCGATCGATGCCGCCTTGAGGAAATCAAAGATGCCAACGCCCGCATTGAGATTCTGATTGCCGGACTTGCTGTTGGAAGTGGATTTCTTTGCCGCCAACGTAGTCCGCTCACTGATGACAATGGTCAATATATCCCCCACATCATGGGCTTTGCGGTCGGCGAAAACACCCCAACTGCTGCTGCCCTCCCCAGCCCAGAGGGATTGGGCACCCGCCATGGGAGACGCCGCAATGAAGCACGCCAGTGCAAGAACAAGCATGCCTCCCCATTTTCTTTGCATTCTCCTCACCCCTATGTCATTCTATCGAAGGATTTCCACCGTTACTGCGTCCAATACCTTTCCCCGGAGAACTTTGCGGGACTTGGCATTGCGCACGCGGATGATCTTCCCGATGCGTCCGCGCTGCATGGCAACCCCCTCCGCCTTTACCTGTATCCCGTTGTAATTTGACAGAAGTGTAATGGCTGCTCCCGCATCCATCACGAAGGGATTCTGGAGCATTCTCTCCAGGATGGGCGTTCCCTCCCGGATGACCCTGGCAGGCACCAGCCCCTCCACCTTTGCGAGATCCGTCAGGTATTCGTCCGCCCTTGTCTCGATTTCCCGCTCCTCCATGCGCACATCCGATGCCGTGATTTCATGCTCCAGCAGGAGATCACGATTCGCCACCAGGACGTTGTCGTAGACGAGCACCCTGTAATAACAAGTAGCCCGCCGATAAAATTTCCCATCCAGGAACACGGATATGTAGACGGGAATCGTCGAACCGTAACGGATCTGCTTGGGAAGCGTCGCCTCGCAGGTGATCTCCCCCGCCGGACAGTGCATCATCTGCGGGCCGCGCATGAACTTCAGCTCATGCCGCCTCGTCTCTCCTTGCTCGCGCAATGCTTCCTCCAATTTTGCCTCGGCGAGAACCGGAAACTGATCCGCAGGAAGAACCTGCGGATATCGCTCCAGCTGCGTACCCGAGCCGTAGGCACAGGCCGCAGGCAGGAAAAAAAAGCCACTCCAGAACAAACATAGAATGGCTGCAAAAAGGACACTCCGCTTCATCACCGCTTCAGTCCATTGGCAATTTCCAGCATGGAATCCGTTGTGGTAACCGCCTTGGAATTGGACTCATACGCGCGCTGTGCAATAATCATTTCCACCATTTCTTCCACGATCTGAACCGTGGACATCTCCAAAGTTCCCTGCGTCAGGGTTCCGGCACCTTCCTCACCGGGGTTTCCCTCTATGGGATCTCCGGATGCAGCCGAGACGATGAAGAGATTCTTGCCGATGGCAGTGAGGCCTGCCGGGTTCACAAAACGCGCCAGCGTAATCTGACCCACGGCCTGCTGCTCGCCGCCTGCCGGTGTGCAGGAAACCTGCCCGTCACCTGCAATAACGATGCTGTCGCTGGGCGCAGTCTCATCAATGGTAATGCCGTCTGCCAAAGGATAGCCGTCCGTCGTCACCATGCGGCGGTTGGAATCCAGCTTGAACGTGCCGTCACGGGTATAGCCGATCGTTCCGTCCGGCAGCTCAATCCGGAAGAACCCCTCTCCCTGAATGCCGATATCCGTCGGGTTGTCCGTGGTCTGAAGAGGCCCCTGCACGAATACGCGCTGGGTCGCTGCAACTCTCGTACCAAGACCGATGGCAAGACCTGTGGGATACTGCGAGTCTGCGCCGCTGTCCGCGCCTGCATCCCTCATGTTCTGATAGATGAGGTCCTGGAACTCCGTCCGAACCTTCTTTCCTCCATAGGTATTGACATTCGCAATATTATGGGAGAGAACATCCATATGCTTTTGCTGGCCGATCATGCCCGAAGCAGATGACCACAATGATCTCATCATAATGCATTTCCTCCAAACAGAATCATGAAAAACCTTCTGCTTTTATATCGAAAAAAAAAACCAAAAACTTAAATGCCACCTCCAAGACATCAACCGAGACGTCCCACCTCATTCACTGCCTTATCCAGCAAGGTATCCTGTGTCACAACAGCCTTGGCGCCAGCCTCATAGACACGGTAGTTGTTGATGAGCTCCACCATATCGGAAACCACATTCACATTCGATGCCTCCAGGCATCCCTGCTCCACGGTTCCTGTCGCCGGCTGAGGGACAGCGCCAACCTGCGGATTCCAGAGATTGTCTCCCTGCTTGAGAATCGCCTTGCGATCCGGTCCAAAGGAAACAAGCATAAGCTGCGATATCTGCTGGAAACCTTCCTCTCCCGGAGTGCTTGCATATATCTCTCCCTTGGCTCCTATGCTGATACTGGCCGCGTTTTCCGGAATCGTAATAGGGCGTCCTTGCACATTCAGGACAGGCTGCCCCTTCATATTCTGAAGCTGCCCCGTCGAAGACCGGAAAAAGGCTCCATCCCGTGTATAGCGTACCCCCTGATCCGTCTGGACTCCAAAAAATCCCTCACCGGAAATCGCCACGTCCAGAGGATTTCCGGTGGTCTTGATAGCCCCCTGCTCACGGTCTATGGCAATCTCCGCAATGCATGCACCGGTTCCAAGCGTTCCGACCTTCGGATGCTTGCTCCCCAGGGAGAACTGCTTGAAGGAAGTCACCTCCATACGCGGATCCGAGTCATGGATGCGGCGGAGCAACATCGGCTCAAACTCCTTATTGACCGCTACATCACGTTTGAAACCGTTCGTATCCGCATTCGCCAGATTGTTCGCTATCGTATCCGTGCGTTTCGTCTCCGTAATCATGCCGGAGGCTGCCGCATAAAGTCCGCGTATCATAACCCTTCACCTCAAAATCACTTCATTCATAACACAACAAAGAAACCCTATACAAAAGATTCTATGCGAAAAAGAGAAATCCTGCCTCAGTTGTTCTTGAATCTTGTATTCGTCGCCTTGCCGTCAAATTTTGCAAAGGCATCCAATGCCTTTCCGCATCCCATGGCCACGCAGGACATGGGATCATCGGCCAGAACTGTCGGGATCTCAGTCTCTCTGCGAATGAGCTCATCGAGCCCATAGAGCATGGCGCCGCCTCCTGTAAGGACGATGCCCCGGTTCATGATGTCGGAGGAAAGCTCCGGCGGAGTATCCTCCAATACCTTTTTCACGCACTCCACAATGCGGTCAACGGACTGATTGATGGCTTCCGCCGCCTGCACTGTGGTAATCGAGATATTCTTCGGCAGCCCGGAAAGAAGATCCCTGCCGCGAATATCCATCGTCTCTTGGCGCGCCGTTGCAAATGCCGCCCCCACTGTCATCTTCACGCTCTCTGCCGTGCGTTCGCCAATCATCAGGTTGAATTCCCGCTTTATATAATTGATGATATCTGTATCAAACCGATCACCGGCGATGCGCAGGCTGTCGCTGGTAACGATGCCGCCAAGGCTGATGACAGCAATATCCGTAGTGCCTCCCCCGATATCCACCACCATGGAGCCGCAAGGTTCCGAAATATCGAGCCCGGCTCCCAGCGCTGCCGCCAGCGGCTCCTCAATGAGCTGGGTATGGCGCGCCCCTGCCTGCTCGGCGGCCTCCTGCACCGCCCGCTGCTCTACCATGGTAACTCCGGTGGGAATGCAGATCATAATACGGGGACGGAACACGAAACTCCTCCCTACCACCTTCTCAATGAAGTGGCGCAGCATGCGTTCCGTAATATCGTAATCGGCAATGACGCCCTCCCGCAGAGGACGTATTGCCACAATGTTTCCGGGCGTACGCCCGATCATACGCCGGGCTTCCTCCCCAATGGCCAGCACCTGATTCGTGTCCCGGTCTATGGCAACCACAGAAGGCTCCCGCAGGACAATCCCCTTTCCCTTCACATAAACCAGCACATTCGCCGTGCCCAAATCTATGCCTATATCCATCGACATTCCAAACATCTTGATGAAAACTCCTTCCAAACTATATCAATCGCTTTCTTCGCGAAAGCTACCCACTTTTCATTCTTCCCTATCATATACTACTTTCTTCTATCTGACAATATTGTCTCCCCCTACATCCCGGAAAATTATTTTGGACACAGAACATTGACAATATTTTATGAGAATGTTACGATTAGATTGATTTAGGTACAATTTTCACAAAACCATCGGGAGGTACATGTTATGAACAACAGAAGGAAGATTGTCATCATTGGTGCCAGCAACGTCGGTTCCGCCGTAGCCAATAAGATTGCTGATTTCCAGCTTGCCTCTGAGGTCGCCCTCATTGACCTCAACACGGACAAGGCATGGGGCGAGGCCAAGGATTCCAGCCATGCAACGAGCTGCGTCTACAGCACCAACATCAAGTTCCATCTCGGTGACTACGATGACTGCAAAGATGCCAACATCATCGTCATCACTGCCGGCCCCTCCATCCGCCCGGGCGAAACTCCTGACCGCCTGAAGCTTGCCGGCACCAACGCCAAAATCATGCAATCCGTATTCGGCGAAATCGCCAAGCGCACAAAGGAAGCCATGGTCATCATGATCACCAATCCTCTCGACGTCGCCACCTATGTGGTTTCCACCCAGTTCGACTATCCCCGCAACCTCATCCTCGGCACTGGCACCATGCTGGAGACCTATCGTTTCCGCCGCATCCTCGCCGACAAGTACCAGGTCGACCCGAAGAACATCAACGGCTACGTTCTCGGCGAACACGGCAACTCCGCATTTGTCGCCTGGTCCACCACAGGCTGTGCCGGCTTCCCCATCGAGCATCTGGACGAATACTTCCACAAGACGGATCGCCTTGACAAAAAAGCCATAGAGGATGAATTGGTGCAGGTGGCCTATGATGTGATCAATCGCAAGGGCTGGACCAACACCGGCATTGCCATGGCAGCCTGCCGGTTCATCAAGTCCGTCCTCTACGATGAGCATACGATTCTTCCCTGCTCCGCTGTCATGAACGGCGAGTACGGCCTCAAGGATGTCGCCCTCTCCATTCCCCGCATGATCTGTGCTGACGGCATCATGCGTTCCTTCGAGATCCACCTCACCGACGAAGAACTCGAAGCAATGCACAAAGCTGCCAAGAGTGTCCGCTCCGCCCTGGACGGCGCAGGCCTCAAATAACCAATCCCAAAAGATTGCAAGAAAAAAGATCCGGCAAGCTCTCTTCCTGAGAGCCTGCCGGATTTCTTGCTTCACCATGATGAATTAGTTCTATGATGACATATACTTCTGTGTGGTACTTCCGCAGGCCATGGACTTATTTCTTGGTTGGCTTCTTATTCGTTTCCTCTTCCCGCTCCACCATAAACACCCGGCGGGCATGATCTTTTACTCCCACCTGCTTGAGCTTCAGTTCCTTCTTGGTTCTCTGCATTTTGACATACAGCCGCATCAGGCAGTCCTGGCAGAACTTCCCCTTGATGATGGGTTTTCCGCACCGGGCGCAGGGATAATCCAGCTGTATATTGCTACTCTCAAACCGCCCTTCCCGGATCATCCTTCGGATAACGGATTCCTCCACTCCTGTAGCTTCAACGACCTCTCCCACTGTGGCATCGGGATGATCCCGGACATAGGCCACAACTTTGCCTTCCATTTCCTCCTGACGGACATAGCAGTCCCTGCACATCTTTCTTCCCGTCTCTACATAAATCTGCCCGCAAAGAGGACAGTTCTTGACCTTGGCCATGGTCTTGAGATTAGGCTTCGGCTTTTTCATATTCAGCTCACCTGCCTTTCAATTTATGGAAATCTACCCATATGATATCATACGACAAAACCCGTCCAAATCCTCTCTTGTGTTTGATAAATATATTCCCCTTTTCATTTTTCTCTTGGCAAATTCCGAAAAATAGGGTTATAATGAAAAAGTTATTTGAAGCATTCTATTTGAAGTATTCTATTTGAAGCATCGTAATGAAGGAGAACAGCTTTATGATAAAGCTATCCAACATCGAAAAAACATATGACAGTCCCTCCGGCCCCGTCAAGGCTCTCAAACGCATCAGCCTCGAGATCAAGCGGGGGGAAATCTACGGCATCATTGGCCTCAGCGGCGCAGGAAAGTCCACTCTGATCCGCTGCATCAACATGCTGGAACGCCCCACCTCAGGGCAGGTCATCGTGGACTCCAAGGATCTCACCGCCATGAGCGAGAAAGAACTTCGGACAGCGCGCAAGAATATCGGCATGATATTCCAGCATTTCAATCTGCTTTCCTCCGCCACGGTCTACGACAATATCGCTTTTCCACTGCGGCTTTCCGGCACTGGGGAGGAGGAAATCCGCAAAAAGGTGGAGCCTCTTTTACGTCTTGTGGGGCTTTCCGACAAGAAAGACCAGTACCCTGCCCAGCTTTCCGGCGGACAGAAGCAGCGGGTCGGCATTGCAAGGGCACTTGCCAGTGACCCCAAGATTCTCCTCTGTGATGAGGCCACCAGTGCGTTGGATCCGCAGACCACGAAATCCATTCTGGAACTCATCCAGGATATCAACCGAAAGCTCTCCCTGACGGTCGTGGTCATCACACACGAAATGCAGGTCATCAAGGACATCTGCGACAAGGTCGCCGTCATAGAAAACGGCGTCATCGCGGAGCAAGGAACGGTAATCGAGGTTTTCACGAATCCGCAAGCCGCCATCACCAAGGAGTTCATCAGTGTGCTCCTTTCCAACGAGCTTCCTACGGCTTTCCAGGGGAGCACCATTTCCCAAGAGCCTGTGCCCGGCAGCTATTTACTCCTTCGCCTCGTCTTTCTGGGAGAATCCGCCGATAACCCTGTGATTGCCGGCATGATACGCTCTTGCAAAATAGAATGTACCATTCTTTTCGGCAATCTCGACCGGATCAGTTCCACACCCTTCGGACGTATCATCATCGGCATCACCGGCGAGAATGCGGAAATAGAAAAGGCGTTGGAATACCTGAAAAATAACGATCTCAAAATGGAGGTGATCGGTTATGTCAAGCGACATGCTGCCCCTCTTGCTTAAAGCCCTGGGAGAAACCGTCTACATGGTTGCGGTTTCCATGGTCATTGCCACCCTTCTTGGCATCCCGCTGGGCGTACTCCTGCATATCACAAGCAAAGGACAGATCCTGGAGTCACTGTCCCTCAACCGCGTCATCGGAGCCATTGTCAATGCGATCCGCTCCATTCCATTCATCATCCTGATGGTGGCAATCATTCCCTTTACCCGGCTGCTGGTAGGAACCTCCATCGGAACGACGGCGGCCATGGTTCCTCTGGTCATCGCCTCCATTCCCTTCATCGGGCGGCAGGTAGAGACCTCCCTGAAGGAGGTTCCCTATGGCGTTGTAGAGGCGGCTCTTTCCATGGGAGCAACGCCCATGCAGATCATTTGGCGGGTACTCCTCCCGGAAGCCATGCCAAGCATTACGGCACAGCTCACCACCGTCATCATCGCCCTTGTGGGCGAATCCGCCATGGCGGGCGCCATCGGCGGCGGCGGCCTCGGCGATCTCGCCATCCGTTACGGCTACCAGAGATTCCGCCTGGATGTCATGATTGCCACCGTCGTCATTCTCATCGTCCTCATCCAACTGGTTCAATTTGCCGGCAACACCCTTGCGCGGCATTTGAATAAAAGGTAACTCACTTTATAAAGGAGGAATTTTTATGAAAAAAGCAATTGCGCTCATTGCTTCCCTCATGGCACTCTGCTTTGCTTTCACCGGCTGCGGCGGTGGACAGAATCCGTCTTCCGGCTCCGGAACATCGGCTTCGTCCGGATCGAAGGTTCTAAAGGTTGGCGCCACCGCCGTTCCCCATGCGGAAATTCTTGAGACCATAAAACCCGAGCTCAAGAACCAAGGCATCGAACTCAATATCGTTGAATTCAGCGACTACGTCCAGCCGAACCTCGCACTCAACGATGCGGAACTGGATGCCAATTTCTTCCAGCATGCCCCCTATCTTGAAAATTTCGTCAGTGAGCATAAAGAATGCAAACTCGCCAATGCAGCAGGCATCCACATCGAACCCATGGGCATCTATTCCAAGAAAGTAAAGGATCTTAAGGATCTCAGGGACGGCGCTTCCATTGCTGTTCCCAATGACCCCACCAATGAAGGACGCGCCCTGCTCCTCCTGGAAAAGGCCGGCCTCTTGAAGCTCAGGGACAAAGTGGCGGAGAAAGCAACGCTCCAGGATATCGTGGAGAATCCAAAGAACCTAAAGTTCCAGGAGATCGAAGCCGCTCAGGTTCCCCGCACCCTGGAGGATGTTGATGCAGCCGTCATCAACACCAACTATGCCATGCAGATCAATCTTGTTCCTACGAAGGACGCCCTCTTCATCGAGGACAGCACCTCCCCTTATGTGAACATCATCGCTGTTCGCCAGGGAGATGAGAAACGCCCCGAAATCGTGGCTCTCATCAAGGCTCTCAAGACCGAAAAGGTGAAAAACTTCATCAACGACAAGTACAAAGGTGCTGTTGTCCCCGCATTCTGACATGCACTGGGAACTTCCGGCACGATAAAAAAAGCAGCTTTCACGCGAAACACATGCGTGAAAGCTGCTTTTTTCATAAATCTTCTCCCGTCAGCAGGCGGAATGCTTCCCTGTACTTCGCCGCGGTCTTGTCGATGATTTCCTGCGGGAGCTCATATCCGCTGTCCGGATTTGCCCTGAGCCAGTCGCGGACGAACTGCTTGTCATAGGAGGGCTGGGACTTACCTGCCTCATACCCCTCCAAAGGCCAGAAACGGGAACTGTCCGGTGTCAGCACTTCATCTCCCAGAACGATATTCCCCGCTTCGTCTATGCCGAATTCGAATTTCGTATCCGCGATGATGATGCCGCGCGTCAAGGCATAGTCAGCGCATTTCTGATAGATGGCAATGGTGTATTCCCGCACTTTCTCCGCATACTCCCGTCCCTTGCCGGGAAATGCCTTCTCCAGCACAACGGCGCCCTGCTCCAAGGATACATTCTCATCGTGTTCGCCAAGCTCCGCCTTCGTGCTGGGCGTGAAAATCGGTTCCGGCAGTTTCTCGGACTCCCTGAGTCCATCTGGGAGCCGGATTCCGCAGATTTCGCCGGACTCCTTATAGCTCGCCCATCCGCTGCCCGTGATATAACCTCTCACAATGCACTCCATGGGAATCATTTCGAGCTTTTTGCATTTCATGCTGTTCCCCATGAACTGCGGCTGCCGAAAGAACTCCGGCATATCCTCATTGTCCACGGAAATCATGTGGTTCGGCAGAATGTCCTTCGTGAGATCAAACCAGAACTTCGACATCCGCGTCAGAACAGCTCCCTTCCCGGGAATCCTGTTCTTCAGGATATGGTCAAAGGCCGATATGCGATCCGTGGCCACCATGATAATACTATCTCCGGCATCGTAGACCTCACGGACCTTGCCGGATTTGAAAGGTGTATATTCTTTCATACGCCGCCTCCTCCTGGAAAAACACAGTACGCTCAACACTATTATTTATAGTGGGAAAACACCGGAATGTCAAGCAGATTCCCACCAAACGGTGAAACTTCAGCAATGCTGCCACGAAGGGCAGACGGAACAAGCTCCCATACAGCAGGAGAAGAAACATGATTTTGTCCGAAAAGAAAATTTTCGCTCCACCTCTTGTTTTGCAGGAAAAACACGTTTCCCCATGGAATATCTACACAATGTATTCTTATCTTGCAAACAGAAAGGATTGGAAAAGGCTATGGAAACGAAGTATGATGTATCTGTCACCGCCATCGGCAATCTGGCGCGGACTTTCCTGGAAAACAACAGCAGTGTCATCATCCTTGATGAGGGGGTACGCCCCAACCTCGCCGACATGGTCATTGAGCACACTGCCAGCGACCTCAAGGCGGAGATTGTCAAAGGCGACAAGCTCAAGTTCGGCAACAGCGAGTATACCGTCGTCCATGTCGGCGATGTCGCCAACGATACCATCCGGGAGGAAGGCCACTGCACCCTCGTGTTCAACGCCGAAGGCTCCATGCCCGGACAGATCATCCTCAAAGGGTCTGCCACGCCGGTTCTTTCCCTGGGTGCTCATATTACCTTCTTCAAAAAATAACGAAAAATTTCAGCATGAATTTCCTGAACCCGTCAGTTTCAATGGATGAAACCGACGGGTTCAAAGCATTCCTGCAAAGGACTGCCGATCCCCGCTGTCTGCCCCGAACCGCCGAACGCTTTCTCTCTCCACGAAGAAAAAGGGCAGCTCCACCTCGCCCTCCGACGGGTGTCCGTCTATGAGATCCAGCATCCTGCGAGCCACATTCATGCCCACCAGTTCGAAATCAAATGCCACCGTGGTCAGAGCTGGATAGACCACGGCTCCTACATCATATCCTCCAAAACCTGCCACGGATACATCCTCCGGCACCCGCACCTCCCGTTCGTGGAGATAGCGCAGGATTCCAAGGCTGATGTTGTCCGTCGCCCCCACGATAACCGAGGGTTTTCTCTGAAGGATCTCTCCCCCCAGATTATATGCATTGAGAAATCCGAACCCCGTTTCAACGAAATCCACCTTCGCCTTGGGGCGTCCCTCCAGGAATGCATCGGCAAACCCCTTTCGACGCTCCACCCCCACGGCAATATCCGTCTCTGTGACACCGGCGAAAACCGCCTTCTCATGCCCCATTTGCCTGAGATAGGCTCCCATCATGCGCCCTGCCGCCTCATCATCGATTTTCAGGCAGTTCGCCTCTGCATGGCGCTGCCCCGTATACAGAATGGGAACCCGTACATCCTTCTGCAAGGCGATATGACGGGAAGTAATGCCCACAGAATCGACGATGATTCCATCCACACCCTGCTGGTACAGGTTCGCAATATTCTCCAGTTCCTTATCCCCTTTGAGCTGGCTGACCAGCATGATGACCTGGTAGCCTTCCGGCTCAAGAATATCGCCGATTCCCGCCAGGAGCTTGCCCACGGAGACGGAATCAATGCGCGGCAACACAAGGCCGATGAGCTTGCTCCGCTTCGTCTTCAAACGCTTGGCAAAAAAATTCGACTGGAACCCGGTCGCATCGATTACCTCGCGGATTCTTTCTGCCTTTTCCCTGCTGACATAGCCGCGGTTCAGATAGCGGGACACGGTGCTCTTCGACACCCCGGCCCGCTCTGCAATATCCTGGATCGTGACCTTGTTGCTGTCCATACGTCCCTTCCCTTTCACACATCCGGCAATTGCCAGTCAATCGGTTCTTCCCCATGGGCGGTCAGGAATGCATTCACCTTGGAAAAAGGCTTGCTGCCGAAAAAGCCCCGACTGGCCGAAAGGGGGCTTGGATGGGGAGACTCCACAATATAGTGGCGTGGATTGGTGATCATGGACTTCTTGCGTCGTGCAGGAGTCCCCCAAAGCAAAAAGGCCAGCGGTTTTTCCCTCTCATTCAGCAGGGAAATGATCCTGTCCGTGAAGATCTCCCACCCCTGCCCATGATGGGAATTTGCCGCATGTTCCCGCACCGTAAGCACCGCATTCAAAAGAAGAACCCCCTGATCCGCCCATGGCTTCAGACAGCCGTTGTTCGGAATGCGGCAGCCAATATCATCCTGCAGTTCCCGAAAGATATTGACGAGGGACGGCGGCGGCGCTACGCCCGGCAGAACAGAAAAGCTCAGACCATGCGCCTGTCCGGGACCATGATAGGGATCCTGCCCCAGAATGACCACCTTTGCCGCCTCATAACTCGTATAGTGGAGCGCATTGAATATCGCATACATATCCGGATATATGCGCCTGGTTCGATACTCCTGGATGAGAAACCGACGAAGCGCAAGATAATAAGGCTTCTGCAGCTCCTCGTTCAGATATTTCGCCCAATCGTTCCTGAAAATCTCCACTCCCTGCGCCTCCACTCAGAACTTCCTCACATAATGACAGAACTTCATCCCGTATCCCGCCCCATTCACCGCAGGGGAGCAGGATACAAGAGAAAACTCCCCCTCAAGCTCCTCCAAAAACACATCCGCTCCGCCATCCGCATGCACCCTGGTGAGCCATGCCTCCCGGCAGTAGGGCAGAAGCTCTGCGTAGATCTCTCCTCCGCCGATGACATAGATTTCGCCTTCCGAAGAAGAATCCAAGGCCTGCCAAAGCTCCTCAAGCCCTCTGCATGTCTCAAAACCTTCCCCCCCTTTCCCCCTTCGGGAGAGAAGAAGATTTCTCCTCCCTTCCAGCGGCTTCCCCAGGCTCTCCATCGTACGCCGTCCCATGATGACCGTTCCCCCCAGAGTCTTTTGGCGAAAGAAAGCCATATCCTCCGGCAGATGAAACAGCAGCCGCCCCTGCCTCCCCAGCCCGCCATGGTCATCCACGCAGGCAATGAGTTGCAGGGAATAGCCTGTCGGACTGCCGCAGCAGGGACTCACCATCCCGGCATCCATACAGGCTTGCCGATGCTGACGGATGTTTTTCTCCCCCACCACCAGGTTCGGAGCAATTTCCTCCAGCGGAACCAGGACAAAGGAACGCTCCAGCATATAGGGATGGGGAAGCTTCAATTCAGGGGTGTCCATCTGCACACCGGGAACACAGAGCAAATCGATATCGATGCTGCGCGCCCCCCAATGCTCCTGCCGCACACGTCCAAGCTCCCCCTCAATGCCCTGGCATACCTTGAGGAGCTCCAACGGCGCAAGCTCTGTCCGCACCTTAGCCGCCGCATTCACAAAGACCGGCTGATCCTTCTTCCCCCAAGGCTCTGTTTCATAAAAGCCGGACACACGGCAAAGCTTCACGCCTGCCTCCCCATGGAGCCTTTCCAACGCCCTTCGGAGAGTTCGCTCCCGCTCCCCGAGGTTTGCCCCCAGACCGATATAACACTCCATTTCAGCGGTTCCTCTCAATGGTCACAGAAACATCCCGGAAGGTTCCGGAAAGGGGCGCCTTCGGCTTGTGCACCGAAACGCAGACGGAAACAACCCCGGCATATTTGCGAAGCACAGCTTCCGCAATCCCTTCCGCCACAGACTCAATGAGCATCCTGGGTTTTCCTTCCACAATCGCCCTCGCCTCATCGAACACCGCTCCGTAGTCCACCGTATCCTTCAGGTCATCGCTTCTGCCTGCCGCCTCCAGGGAAAGCCTCATGCCCACATCCACGAGAAAGGGCTGACCCTTTTCCCTCTCCCAGGGCAGGCATCCATGGTACCCGTAAAACTCCATTCCCTTCAGCTCTATGCAATCCATCCTCACACCCCCACAAGCTCCCCGCGCCTGCTTCTGCCGGCTATCCTACAATTGCATCTGCCATGCGGGCCATGCGGCAAATGGGCTTCACATCGTGGACCCTGAGTATGTGGCATCCTGCCTGAATCCCGAGAACGCAGGCTGCACCCGTTGCCTCCATGCGCTCCTCAACGGGCAGATCGAGCACATGGCCGATGAAGCTCTTGCGGCTCACACCCAGAAGGGTGGGATACTCCTTGCCATCCAGCTCCATGAGTTCCGCAAGGCGGTTCAGCACCACAAGATTCTCCTCCTGTGTCTTGCCAAAGCCAATGCCGGGATCGAAAATGACCTGCTCGGAATCCCCCCCTGCTGTTCGGGCAATCTCCAGGGATTTCCGGAAAAAGTCCTTCATGGCCGCCATGATATCCTCTGACTCCTCCCTTCCAAAAGGAGGATTGTGCATGACAATGACGGGAAGACCATATTTTGCCGCCACCTTTGCCATCTCCCCCGGCTCCTCCCGATTTTGGAGCCCCCGGACATCATTGAGGATGTGGATGCCCATGGAAGCCGCCATCTCCGCCGTCCCCGCCTTAAAGGTATCCACGGAAACAGGGACAGGGCACTCCCGCAGGATCGCTTCCAGAAAAGGACGCAGGCGTTCCTGCTCCTCGGCGGGCGATATCCCCCGGCATCCCGGACGCGTGGATTCCGCCCCCACATCGATGATATCCGCTCCGTCCCGCACCATTTCCTTCATATGCAGAAGCGCTTTTTCCACGCTGTCCCACATGCCCCCATCGGAAAAAGAATCCGGCGTCACGTTCAAAATTCCCATGATGAGGGTTCTCTTCCCGATCTCCAGTTTTTTTCCGTCCCTGAACACATACGATCTCTTCATGGCAATACTACTTGCATTCCTTTCCCAGAATAGCCCATGCCTGCCGGCACAGGGCCGGATCCTCCCGAAATCGCCCCGTGCTGCAGGAGGTCACCGTGCGGGTGCCATGGGCAAGATCTCCCCGCATGGTCATGCAAAGCTGCATCGCTTTCACCGTCACCAGAACGGCAGGAGCCTCCAAATCCGAGGCAACCGCTTCCGCAATCTCCCCTGTCATGCGCTCCTGCAGCTGTGGGCGGTGGGAGATGATCTCCACCAGCTGCGCAAACTTGCTGAATCCGGCAACCCCGCAGGGAGCCGGCAAATACGCTATGTTCACTTCGCCGAAAAAGGGCAACAGATGATGCTCGCACATGGAATAAAACGGGATGCGCTGCACTGCCACAATACCGTCAGCCCCAGGCCCCGCATCAAAGGTCTCGCCCCAGATCCCCCGTGTACTCCGGCCGATCCCGTCAAAGAGCATCCCGTACATCTTCGCTACCCGCTCCGGTGTCTTCTCCATTCCCGCCAACTTCAGGTCAATGCCTAGCGCTTCCAGGAATTCCCGCATCGCTTGGATTGCCTTTTCATTCATTCCCCTCTTCCTCTCCTTCCATAGACACTGCGGTAAACCCTTCCGCCTCCATTTTAGTATAAAGCCTACAATGCGTCAATGAGCAAGGGACAGCCGTGCAACAAACACCGACGGCTGTCCCTTTCCTTAACGGGTAAATTCAGCTTATTTGACAGGCTCCAAAACCTTCTGGAGATACGCCTTGATCTCGTCGCCGTCCTCCATCTTCATGACATCGGCGAGGATATCCTTCGCCTTGATGGAGCTGACAGCGCGAAGTTTCTCCTTGACGCGCGGAATGGAAGGAGCACTCATGGAGAGCTCGCTGATGCCCATGCCCATCAGAAGCACTGCTGCATAGGGATCGCTTGCCATTTCGCCGCACATGCCTGCCCAGATGTTGTTCTCTCTTGCAGACTCAATGGTGAGCTTGATGAGGCGAAGCACCGCGGGATTGAAATGGTTGTAGAGGTAAGCGATGCTGGAATTCCCGCGATCCACCGCCAGCGTGTACTGTACGAGGTCGTTCGTCCCAATGCTGAAGAAATCAACGTATTTTGCGAGAACCGGCGTCATAATCGCGGCAGCCGGAGTCTCCACCATGATTCCCACCTGAACATTGTCGGAGTATTTCTTGCCCTCATGTGCAAGCTCCACCTTTGCCTCGGAAACAAGATCCTTAACCTGCAGGAATTCGGAGACATTGATTACCATCGGCACCATGATGGCAGCCTTGCCGAAGACACCGGCTCTGAGAATCGCCTTGAGCTGCGGCATGAAGAGGTCTTTTCTCTTGAGGCTGATACGGACAGCGCGGTATCCAAGGAACGGATTATCCTCCGGGGGAATGTTGAGATAGGGAAGGGGCTTATCGCCGCCGATGTCCATGGTGCGGATAACGCAGAGCTTGCCTTCGCACTTCTCGACAGCTTCCTTGTATGCCTTGAACTGATCTTCCTCATTGGGAATGTCCTGACGGCCCATGAATACAAATTCCGAGCGGAAGAGGCCGACGCCCTCGCATCCATAGGTCTTCGCATTGTCCACATCCACAGGGGAACCGATATTCGCCATGAGCTCTACCCGGACGCCGTCCGTCGTAACGGCTTCCAGATCCTTGAGCGCTGCGTAATGCGCCTTGAGTTCCTCCTGCTTTTTGAGTTTCTCGTTATAACCGGCACGATCCCCGTCCGTCGGACGGATGATGATATCCCCTTCTTCGCCGTCAATGATGACATCGTCCCCATCATTGATCTTCGCTATCGCATCGCCCACGCCGACAATCGTGGGGATAGCGCGGGCTTTTGCGATGATGACCGCATGCGCCGTCGTGCTGCCTGCACCCAGGATAACGCCTGCAATCTTGTCCGTGGGAAGTCCCGCGATAACGGAAGGCTCGATTTCCTTGCCGCAGAGGATGACAGCACCCTCACCCAATTCCGGTTCCGGAACGCCCAGAATGTATTTTGCAATGCGCTTTCCAACATCGCGGAGATCCACGGCTCTGGCAGCAAAGTATTCATCCTCCATCTGCTCGAAGATCTGCGCCTGCTCCTCAGCCGCCTTCAGCACTGCATCCGGAGCATTGCCGGACTCCTCCACCTTGCTGAAAATATTGTCGCTCAAAGCGGGATCCTGAACCATCATGCGATGCGCTTCCATGATGGCCGCCTGCTCATGCATCTCCTGGGCCTGCAGCCTCTCAATGTTCTTCTGCAGCGTCTCGGCCACAGCAGACAAAGCATCCTCCGCCTTTTTCCGCTCACCTTCTTTGTCCATTGGCGCATAGTTCACGAGATACCCGTCAAGATTCTGCCCTGCCAGCATGATCTTTCCCATTGCAATCCCTGAGATTACGCCCCTTCCGGTCAGCTTCTCCGCCATTTCTTTTCCCCCTCTTCCGCTCGATATACTATGTACTATGCCATAATGCCCCTGGAGACGCTCCAACATCCCCAGGGGCAACTTTCCTGCGTGTTGCTCACTCTTCGCCGAACTTGGACGCAACGAGCTCCGTCAACGCTTTGACAGCATCTGCCTCATCCGGTCCATCAGCGCAAATCGTGATTTCCGTTCCCTTTACCAGCCCCATGCTCATGATCATGAGAATGCTCTTGGCATCAACGGTCTTGCCTTTGGCCTTGATCTGAACCTTGGACTTGAACTTTGTAGCCGTCTGCACGAAGATAGATGCAGGGCGAGCATGAATACCAGTCTTGTTTTCAATCGTAATCGTTTCTTCAGTCATTGCACTCTCTCCATTCTTGATAATAAGTGAACATTTAGCCTGTGTGGCGATCTTTACCTTGCCTTACTTCGACACAAAGAAACAATTTCCTCCTTGCCTGAAAGAAAAATATAAAATTTGTTCTCCCGGAAACTTTTTTCACGAAAATCGGATATGCACTGGAAAAAAAAACGGTAACGGTGTACAATAAAGTAGGTGGAATATTCGAGTCAACCTGTTGACATGCAGAAAATCAGAGAGAAGGAGAGCTATTCGTGACATTTATCCTGGTAACGCTCAGCATCATGGGCGCCAGTATATTTCTCATATACAAGCTGACAAACCATTTCGGTTTCCGCATGAAATACAAGTCCCTTTTCCTCTGCGCCTTCATGGCATTCATGGTCAACGTCGCAGCAATCAGCATGTCTCCCTACCTGACAAAAGCACATTATATCCGACTTGTCCTTTTGGTCATAGTCGCCGCAGCGGTTGTCACCTTGTACAATGAATACCTGGTTCGCCATGATACGGTTGCGGCTGACGGTACGGAAGCTCTTCCGGCAAAGGAGGCGCCATCGGACAACCCTGGCTTTATGGGGAAGCTGGCCTCCAAAATGACCCTGGCTCCGCTGCAGGCGGCACTCACCGGGAAACTGGCTCTGCTGGCAGGCCTGCGAAAGAGAGAAAAGGAACTGCCCCAGGAGTCCACAGAGGAGAGTCTGCCCGTCTCGACATCGGAGACTGAGAACAACGATGCTGATGTGAAAAAATCGGATACCAAAAACGCGGACACCCAAAAAGCTGAGCTCAAGGAAGCTGATCCCAAAGAAACTGCGCCTGCAGACATGCCTTCCGAAAAGGCCGTGCCTCCTGCAGAAGAGCCGAAAAAGAGAGCAACGCCCCCTGCAGAGCCTGCTCCGGAACCACCGGTCAAAGGGGCTAAGGCCAAGCGTGAGAAAGCGGTGAAAATGGCGGAGAAGCAGGCAAAGAAAGCCGAAGCTGCCAAAAACACCGCCCCTGCACCCCTTCGGGTGGAGCTCACCAAATTCCAATCCTTGGATGACCTCCTCGATTATGCCTACGAACAACAGTCGGAAAAGCATATGGACGAAGCCATCCTCGCTTACAAGGGCGCCTTGGAAACATACGGAGATGATGCCTATGCGCCCTTTATCGTCATTGATCTCGGCAACATCTACAAGGAAAGAGCCGCCTACAAGGATGCAATCCGCACATATGAGGACGCCCTTTCCCTTCCCGTTATTGCGAACGACGCTGCCACGTCGGAGAAGTTCCGCGAAAACCTCTCCTACCTGCGCACCGTTCAATATATCCTGTCCAAACATAATTCACCACAGATGCCCTTCCAGGAGATCCCTGCGGATTACCTGAAGGAAATCGAGGCGGAATTCCAGTCGCGACAGATGCAATCTTAAGATTATGGAGGAATAAGCATGAAAAAAAGCGTAGAAATCCTCGGCCTTCCCGTCATCAGCATCACTGAGGGCCGTGAGCTCGGCATGAGCAAGACGCTCCTCATCGATGCCAGAAACGGCAAAGTCGCCGCCATCACCATTGAAGATGAGGACTGGTATCGCGGAGTCAAGCTCATCCCATACGAATCCGTCATCGCCATCGGCGATGATGCCGTAACCATCACCAACAGCGAAAACATCCTGAAACTGGATGAGGCTGCGGATTACGAAAACCTTTTGGATGAGAACATCCGCATCATTGAGACAAAGGCCATCACCAAGAACGGCACGATCCAGGGCAAGATTTCCGAGCTCTATATCGGCGAGGACGGAAGAATCGAAAAATGTGAAATCACCGCACCAGATGGAACGACTTCCGAGATTTTGACGGATCAAATCTCCATCTTCGGCAAACAGGTAACGGTGATCGATCCCGACGGGGAAAAAAAAACTGAATTTATAGGCTCTGCAGCGCGGGAACCGGCTCCTGAACCGGCTCCCGCGCCCGCACCGGAGCCTGCACCGGCACCTGAGCCGGAACCTGTATCTGTACCTGAGCCGGAGCCTGTACCGGAACCTGTACCCGAGCCCGAACCTGAGCCTGAGCCCGCGCCTGTGGCAGAAACACCTCAGCCCCAAGCGGCTCCCGCCCCGGCAGCAAAGCCCGAGATCAAAGAAGCACCGAAAGCTGCTTTTCCGGCAAAACCGGCTCCCAAGGCCGCACCCAAGGCCGCTCCGGCGGAACCTGCCAAGCAGGCTACCGAAAAATCCACAGATGATCGTCATCGCCGCTACCTTTTGGGCAAAAAAGCAGCCCGCACCATCAAGATGGACAACGGCATCGTCATCGTGGAAGCCGGCGCCGACATCACGGAGGAGGTTCTTCAGAAAGCAAAGCTCGCCAACAAGATCATCGAGCTTTCCATGAACGTACAGTAAAAAAAGCACGGAGGACTGCCATGCAGCCCTCCGTGCTTTTTCATCATATCATCTCCCGAAAAGTTTTATCAGAACATTCCATTAGAATATATTTGTCTACTGTACAAATACAGTGCTTTATGCTATACTACAAAAAAG
>DFES01000033.1:0-2256 GCA_002369175.1 Selenomonadaceae bacterium UBA3796
GGTATAGTGATTGAAAAACCACTATTAACTAAAACAATATGTCAAAGAACTATTGGACAAATAGAGTTAATGGAAAGATTTAATTCCATTAAACTATATTTGATAGGTGAGAGGTGAAAATTTTCGAGGACAAAAATATATAATAGTTGCCTAACAATTCGGAAAAGTGTTCCTAGTTATGGAATATAATTATTATATTTGTAGATGACCACTAAAACACGTTATGATTATAGTTCTTCCAAGAAAAAGGCTCAGCGCTGTCATTGAGGAAAATAAGAAAAAACGGGAGGAGAAAGAGAGAAAGGATAGAGAACTGGGTAAACTGGTGGGCGAAAAGAAACACCGGAAGCGGATTATGAGCATTGAGGAATTATACCCCAAAGCTACTATTATTGATGTCACATCTAACTCTGCGGACGAAAACTATCAGAAACTCAGCCCATTCTACCCTCACCGGGGTATCCCTGTTCCATTTTCGCCAAACTGGGTATCCGCCAGCGTAGAGGGTATCTGGCAGGGGTTGAAGGTATTCCAGATGGCGGATATTGACACGTCTCTTTTCAAAAACACTTCCATGAAGGGCCTCAAGCGTAGCATCCGCAGGTTCGGGCCAATTCTCGGACATCGAAAAGGTGTGTCCGGCAGGAAAGATGACTTGCTCGGAGCTGTGGATGCGCGTCGCTATATTTATGCTCCAGCATATCGCTGGGTTTTGGAAAATAAGGTTTCCGATGTAGTAGATAAGATTCGCAAACTAGCCTTACAAGGAGATGTCATCCTAGTTGATTATAATACCAATTGCGACATAAATATAGACAAGCCCTTATCGCACGCCGGGCTTATCAAGGCTTTCATTGAAGGGACTTACCCGGAGGCTCCGTCCCTTGAGGAAAATCCCTTGTCTCCGGAACTTCAGCAACGCCTTCCCGTAGGTTGCAGGGTAAAGCACGCACAATTCGGCATAGGCCGCATAACCGATATACAAGGTACTAAGGCAAAAGTCAGCTTCCGATTTGAAGAAAAGACCATCGAACTGAGGGCAAATACGCTGGAGCCTTATGAGGGCATCGAGAGTGTCGAGATGGAGAGTAATGGTAAAAAGGTCACCCTGCTTCAGAATAAACA
Source organism: Selenomonadaceae bacterium UBA3796 (assembly GCA_002369175.1). Lineage (GTDB taxonomy): Bacteria > Bacillota > Negativicutes > Selenomonadales > Selenomonadaceae > UBA3796. The sequence continues at coordinate 1,126 of DFES01000033.1, forward strand.
CTGGCTTTGGGGCGTTCAAGCCGATTCTATAAAGAAAATAGAATCCATTCCCTGTGAATACGAAGAGATTTGCTTCTATTCCGCAAAACTTGTGGAAAAACAGAAGAATCCCATTTATTATTTTTTGGTGAAAAAGGACGGTTACTGGGGGGTTCTCAACAGAAAGGGCCACCAGCAAGCCCCCTGCATCTATGATGAACTTCAACCAAAGGAAAACGACGGTTTTTGGGAAGGTTTTGCTTTCCGCAGAGGAAGAGTTATCGGCACCATTGACGGAAAAGGAAAAGAAAAGGTCAGTAAAAAAGAGGGGAGCAACTATATCGAAAAATACATCTGGCTTGTCGAGTTCCTACTTAGAGAAGATGGTGCCACATTCAACAAGATAGCAGAAAAATGGAGGAAAGATGAAAGGGTGAATCCCGGCAATAAAAACCTCTCCAGAAGCACATTCAACAAGATGTTGGCTGCTATTCCCAAAATGCTCCATATCAATATCGTCCATTCAAAGAAACCAGGAGATCATAAATATAAGGTCGATAATTATCACGGCCAACTTGACCATCTTCTTTATAGCAATGTGTCTCTAAACGCCAAATTGGACCGCGACAAGAAACTGCGTGGACGCATCCTTTTTGAGCGGGAACCTCAAGTGGCCATCAGGTGGCTGGAAGACATTGCAGATGCCATGTCCCGAGGAAAGAAGATTATGCTGGATTATAAGAAGTATGGAGATGCGTACACAACGCAGCGAAAGATTGCCCCATACTGTCTGAAAATGTTTCGGCGAAGGTGGTATCTTTTAGCCGATGATGGTGGTATGGAAAGGACATTTGCACTGGATGACCGCCTCAAAGGTTTGAACGTCCTGGACGAAACTTTTACGCTGCCGGAAGGTTTTGATGCAGCGGCGCACTTCCGGTATGCATATGGCATTACAATGGTTGGGGAGCCTCAGACAGTTACAATCAAGGCCTTCGGCAAAGAAGCCGCCTATTGGCGTTCCGCCCCGTTCCACCCAACCCAGAGAGAGATAGAGACCGGAGAGGATTATGCTGTATTCTCTTTCTTCTTGAGTCCCGAAGCCCCCGAGTTCATCCATGCACTCCTCAGCCACGGAGCTACCATTGAAGT
>DFES01000033.1:2405-3301 GCA_002369175.1 Selenomonadaceae bacterium UBA3796
TACCTTTACCCCGGACAAATCTAGAAAACGTATGAGCTATAATCAATTTCAATTCCCTTCATGGGACCACGAGAAAGCTAAAGTGGACGCTAGAAAGGGCCGCTATGGACCGCATAATGTAAACTACTCTGTTTACAAAAGCAACTGCGAAATTTTCCGGGCAGGAGGATACCTGACGGTCTCCGGCAAAAAGGTCGCCCTCCCGGCCAATGATCCGATGATTTCCGGGACTGTGGTTTACGATAAGCCGCTCTCAAGTGCTGGTCATCCTGTCGTTCCTGGCTCCACAAAGACCTCTGTCGTGAACCAGGACAGCATGCTCGTTGCCAAGGATATGATTGATGCTGGCTTGAATCCCGCCGTTCTTAATCTGGCCAGTGCTTATCACGCCTGCGGCGGATATGACAGAGGATCCAATGCGCAGGAGGAAAGCCTGTGCCGTGTAAGCACACTCTCCCGTTCGCTGTATCAGTACTATAGCGAAGAATCGGCCACTGGATGTAGCGCACCTTTCATCCGGAGAGCTTACCCGTTACATATCCGTTACGGGGGCGTCTATTCGCCCGGTGTTACTGTGTTCCGTGACATGAGCAACGGCTTCGCACTACTGGAGGAGCCTTTCCAGGTTGGAGTGATCTCGGTGGCAGCTCTAAACTTCCGTGATACCAACCGCTACGCAAATGACAACCTGGAGTATCGGGCCGATGACGGTGGCTTTACGCCAGAGGGGCGCGCCATCATGCAGGATAAAATAAGAACTATTTTCCGGATTGCACTTAACTGCGGACACGACTCCCTCGTACTCGGAGCCTTCGGCTGTGGCGCTTTCCGGCTCCGGCCGGAACTCGTTGCCCCTCTTTTCCGAGATATCCTGGACGAGGACGAATTCTTCGGCC
>DFES01000024.1 GCA_002369175.1 Selenomonadaceae bacterium UBA3796
CGGCGGCCTGCACTTCCTGCATTTCCCTGGCCACCTGGGCACCGATGGCATGGGCAGGAGCCTGGATTTCCCCCAGTTCCTCCAGCTGTCCCATGCTCCAGCCCAATTTGCCCACGGGAGCATAGACCAGACAATATTCCTTGCCATCCACCTGCAGGATGCGGGAACCGCTTTCTCCTGCGGTCATGGAGGAAGCTGCTTCTGCCAATCCGCCATAGTCCTCCTGGCGCAAATCCCGCTTTGGATCGCCCGGCCTCAGGATGCCTTCTGCCAGGGAGGAAAAGACAATCTGCCCCTGAGCGTTCAACACAAAGGCAGCCTGCCCTTCCGTGAACAATTCCTGCCGTACTTCCTCTTGCATGACCTGGGGCGTGGCGCTTATGCCCACCACTCCGGCAAAGCCCTGCTCATCTTCAAAGGCCATGACACAGGCCAGCATGGGTTCATTGCGCAGAGAATTGTAGAGGGGCGGATAGGCGGGGGTGGCGGTCTTCCAAGTCTTCCTTCCTTCCCTGTACCAGATCCGCTCCCGGACATCGTAGGCGGTAGTCATTGAGACAGGTGGCAGCGTAACCTGGGCATTCCCCTCTGCCATAAAATCCATGCGCAGACTCCATCCTTCCCTGGAGCCCACGTAGATGCACAGGGGATAGGCATGGTAGTTGCGCATCAGATTCCGCATGGTATCTTCAATGGCCGCAACCCGCTGTACTTTCTCCCAGTCAACCTCGACAGAGGCTCCGGCAAGGACATAGAGCTGATGGGAGGCAACTGCTTCTACGCGGGGATCATAGACCCGGCGAGGCGGCAAGAAAGGATCCTGCGTCAGCTGGGTCATCTTATCGGCGAGAATGCGCACATCCCCTTCCAGCTCCGCCAATATGGCATTCAAATAGCTGGCCTGAAGCCGCAGGGTTCCCTCCAGACGCTTCCTGGTCTCATCCCTGGCGAAGTTCTCCGCTTCGGCAGTAACGGAACTGCCAATGCTATATGTGTGATGATGGAGCATCTGCTCTGCCATATCCATCCCCCATAGCAGCAGCGTGCCCAGGAGCAGAGAAGTGCCAATCCCCGCTGCGCCAATAAAAAGCAACGCCTTGTGACGAATGTCCAGTCGCATATTCCCGCTCCCTTTCCGCCTCTATCCGGCAAGTTCAGGGAAGCTGCTGCGCATTGCCGTAAACATCCACCAGTACATCCATATTGGAATCCTCCAGCACTTCCCTCACAAAGCCCGTAGCGCCGCAGAGAGCAAACTCTTTTCCCGTAGCCTTCGCCGCCTTGGCCAGGCGCAGTAAAATGCGCAAACCGGCGCTGGAGATGTATTCCAGCCTGGCAAGGTCAATGGCAAGCTTGTCGTGGGCAGACAGCAATGCATCCCCCTGCCTGCCGACTTCCTCGGCTGGCAGTCTGTCCAGTCGGCCGCTGATAGCAAAAATGCTCCAGCTTTTTTCTTCGCGTGTTTCCCATTGAATATTTTTCATATATGCCTCACCTTTACAGTAACCCAGAGACAGCTTTTTCTATGCTGTTTTACGGATGCTCTTTGCATCCACGAGCGCCCCAATGGCTTTCGTAGGGCATTTGGCGAGGCAGACAGCTTCCGTGCATTTCTCCCGGCAGATGGTGCTGTCCACCACGGCAAGGTTCTTCTCCAGCTTGATTGCCCCATGGGGACAGTTTCTCATGCACATGCCGCAGCCAATGCAGGCATTCTTGCAGAGCTTCCTTGCCACAGCCCCCTTGTCATGGGAGCTGCAAGCCACCTCCACGGGAGCGTCAAAGCTCTTGAGCGCGAGGATGGATTGGGGACAAGTCTGGACACATTTGCCGCAGCCAGTGCAGGCCGCCCTGTCCACGATAGGGAGACCATCCTCCCCCATGGATAGTGCGCCAAAGGGGCATGCCTTCACACAATTTCCGAAACCGATGCAGCCGAACTTGCACCCCTTCGGGCCGCCCTGAACGAGCTTTGCCGCCGCACAGTCAAAAATTCCTTCATACTCTGCAGCATAAAAGGCTGCCGTCTTCGTTCCACGGCACCTCAGGAAGGCATACCGCGGCTCCGTTGCCTCTGCTTTCTTGCCCGTAAGCTCTGCCACCTTCCGAGCCACAGCATCCTTTCCGGGAACGCAGAGATTCGGAGGAACACTTTCATCCTCAACCACTGCCTCGGCATATTTGGCACAGCCTGCATAGCCGCAAGCGCCGCACTGCCCTTTCGGCAGGATGTCCTCCACTTCCTCTATGAGGGGATTCACTTCCATGGCGAATTTCTTATTGGCCATGGCAAGCACCATGCCGAAGAATGCGCCAACCCCCACCAGCACGATAATGATCATCAATGATGTATTCATAATCTATAACCCACCTCCGTCAGAGCATTCCCGAAAAACCGAGAAATGCCAGGGACAGCATCCCTGCCAGGATAAAGGCAATCCCTATGCCCTGCAGGGGTTTTGGAACATCCGCATAGACGAGTTTTTCCCGAAGGGACGCCATGAGAATAAGCGCCAGGGCAAAACCAATGCCCGAACCGATGGCAAAGACAATGCTCTTCAAAAAGCTGTAGCTGTTCTCCACATTGAGGATGGGCACAGCCAGCACGATGCAGTTCGTGGCGATGAGCAGCAGGTAAATGCCCCACATATTATAAAGAGCCGGAGCCTGCTTTTTGATGACCAGCTCCAAAAGCTGCACGAAACTGGCCGTCAGAACGACAAACACGATGGTTGTCAAGAAAGTAAGCCCGAAGGGTTGGAGTACAAAGAAATAGACAATCCATGCCAGAATGGAACTCATGGTCATAACGGAGGTAACCGCCATGCCCATGCCGATGGAAGCGCTGAGATTCTTGGAAATGCCAAAAAAGATGCAAAGCCCAAGGAATTTCGTCAAAACGAAATTGTTGATGAGTACGGCACCGATGAACAGGGTAAGATATTCCGCCATATCAGCTCACCGCTCCTTTCTCTTCCTCCAGGCGGGCTTTTTCCCGCTTGGCAATCCATGTCTTCGTTCCCGCCACCAAATAGCCGATGAGAATGAAGGCGCCCGGCGGCAGGATCATCATGAGCATGGGACTGTAAGACTCCCCGAAAATCGGCATGCCCAGAATCGTGCCGGAGCCGATGACCTCGCGGATAACAGAGATGACCAGCATGGCGGCAGTGAACCCGCAGCCCATGCCGAAACCATCGCAAAAAGACTTCACAACGCCATTCTTCGAGGCGAATACCTCCGCCCTGGCCAGGATGATGGCAAAGACCACCACCAGTGCAAGGTAGATGCCCATAGCTTTATAGAGCAGCGGGAAATACGCCTGCAGGACAAGCTGTGCTACCGTGACAATAGTTGCAATAGAGGTGATGTAGACCGGCACTCGAACCTTGGGATTCACCCAATGGCGCACAATGGAGACTACCACATTGTTGGAGGTGATGACGAAGGTCACCGTAAGCCCCATGGTGAGCCCGTTCACCACGGTTGTCGTAACTGCAAGGGCGGGACAAAGGCTCAAAGCCAGAATGAAGATCGGGTTTTCCTCAAGAATTCCCTTGCTGAAAATCTGCCATAATTCCTTCATGTCATTCCCCTCCCTTGAAAGACGCCACTGCTTCCGCGGCCTGCCTGACGCCCAGTGTTACGGCACGGGAGGAGATGGTAGCGCCCGTCATGGCCTGAATATTCTCTCTGTCGGAGGGATCCTTGACCACCTTCATATGGGATGCCTCCTTCCCCTTGAACTGATCGCGGAAAGCGGGCTTCTGCGCATTGTCGCCCAGCCCCGGAGTCTCATTGTGCTCCAGGATGGAAAAATCAATGACCCTGCCCTCCGCCGTCACTGCCACCAGCATCTTTATGGTACCGCCATAGCCTTTCGTCTCACTGGGCACGATGTAGGCGATGACAGCGCCGCCCTTTTGAGCCTCAAACCAACCCTCACGCCCCGCAACCGGCCGGAAGGCATCCGCATCGGCCACGAGTTCCCTCATGGATTCCTGCTTCATCTGCTCCGCCTTCTCTGCCGCAACGGGTGCCGTCACATAGTATACCGCGCCGATGACAAGGCCGGAAATAAAACATGCCGCCACGAGGTTGAAGGCGATATGAAAAACAGAGTTTTCCTTCTTTTCTGCCTGTACCATCATTTTCCCTCCCCTGCGCCGAAAATCCGGGGCTTCACAAGACGATCAATGAGAGGAGTCACTGCGTTCATGAGAAGCAGGGAGTAGCAGACCCCTTCCGGATAACCGCCCACAAGACGGATGAGCACCGTGATGGCTCCCGCCCCTGCGGCAAAGATGATCTGTCCTTTGATTGTCATGGGAATCGTCACCATGTCCGTGGCCATGAAGAAGGCCCCCAGTATCAGCCCTCCGGCCATGACATGAAACAGCGGATCCCCCGTGAAGAGTCCGGCAGGTCCAAAAATCCATGTGAGAACTGCCACCGTCAGCAGCATCACGGCAGGAACCACCCAGTTCACATAACCTTTCCAGATGAGATAGCCACCCCCCAGAAGAAGGAGAAGGGTGCTGGTTTCCCCGAGGCTGCCGTTCCGCGTCCCGAGAAGGAGCGCCTGATACATCTCTCCCTGTCCCCCAAAGGTATTCACCAAGGCATCGTACCCCTGAAGCTTCAGAATGTTGAGGGGGGTTGCGCTGGTCACGGCATCCACTCCGCCCGAAGCATCCCCCATAGCAGACCAGGTCGTCATGGCAATCGGCCAGGACACCATGAGAGCCGCCCTTCCGATATGAGCCGGGTTGAAGATATTGAATCCCAGACCTCCCATGGACTGCTTTGCCACAACGATGGCCAGTGCGGAACCCACCGCCACCATGTAAGGCGGCAGGAGGGGCGACATGGACATGGCGAGAAGCAGCCCCGTAATGCAGGCACTGCCGTCAAAAGCCGTGATGGGCTGCCCCATGGCTCGCTGCCAGACGTATTCCGATGCAATCGCAAAGATAATTCCCACAAGCATATTGATAAGTGCCGGAATACCGAACCAATAAACCGCAAAAACAGCCGCAGGAAGCAGAGCCAGGTTGACCTGCCACATAATATGATCTATGCTCTCCCCATCGCGGATATGCGGCGATGAGGATATGGTGAATACCGGATCCTGCGCTGTTTCCGGCTTCTTCATGACTTCCTCGCTCATTTCTTCGCCCCCTGTTCCTTTGCTGCCTTGGCCTTTTCTCTTGCCATTTCCGCGCGAAGCTCCCCCTTCGTCAAGCGAATATACTGTACAATGTTCCTCTTTGCGGGGCAGACAAAGGTACAGCTTCCGCATTCGATACAGTTCATGACACCGTAATCATCACGTGCGCGAGCATAGGCCTGTCTCTCTCCGAGAATGCTCAGCATGCTGGGAACCAGTCCCATGGGGCATGCCTTCACGCAGCGTCCGCAACGGATGCAGGCACGCTCCCTTCCGTGCGCTGTGATGTTCTTCGTCAGGCCTAAAATTCCCGAGGAGCCCTTCATGACAGGCACATCGAGACTGAACTGGGCAAACCCCATCATGGGGCCGCCTGCCAGAAGCTTGTCCGGCTGCTCCCCGAAACCGCCGCAGTAATCGATGACATCCCGGTATCTTGTGCCGATGCGAATGCGCAGATTCTTCGGATGTTTCACGGCATCCCCGGAAACCGTAGTGACGCGCTCCGTCAGTGGAAGTCCCTCCACCACGGCATCGGCGATGGCTGCCACAGTTCCGGCATTCTGCACCACTGCCCCCACGTCCATGGGCAGGCCGCCGCAGGGAACCTCGCGGCCTGAGATGGCATAGATCAGCATCTTCTCCGCGCCTTGAGGATACTTCGTCTTCAGTGGTGCAACCTGGATGCCGGTTCCCTCACAGGCCGTTTCCAACGCTGCGATGGCATCGGGTTTGTTATCCTCAATGCCGATATAGGTTTCCTTTACTCCAAGAATCCTCGCCAGGATACGCGTTCCCGTCACAATGCGCTGCGGCTCTTCCAGCATCAGACGATAGTCTGCCGTGAGATACGGCTCGCACTCCGCCCCATTGATGATGAGCACGTCCACGCTCTTTGACGGCTTGAGCTTTATATGCGCTGGAAAGGTCGCGCCTCCCATGCCGACAATGCCTGCAGAGCGGATGGCATCGAGGATTTCCTCCTTCTCCATCTTTTCCCAGTCGCGATGGAGAGGAAGTCCCTCCAGCCACGCATCCTGACCATCGCTTTCGATGACCACTGCCTGGCAGCTGATTCGTCCCGAATGTGGGAAAACGTCTATTTTCGTTACCTTGCCCGAGAGGGAGGCATGAATATCCGCATGCATGAATGCCTCGCTGGTTCCGATCACCTGCCCCCTCTTCACCATGTCCCCCACCTTCACGGTCGGCGTGCAGGGCGCGCCAATGTGCTGGCTCATGGGAATCACCACCTCAGAGGGAAGAGGCATTGCTTCGATGGGCTGTGCCTTTGCCAGCTCCTTTCCATCCTTTGGATGGATGCCACCCAGGAAATTCCTGAACATGAACGTATCACCTCAATCAACCTGTACCAATAACATCATAAGATTTCAACAATCACAGGCTTCATCTTCTGATTCCTTGATGCCTGCCTGTCAAAAAGCTTGACACCGAGCAGGGAGAGGAGAAAAAACAGCACGGCGCCTGCCGCCATGCTCGTTGTTTCCTCCATTCCCTGCAGCATGCCGACCTGCCAGCCGACTGCGGCTCCAATGCCTGCAGCGGCAAGGGGCATGATGAATACCACAAAGGCTCCCACCAGGACATGTTCCTCCCGCATCTCGAAGCGAACCCGCTGCCCCGGCTTTGCGCCGAGGCCGTTCACCGCATCCACCATGACATGACGACTGGAGGGACAAGCGCCGCAGCCCGTGCATTCCTCATGCCTTCCCACCTTCACATGGGCAATATCGCCCTTCACTTCCACGACAATTCCCTGCTCCTGCTTCACGGCAGCCGCCTTCCCTTCTTTCCTATGGAGTAAAATAAACCGTTATATTCGTCCCGCTGTCCACCAAGGTATTGGCCTCAATGCTCTGCCCTGCAGCAAAGCCGGAGCCCTCGCTCTCCATCTTGAGTCCGTTGTCCGTGGCGAGTTTTACCGCCTCCCGGATGCTCATGCCGGCAAAATCCGGCACAACCACCTTGCCATTGGGGACATTGCCCTGGTATACCTGCTTCGGTTGTTGTCTCGGCTTGGGCTGCATGGAGGGAGGCTTCTGTTCCTCCTCATCCTCCAACCCCAGGAGTTCATCCCCCTGCGGCTCAATATGCATATAGCGGAAAAGCTGAGAAAAGATGTTTCCAGCCACCGGCGCTGCGATCTGGCCTCCATAGAAAATGCCAAGGGGATCGTCAATCATCACGAGAACCACCATACGCGGAGACTCCACGGGGGCAAAACCGCAGAAGGATGCGATGTAACGCCCATCCATATAGCCTGTTCCGTCCTCCCGGATCTTCTGAGCCGTTCCCGTCTTTCCGGCTACCCGGTACCCCTTGACTGCCGCCTTTGCGCCGCCGCCTGAGGCAACGACTTCCTCCAGGAGCCCTATGAGCATCTTGTCCGTCACGGGTTCAATGGGATGCCGGACTTCCTCCCTCTCTGTCTCCATATAAACGGAACCGTCCACATTCCGAATGGACTTCACGATATGCGGCTTCAAGAGCACGCCGCCGTTAGCAACCGCAGACATGGCCGTTGCCAGCTGCAAGGGCGTCACCGCAATGGACTGGCCGATGGCCGTCGTAGCCATATCCGAGTCCCCCATATCCTTCGGATCGAAAAGAATCCCGGGCTCTTCTCCCGGAAGCTCGATGCCCGTTGGCTCACCAAAACCGAAGAGCCTTGCGTATTCCATGAGCTTCTCTCCTCCGAGACGGAGCCCCACCTGGGCGAATCCCGTATTCAGGGAATTCTTCACCACATCCGTGAAGGTCACCGTGCCGAAACTCTCCCCATTCCAGTTCTGGATGCGGCGGCCCGACACCATGACATAACCCGGATCCACAAAGACCTGATTGGGGGATACTACCTTCTCCTGCAGTGCCGCGCCCGCTACAATCGCCTTGAAGGTGGAGCCCGGCTCATAGATGAAGGATACTGCCCTGTTCCGCCAGGACTCCGACGGGTAGTCCAGAAACTTGTTCGGGTTATAGGATGGACGGGAAGCCATGGCCAGAACTTCGGCCGTATTCGGATCCATAACGATACAGGTGATGGCTGCGGGACTGGTAGAAGCCATCGCCTTATCCAGTTCCTGTTCCACGATGAACTGGATGTGGCTGTCAATAGTCAGTTCAATGGTCTTGCACTGATCTCCCTGATACCTGCGCTTGGCAAAAATGGATTCCAGGATTGGTCGGGAGTTTCGATCCGTGTAGAGGAACGTATCCGTCACCTCTCCCTTGATGTACTTGTCCATGGCCTGTTCAATGCCATCCAGCCCCTTGTCATCCGTTCCCACAAAGCCCAGTACATTGGCCGCCAGCACATCATTGGGGTAATACCGCTTTGCCTCGTCCCGAAACCCAAGACAGTTCCCATAAGACTTTTCCCGTATGAGCTGGCGCACCGCTTCGTATTCCGAGTGCTCCATGCGCCGCTTGATCCAGGAAAAACCGCCCCCCACTGCAATATCGTCCAGAACTTCCTGCTCCGTCTTGCCGATGAGGGGAGCAAGTTCCGCTGCAAGGGTCTCCGCATTCTCCACATGATTCGGATCCACGAAAAGGGATTTCGTCATGGTGCTCACGGCAAGTTCCCTGCCGTTCCTGTCAATGATCGCACCCCTGGGCGACTGGAGGGAATAATCCTCTCCCACCTGCAGCCGCATGCGCTCCGCAAGCTCATCCCCCTGCACAAGCTGAATCCATGCATAGCGGAGAGCCACGATGCCAAGGAAGCCCCAGAGGATCACCACCAACCAGCGTATATTATTCTGCACCCGTGAACGAGCACTTCTCATAAAAACTCTCCTCAATATAAACGATTCCAAACAAATACCTGTTTATTCTACCACAAAATCGCCCATTTTGGGAAAAAAGTCGGGAGATTGTCCCGCAATCTCCCGATGAGCTTCTGTTCTTTGGGCAATCCCCACCTTCCTTACTCTGCTATTTCACATGAGCCAAAAGCGTTCTCTTGAGCCTCTCCTCAATCTGCACCAGTTCCTGTTCCGCCGCTTGGCGCTTGGCTCTTCCCTCCTGCTGGATGCGCATGGTCTCCTCAATGGTACTGATGAGGTCATCGTTGACCTTCCTCACGGTTTCAATGTCCACGATGCTCCGCTCGTTCTCTTTTGCAGTCTCGATGGTGTTCTGTTTCAGGAGCGCGGCATTGCGCTTCAAGAGTTCATTCGTCGTATCATTGACCGCCTGCTGCATGCCAAGAACCTGCTGCTGGCGCTGGAGTCCCAGTGCGATGATCATCTGGTTTTTCCAAAGGGGAATCGTGTTGTAGATGGCCGTCTGCACCCGATCAACGAGAATCTTGTCGTTGTTCTGGATAAGCCGGATCTGCGGTGCCGTCTGGATAGCAATGGTCTTGCTGATCTTAAGGTCATGAACCTTCTTCTCAAAGCGCTCCACACTGTTCTCGAAATCATTCACCACCTGCACTGCCATGGGATCGCTCGAAGCGGCCGCCTGCTGCCGAAGTTTCGGCAGCGTCACCGCCTTCATCTCCTGGAGCTTCTCCTCCCCTGCCTGGATATAGAGCTGCAAGGATTTAAAATAGGCCAGGTTTTTCTCATAGAGCCCGTCAAACATGACCACATCCTTCATCATGCGCATCTTGGACTTCTCGAGCTCCGACTGAAGGCGGTCCACCTGAGTGGAAAGCTTCGTATACCCCTCCATGAGATTGTCCGCTTTGTCCTTCAGGGAACCGATGATGGGAAGCTTGCGGAAAAAACTCTTCTCCTCTGCCGGCTCGAAACCTTTGACCTTTGCCACCAGTTCCCCCAGAAGCTGCCCTACTTCGCCGCCGTCCTTTGTCCGTACGCTGGAAAGGATACTGTCGGAGAACTCCGCAATATCTTTCTGGGCTGCTGCGCCAAAGGAAAGGGGAGTGGAAGAATCCATGAGATTTATGTTTTCCTTGATTTCCTCCACCTGTCTGCGCTCGACCGGCGTAAGGGTTTCCACCCGCTGCATGACCTTCGCCGCCTCAGCCTCCGGCTCCACTTCCACCAAGGCGTTTCCGCCGGTTTCTCCGGCCTCTGCCTGCCGCCCCTTCAGCAAATCTTCCAAATTGATATCTGCCATATCTCTCATCCTTTCCAACGCTGTCCTTCTCTTCTTCAGTTCAGGCGCTTCATGTAATATTCCTCATAGAAATCATCCATTTTCATGCAGAGATAGCGAACTCCTTCAAAAAAACCGATCAGCCCCGGGAGAAATGTCCAGAAAAACAGGCAGTAGAGAACTCCCTGGGTGGTCTTTCCCTGGTAGAACTTATGGGCTCCGAAGGAGCCCAGGACGATTGCCAGTCCGGATTGTATGAGCTTTGTCAGGAGCACATCCCCCTGCCTTTCCTTGGGAATGATGCTGATGGGCCCCGAACTGCTCCTGCGCACCGCTGTACGGTTCTCCCTGCCCCGCCGGAGTCCCTGCCGCTCCTTTGCCAAAAGAGTCCCGGAAAGCTGCCCTGCGCCGCCCCCGTCAGATTCTCCCTCCGCCCCCTGCAAGTCCGAAGGAAGTATTGCATCCGCCTGGATGCCTTCTGCATCCATCGTCTGCTGCATCACCTTGATTTCCGCATCAAGATCCACGAACTGGTCACTGAGAATCCGCTCAAACTGCTCCTCATACGCCTCATCCAATCCACCCAGAGCCGTCTTCATGCGCTCCTTCATCTCCTGGATCTGTCCCGTCTGGAGTTCCGTTGCCTCAAATTCCTGATACTTCTGCACCAGCAGCACCGCACGATCCTGGTAATAATCAATGAACCGCTGTGCAAGAGGCAGCTTCTGGGGATTCTTCTCCAGATAGCGGAGCATATTCCCCGCCACCTGCTGCATTTTTCCCAGCTGACGGGAGAGCTCCACATCACGGATCCTGCGGCGAGCCTCCTCAATACAGGCGCAATCCGCCACAGCCTTCTCATAGCTCTCCTGGAGAAGCGCCATCCTTTCCTCCTCAAGCTCGCCGACCCGGTTCCAGTCCAGCGCCGGCGAAGACTCCCTCCGCCATGCCTTCATTCCCTGCCAGCCGAAAAAACCTCCGGAGAAGAGCAGTCCCAGTCCCATCGCCATCGGAGAAATCCCGCCCTGGGCGCCGGCAATACCTCCCGCCATAAGAGCAAGTCCCATAACAATGTAAACGTATTTCATAGCGCTACCCCATTCTTTTGACAATATCCGATTCTATACTCGCGAGCAATGAAATTTTCATCTCGCTACAAATCGTCCGCGGTATA
>DFES01000182.1 GCA_002369175.1 Selenomonadaceae bacterium UBA3796
ATCCGCCTCCGCCACGGCCAGCGCCTTTGCACGGGCATTCTCAACAACCAACCTCTCCGGAGGCAGAACATCCGACGCCCGTTCTTCCGCATGACTCACACAGATGCGAAACTGGCATCCGATCTGCTGTAAAAGCTCACGCCGTCTGGGCGATCCCGAAGCCAAAATAAACATGGAACTTCCTCCTGTCAAAATTTCCGAAAAAGATACAGCGCAATCAAGAGACCAAGAATGCTCATGATATTGAGCGACAGGGAAAAACCGAGGGTGAAGCTCATAACGTACAAATTCAGGGTAAAAGGAGCAAGGTTCAGAATCGGATGCGTGGAGACAAGATAGGGAACGAAGCTCTGCAGTGCATCCACGCTGCGCAGAAGCTCGCCCAACACACCTCCGATCACTGCTCCCACCATGAGGAACAAAATACAAAAGCCGACGCCCCGGCCACCGCCAAACCGTGCCAAACTATCAACCTCCAAAGACATTTGCAATATTTGTATTTCTACAGAGGACACGCAAAATCCTTCCGACTCTTGAAAAAACAGGGCATTTCTGCCCTGTTTTTTCATTCCTTCAAAATCGCCTGAAACTTCTCGATCATTTTCACAGGCTTATAGGATTCCTTTGCCTTCCGGAGCCCCTCCAGCCCCATATCCTCTTCCCTGTTGATATAGGTCATATGACTCCATTCGTGCTCCACGAATCCCTGATTGATAGCAGGATAGGCTCCCCGGATATCGGGATCTGCCTTCTCCACATGAATGACAGCAGTATCCGCATTGAGCTGCTCGCCGAAGGTGAATGCGATGATCCGCCCATCCAGTCGAATGGCGCCTCCCTTGAGCCCGAAATCCTGAAAATGGTTCAAGACCTCAATGATGGCCTCCCTCTCGTATCCGATGAAGAGGTCATCCGGCTCCTCCCGCAGCCTCAGCTTGTACCAGCCGTTGAGCTCCAGTTTGCAAAGGGTGACGATTTCCTCCGTAATGGGGAGGTACTCTGCCTGCGGATACATCTTGCGGAAAGCGTTCAAATGGTTCTTCTTGGAATGGTACTTCCGTCCCGCCAGCTTGATGAGGCTCTCGCTGCTGTAAACATAATCGAAATCATCTCGATCCGTCCGGATCTCGAACGGTGCCCCCTCATAACGCTCCAGAAGCTCCGCAAAGGAACGTTCTAAGCCGACGAAGTGCATGGGACGACCGATTTCCCTGAAATGAGCCAGGAGCTTTGCCACCGCCCCCGTCATCTTTTCCTCTGCGCCGATGGGCTGGAGAGCCATGAAGCTTCCATCCCATTCGCAGGTCAGATACAGCACCTCTTCCTCCACCGCAAGACGGATATGGTAGGGCTTCCTCCACATGTACAGGTTCGTGAAGTTGAAATGGGAGTTCTCATAATAGCCGCTGCGGTAGAAGCGATCCACAACCTGCTTGTCTTCTTTTGTCAAATCCCTGAAATCTATGGTAATCATTCCGTTTCTGATACAATCTTTTTCGTAACGTACGAATCCTTTGTTCTATCCACCAGTGCGTCCAGGGAAGACCCCATAGCCGCTTCCACAGCTGCCAGTACGGCTCCTTCCACAAGTGCGCAGTCCACGAGACGGATGTTGCGGCCTTCCATATCATCCAGCACCATCTCCGCTGTCATCACAGCGCTTCCCATATCCATGAGAACCACGACGCCATCCTCGGAATAGACCTCCTCAATCGCATCGTAAATGCGCTGGTAGCTTGTCCCAAGGGATCCATCCTCCAAGCCGCCGGCCGCGGCAATCTTGACGTCCTTTGTCATGGCCATGGCCTGTGCCAGCTCCACAACACCCTCCGCCAATTTCTGGCTGTGAGATACGATTACAATGCCAACCATAACAGTTCCTCCCCCTTTGCAGCTCCTTGCCGTCTGTTACATATAGTACTGCACACCGGCCTCGAAAAGATGCTGATCCTTGTTGCCCGGAACATTCGATGCCACATCTTTGCCGATGCGCTCCGAATGACCCATTTTCCCCAGAACGCGCCCATTGGGGCTCGTAATGCCCTCAATGGCATTGACGGAGCCGTTGGGATTGCAGGGTGAGAACATGGTGGGGTTCCCCCGCATATCCACATACTGTGTCGCAATCTGTCCCCGGATGCGAAGTTTTGCCACGATTTCATGATCCGCCACAAAACGACCTTCCCCGTGGGATACTGCGATGGTATGAATATCCCCCACGCTCACGTTGTTGAACCATGGCGAGAGGTTGGAGACCACCTTTGTCTGCACCATGCAGGAAACATGACGGCCAATATTGTTGTGGGTAAGCGTCGGGGACGTATCCGAAAGGTCGCATATTTTGCCGTAAGGTACAAGCCCCAGCTTAATGAGCGCCTGAAACCCATTGCATATGCCCAGCATCAATCCGTCACGGGAGTCCAAAAGCCGCATGACCTCCGCCTCGATGCGGGGATTGCGGAACATGGCCACGATGAATTTTCCGGATCCGTCCGGCTCATCGCCGCCGCTGAACCCTCCCGGCAGCATGAGTATCTTTGCCTGGCGAATCCCCTGTACGATGGCCTCCACCGTTTCCTCCACTGCCGATGGCGTCAGATTGCGAACCACCAGTGTCTCTGTCTCTGCGCCGGCTCTTTCCCATGCGCGGATCGTATCGTATTCGCAATTTGTCCCCGGGAACACGGGAATGAACACCCGGGGTTTCTTTTTCCGCACCTGCGCTGTCAGGCGGCTGCCGCGGTGGTAAGGAACAATGGTTGCGCTTTCCCTGGAACTTTGCTTCACCCTCGTGGGGAAGATTTTCTCAAGGGGCTTCGTATACGCTTCCAGTGCATCTGCCAATGGAATGGCCGCCTTGCCGCAAACGATGCTGGGCACGTCGATCGTTGTACCCAGCTCATAGTAGCCGGTTCCCGCCAGACATTCCGCCGCATTCAGCTGGGCAGAAGTTTCCAGGAGAATCATCCCGTACTCCGCCCGGAAGAGATCTTCTTTCTGCAGGGCATTGGCGAACCGGAAGCCAATCCCATTTCCAAGACACATCTTCGTGACGGCCGCCGCGATTCCTCCGATGCCAATGCTTGCAGCGGAGAAAATCTTCCGGGATGCCGCCATCTCATGGATCTTTTTGAAATTCTCCCGAAGCTTCCGGAAGACGGGCAGATCCTGTTCATCCCTCGGGCATGGAACTGCATAGACCTTGTTCCCCACGTATTTGAACTCCGGGGATATGGCCTGCTCCGATCGCATGACACCCACGGCAAAGGATACCAAGGTCGGCGGCACATGCATATCCATGAAGGTGCCGGACATGGAATCCTTGCCGCCGATGGCGGGAAGAAAGAGTTCATGCTGCGCCCAGAGCGCGCCGAGAAGCGCAGCAAGGGGCTTGCCCCAACGCTCCGGCTCCTTTCCAAGGCTCTCGAAGTACTCCTGAAACGTCAGCCGCACCTTTGCCGCATCTCCGCCCAGAGCCACGAGCTTTGCCACCGACTCCACCACCGCATAGAGCGCGCCGTGGAACGGGCTCCATTCCGAAAGGTAAGGATTGAAGCCAAACGTCATAGCCGTTGCCGTATTCGTTTCTGCTCCCAGGACGGGCAGCTTTGCCACCATGCCTTCCGCAGGGGTCATCTGGTATTTTCCGCCGAAGGGCATGAGCACGGTGCCGCCGCCAATGGTGGAATCGAAGCGCTCTGCCAGCCCCTTTTGGCTGCATACATTGAGATCCTTGAGATTCGCCAACCAAGATTTCTCAATGTCCTGGCCGTATTTCTCCACCGCCTCCGGCATTTCATGGAAAAATCTCCGTTCCTCCTCCGGCATGACAATCCTTGCCATGACATGCTGCCGCACTCCATTCGTATCGAGGAAGGAGCGGTTGATGCGCACGATGTCCTTCCCCCGCCATTTCATGACGAGCCTCGGTTCCTCCGTCACCACTGCAACCTGAGTTGCTTCCAGATTCTCTCCATCGGCATAGCGCACAAAGTCAGGGAGGGCAGCCTTGTCAAGAACCACCGCCATACGCTCCTGGGACTCGGAAATGGCAAGTTCCGTGCCGTCCAATCCCTCGTATTTCTTCCTGACGGCATCCAAATCTATGATGAGGCCATCCGCCAGCTCGCCGATGGCAACGGATACGCCCCCTGCCCCAAAATCGTTGCAACGCTTGATCATGCGGCTGACTTCCGGAATGCGGAACAACCTCTGGATCTTTCGCTCCGTCGGCGGATTTCCCTTCTGCACCTCTGCTCCGCAGGTCGTCAGAGACTCCTCCGTATGCTCCTTGGAGGAACCCGTGGCACCGCCGCAGCCGTCACGGCCCGTACGCCCGCCCACAAGGACGATGATGTCCCCCGGAACAGGGCGTTCCCTCACCACATTCGCCTTGGGTGCCGCCGCGATGACCGCGCCGATTTCCATGCGCTTCGCCATATAGCCTTCATGGTAAATCTCACGCACCTGACCCGTGGCAAGACCGATCTGGTTGCCATAGGAGCTGTAACCTGCCGCCGCTCCCTGGGTGATTTTCTTCTGGGGAAGCTTCCCCGGGTGCGTCTGGCTGACAGGACGGCGCGGATCTGCCGCTCCCGTTACGCGCATGGCCTGATAGACATAAGAGCGTCCCGACAGCGGATCCCGGATGGCTCCGCCGAGGCAGGTTGCCGCACCGCCGAAAGGCTCGATTTCCGTAGGATGGTTATGCGTCTCATTCTTGAACATGACCAGCC
This sequence comes from Selenomonadaceae bacterium UBA3796, assembly GCA_002369175.1. Lineage (GTDB taxonomy): Bacteria > Bacillota > Negativicutes > Selenomonadales > Selenomonadaceae > UBA3796. The sequence goes on from DFES01000182.1 coordinate 4,737, forward strand.
AGTCCTGCTCTTCTCCGCCTACATTGGCCTTGACCTCAATGCTGCATGCATTGATCTCCTCGGACTTGTCCAAATCCTCCAGGAGCCCCAGCTTCCGAAGAGCCTTCATGCCAATCACTGCGACATCCATGAGGGTCACATCGCGATGCTCTCCCCCATAGAGCACTTCCCTATCGGAAACGTATTTGTCATACGCCGCCTTGATGCAGGGATAGTAAG
>DFES01000205.1 GCA_002369175.1 Selenomonadaceae bacterium UBA3796
GCAGTGTTTCACGTGCTATTGTAGAATCGTGGTTTTATGAACAGGAGGTTTCTATGATGAAACAGGACGAAATCTTGGAAGGTGTTTTGGAGGAATTCGGCAAGCTTGCGGCGATTCCCCGGAAATCCGGACATGAAAAGGCAGTCAGCGACTTTCTTAAAGGATATCTCGAAGCCCTTGGGCTTCAGGTGACGCAGGATGAAGTCTGCAACATCATCGCGGATCTGCCTGCTTCTCCCGGATACGAGGAGAGGCTCCGGGTGATCCTGCAGGGACATATGGATATGGTATGCGTGGCAGAACCGGGCTATGCCTACGATCCCTTGCAGGATCCGATCAAGCTCAGGCGTACGGAGGAATACCTGGAGGCTGAGGGAACAAGCCTGGGCGCGGATGATGGCGTGGGTGTGGCAGAAATCATCTACATCGTAAAGACCCTTCGGAACCACGGCCCCCTGCGTGTCATCGTGACCGTGGACGAGGAACAGGGCATGAGCGGTGCAATCCATCTGGATGAGCGGTATCTGGCGGATGCAGCCTATCTTATCAACTGCGATTCCGAAAATTACGACGAATTAACCATAGGAAGCGCCGGTGGCGCATCGATTGACTTTCTCCGTCAGATGCGGCGTGTGCCGGCAGCATCAAAGCGAGGCTGGCTCGTCCATGCTTCCGGTTTCAAGGGAGGACATTCCGGCGAACGCATCGGTGACGGCCTCGGCAATGCGATCCAGTCGCTGGCATCGGTGCTGCGAGCCTTGCAGAAGCGCGGAACCGTGGAGCTTGCCTCCCTTGACGGAGGCAAGGCGCGCAATGTGATTCCGACGGCAGCCGAGGCATGTATTGCGACGGAGCTTTCAGAAGCAGAGCTGCGCGACATTTTGTCGGAACAGGCGGAAATCGTCCGCCAGACCTACGGGAAATCCGAGCCGGCGGCTGGATTTTCCCTGCGGGAAACGGAGCTGCCCCAACAGGTTTTTGCAACGGAGGATGCCCTTGCGCTCCTTCGCCTGCTCGGCATCCTCCACAGCGGCGTATATGCCATGAGCCAGGCAGTTCCCGGCATGGTGGAAACCTCTGCGAATATCGGCGTTGTCAGCACGGAAGGGAACCTCGTTTCTATCCGGTGCATGCCGCGTTCCTCCAATGACCGGAAACTGGAAGCCTTTTGCTCCATGGCAGAGGATCTGGCTGCTTTGACGGGGTTTGATGTGAACATCGACATGGTGTCGCCGGCATGGAAAGAGAGAGCGGACAGCATCCTGGCAAAACTCATGGCAGAAATTTTCCTGCAGCAAAACGGGAAGAAGATGAAAGTTTGTGCGATTCATGCGGGGCTGGAATGCGGGTGGCATCTCAAGAAGAATCCGGCGCTGGATCTTGTCTCCATTGGCGTTACGACCCAGGATATCCACAGTCCCAGGGAGAGATTGCTGCTCTCTACCGTGCGTCCGCAGGTGGAACTGATCCTTGAGACACTGCGCCGGATTGCAGAAGGATTACTTCCTGATGTGCCGATAGGCGAGGTAGAGGTGGATTCCGATGAAAAAAGCCATGCCGATGAGAAATAGCAAGGCGGCTACAGGGGTGGAGGTTCTCTGCCACGCATGTTCGCCAAAGGTCACAGTGCCTGCGAGGTTCACCAGAAGAAGGTAGAAGAAGGCTTTCCGCCGATAGAGCCGACGGATTTTCCCCAGGCGCTGCAGGGCGAGGGTGAAGAACGTGAAGCCGAAGGTCTGTATCAAGGTATAGGCAAGGGTATGTGCAATTGTCAGGAGAAACTGCATAGAAGCACCTCCTAGGGCGTGTTGATTAAATGAGGTTGCCCCAGATTTGCGGGGATTGGCTGTCCATTGCTAGGCGACAGACCGGAGGCATAGTGGTGCTATGTCGAGGATGTGTCAACGACGCAGGGACAGTCAAGAACTGTGAAGATGGGGTGAGTGAATTAATCAACACGCCCTAGTTCAGCTGGATGTGATGCATTGCCGCCACTGCCTGTCCCAGGCAGATGCCGCCGTCATTTGGGGGAATGAGGCTGTGGAGCAGGACGGCAAAGCCGTCGGCGGCAAGTTTTTCCTTGGTCAGACGGGTGAGCAGGCGGTTCTGGAAGACACCGCCGCTCAGGGCCACCGTGGAAATATGTTCTGTTTCCCGGAGCTTTTGAAGCGTTTTTCGGATCTGTTCCGCCAGGCGCTCATGGAAGAGATAGGCCAGCTTCCCGGGAGAGTCTCCCTTGAGGTGCTGTTCTAAAAGGAAGCGGAACAGATGATGGGTGGGCAGGCGGAGAATATCGTGCTCCTCTTGGGGAAGGGGCTGCTCCGGGAGGGAGGGAAGCGCCGGAAGGTTTCCGGCGCTTCCCTCCCATTCTTCTGCCGCAAACTCCAGATACATGGAGGCTTCTCCTTCAAAGGTGGAGGATTTTCTTATGCCCAGAATGGCGCTGACGGCATCGAAGAGACGTCCGGCGCTGGTGGAGGTGATGCAGTTCATCCGGTGATCCAGCAGGAAGAACTGGGCACGGAGCTCTTCCCCGCTGCAGAGATGGAGTTTCTCGATGATAGCGGCTGTTTTTTCTTTGTCGCGGCCGCATTGTTCATAGATCAAAGCGACTGCGATCCGCCAGCCCTCACGGGAGGCGCTGTCCCCGCCTGCCTGGCAGAAGGGCATGATGGAGCCCAGGCGGCGGTATCCGCTGTAATCCGCACGGAGAATCTCGCCCCCCCAAATGGTTCCGTCCTCGCCATACCCCGTTCCGTCAAAGGATACGCCGAGGACGGGGCCTGAATGGTCGTTCTCTGCCATGCAGGAGAGGATGTGGGCGAAGTGGTGCTGGACGGGGAACACGGGAAGCCCCATTTCCCCGGCCACGGCTGAGGTGTTGTATCCGGGATGGAGGTCACAGGCAACGATGGAGGGCTTGTTTTCGAGAAGGGACTCCATGAGCTCTATGGAATCTTTCAGGGCGAGGAGGGTGCGAAGCTCCGTCATATCACCGATGTAAGGGGAGGGGTAGAAGAGGTTGTTGCTCCCGAGACAGAAGGTGTTTTTGAGCTCGCCGCCGAGGGCGAGAACCTTTCCGTGGAAATTCCGGCTCAGCATGATGGGAAGCGGGGCAAACCCGCGGCTGCGCCGGATCATATAAGGCTTTCCCTCCAGCCAGTCCATGACGGAATCATCGGCGCGAAGGCGTATTCTGCGGTTATGGGAGAGGATGCAGCCGCAGAGGCTTCCAAGGGCCTCCCGCGCTTCGTCATCTTTGTGGCAGATGGGGGCGCCGGAGGGATTGCCGCTGGTCATGACAAGTGCATCCGGCATGGTCGTTCCATCGGGATAGTCGAAGAGGAGAAGGTGGATCGGCGCATAGGGAAGCAGGATGCCGATGTTTGGATTGCCGGGCGCAACGCTGGGGGCGATTTTGCTTTCCGGGCGGCGCTTGAGGAGAAGGATCGGCTTTTGATGGCCATCGAGGATTTCTTCCTGTCCGGGTTCCAGAAAGCATTCCCGCCGGATGGCTTCCATATTCCGGAGCATGAGGGCAAAGGGCTTCACGGGGCGGTGTTTGAGGCGGCGCAGGCGGCTGACCGCTGCTTCGTTTGAGGCGTCGCAGCAGAGATGGAAACCGCCGATTCCCTTGATGGCTGCGATGCCCCCTTCGGCAATGGTGCGGCGGATGCGGCGCATGGCCGCATCCCCGGTTTCGTCCCCGTCCAGGAGGTAGAGCTTTGGGCCGCAGTCGTTGCAGCAGACCGGCTGTGCATCGTAACGGCGGCTTTCCGGGGAGGTGTATTCCTCATGGCACTGCGGGCACATGGGAAATTCCCCCATGCTGGTGCGTTCGCGGTCGTAGGGCATCGCCTCAAGGATGGTGAGGCGTGGCCCGCAGGCGGTGCAATTGATGAAAGGGTGGAGATAGCGCCGATTTTGCGGATCGAAGAGTTCTTCCTTGCATTTGCTGCAGATGGCAATATCGGGCGATACGAAAATATCCCCCTGTTCCTTGGCGCTTTCGATGATATCAAAGCGGGAGAAGGAATGGCGCGCATGCCCTTGGAGCTCCAGCACGTCGATTTTCAGGATGGCGGAGCGTTCCGGGGCGCGGCGGCGCAGTCCGTCCATGAACTTTTCCAGGGCAGGGGAATCCCCCTGGGCATAGACCTCCACGTACGGGCCTTTGTTGCATACATTGCCCGTAATGCCGTACGCATCGGCAAGCCGACGGACAAAGGGGCGAAACCCTACGCCCTGGACAATGCCGTATATCTTGATGTTGAGAAATGTCACGTTGCCACCTCGCTCTGCTGGGATGTCGAGCATGCCCTTCCTTTGGAGGATATGCGTTGCTACTGAATCATTATAACGCAATTGTTCAAATTTTGCATGTGGCAAAACCTGTGCAATTGCGTTATAATTTATGGTGCATGTTGTATGTATCACACAAATGCGCCGATGGAGGTTCCTGCAGGATAGGGCAGGAGGTAGGATGGGAGTTTGTTGCTATGACACAGTTTGACAAACGCAATATCAGTATGATGATGGATTTCTATGAGATGACCATGGCGAA
>DFES01000122.1 GCA_002369175.1 Selenomonadaceae bacterium UBA3796
ATAACAAACTTGATGGATATAGTGGTTTGTGGCATTATTGTTGCGATGGAGGCGGATTATGGGAGCAATAAAGCAACGCAACACATATCGTAATCAACTACTGTCTTTCAAGGATCAGGAGCCAATCAAAATCAGGATTTCTTGTTGAGCGATTGACAATGCATATGCCGCATGCGAAGGAGTGCTAGAAGTGCTGAAGGAAGAAAATGAGTTTTTGGAAAAAATATGTCATTACCTTGAAGCCGAAAAAACGGAAGAGGCGTTTTCTCTCCTGAGAAAACTGAAGGAGACAGCATCAGAGGAACTGCAGGAACGGGATATGTGGCAGGTTCATGAGCTTTTCGGTGCGTGTTTCCATGATATAGGAGATGCGGAAGGGGCGGCACAGGCATATCTTCGGGCAGCGCAGTGCGATCGCTTCCTCAGGAGCCAGAGACAGCATTTTTCCGGATATCTTTTTGCTCTGCATTATTTGCCGGGGATTCCCGATGAGGAAATGGCGCAGCAACATCTTGCCTATGGCAGGCTCTATCGGGATGTGGAGCCTTCTCCTTTGGAAAAAAAGGGGCGTTTCGGAGAAAAGATCCGCTTGGGCTATCTTGCGCCGTTCTTTTCCGAGCAAGCTGCAGCGCGGTTCTATGAGATCCTGCTTACGGCTTATGACAGGGAAAGGTTTGAGGTATTCTGCTACAGCCTGGAGGAGTCAACAGGTGATTTTGCGATGCGAATGAAAGAACAGGTCAGCGAATGGCGGGATCTCTCCGGCATGGGGGTGGAGGAGGCGGCATCTGCCATCCGGCAGGACGGGCTGGACATTCTTTTTGATCTTGGCGGCCATTCCGAGGGAGGCATGACCCTGATGGTCATGGCATATCATCCGGCGCGTGTGCAGCTTTCCGGTATCGGGTGGCCGGACACCACGGGGCTTCCCGCCATGGATTATCTTCTGGCGGATGAAGTCCTCGCTCCGTCAGACTGCTGCGATGCTTTCTTTTGTGAGAAGCTTCTCCGCCTTCCCCATGCTTTTTGCTGGCAGCCAACAGAGGAAATGGGGCACATCTTCCGGAAACCACGGAAAAAAGGGTCGCCTGTTCGTCTGGGCTGTTTTAATAACTTTATGAAGGTAACGGGAGAGGCATTTCGCCTTTGGCGGGATATTTTGGAGCAGCTGCCGGAAGCAGTGCTCGTTCTGCAGGATGTTTTCCGTCATCCGGCTCGCCAAAGGGAAATGGCAAGAAGGATTCAGGCAGCAGGTCTTTCCGGGCGAGTGGAACTTCATCCGGCTTCTCCCGATTATTTGCATCCGTTGGCAGGCATAGACATGGTTCTGGATACCTTTCCCTATAACGGCGGCGGAATGACGGCTGCTGCGCTCTATATGGGCGCTCCGGTGGTCACGCTGGCAGGCAGCCGCTATGGAGCACGTTTTGGAGCATCCCTTCTTCAATCTGCAGGATTGCCGGAACTCATTGCCGGAACGGAAGAGGAATACGTGAAGAAGATTGTGGCTCTGGCGCGGGATGAAGAAAGGCTGGGATGCTATCAACAGAACCTGCGGAGGAAAATGGAGTCGGGAGCACTGATGGACGGGGAGAGATATATGGCGGAACTGGAGCGGGAGTATTTTCGATTGGCACAGTAGGCGATTTGCAAAAAGGGTGGATTTTTGGCTTCATATCTGTTATGATGTTATGGTGTATCACGAAATGTGCATATAACCCATACACATAAAACATAGTGTGCAATTTATAGGGATTCTTGTGCACTTAGGAGGGACTGAAATGAAGTCAGAAATCACCATAAAACTGTCGCGATGCAAGGGCTGTGGAATATGCGCGACCTTTTGCCCGAAGCAGGTGCTGGCGCTGGACGAATTGGGGAAAATACAAGTCGTGAAGGGGGAAGCATGCATTGCCTGCGGGCAGTGTGAGCTGCGTTGCCCCGATTACGCGATTTTTGTGGACAAGAAGGAGGCGGCAGAATGAGTAAGGCTAGACTGATGCAGGGGAATGAGGCCTGCGCGGAGGGCGCGATTGCCGCAGGGGTTCGCTTTTTTGCAGGTTATCCCATTACTCCCTCTACGGAGATTGCAGAGACCATGGCGAAGCTTCTTCCCAAATACGGCGGCAAATTCCTCCAAATGGAGGATGAGATCGGCAGTATGGGAGCGATTCTGGGAGCTTCCCTTGCCGGCGTGAAATCCATGGATGCGACTTCCGGACCCGGTTTTTCTCTGAAACAGGAACTCATTGGCTATGCTGCCTGTGCAGAAATTCCCTGTGTTCTCGTGAATGTTCAGAGGGTGGGTCCTTCCACGGGGCAGCCTACGGCACCTTCTCAGGCAGATGTCATGCAGGTACGCTGGGGCACCCATGGGGATCATCCCGTGATTGCTCTTGCGCCATGGAGCGTGCGGGAGACCTACGATGCTACGGTGATGGCAGTGAACTATTCCGAGCGTTTCCGCACACCGGTCATTCTTCTGATGGACGAGATTATCGGCCATTTGCGGGAGAAGGTGGAACTTCCTGACAGCGTGGAGGTCTACGAGCGCCGCAAGCCCAAAAAGACGCGGGCAGAGGGCTACCAGCCCTTTGAGCCGGACGAGGATCTTGTGCCCAACGTAGCGGATTTCGGCAAGGGATATCATATTCATGTCACCGGACTCATCCATGATGAAACAGGCTTCCCTGTGGGCAGTCCCGAAGTGACGGAAAAATCCATCCGCCGCCTGCATGAGAAAATTGAGCGGGCAGGGGAAGAGATCATCCATACAGAGGAATATTTCATGGAAGATGCGGAGTATGCCGTGATAGCATTCGGCGGTACGGCCCGCACCGCTTACGAGGCAGTCAGGAACGCCCGCAAGTCCGGAAAGAAAGTAGGACTCCTGCGGCTCATGACGATCTGGCCTTTTGCGGACAAGGTAGTGGAACGCTTGGCGGACAAAGTCAAGGGAATCGTCGTGGCAGAGCTCAATTATGGGCAGGTGGTTCATGAGGTGCGCCGTGCTGCCCAGGGGAAATGTATGGTAGAATTCTGCGGCAAGTACAACATGAAGGCATTTGAGCCTCTGGAAATCGAGAAGGCTATAGAAGCGCTTTGTGCAAAGGGGGATGCGTGATGGAAAGAAGTTATGAGAAATATTTTCGCCAGAACCGTCTGCCCCATCTTTGGTGCCCGGGCTGCGGCAACGGCA
>DFES01000200.1 GCA_002369175.1 Selenomonadaceae bacterium UBA3796
CCTTCGAGCGGGAGAACGAGAATGCTCCCCGTACAGGCACGCCCCGCAGGGAGGGGGACATCACGCCGGAAGTCTTTGGGGAGACCTTTGGTTTCCGAGGTGTGGAGTTCGGCAACTGGGTGGAGAACCGAAAGCGGCAGGACGACCTTAACCGGGCATACGATGCCCTCATGGACTTGTCGGCGGCACTTCGCTTGCCACCCAAGGCCATGTCTCTGTCCGGTTCCCTTGCCTTGGCCTTTGGCGCAAGGGGCAGGGGAGGCAAGCAAGCTCCCTCTGCCCATTATGAACCGGCGCGGGTGGTCATCAACCTGACCAAGCAGAGCGGCGCAGGAAGCCTTGCCCATGAGTGGCTCCACGCCGTTGACAACTACTTTGCGAGGAAGGACGGTGGCTCTCCCGTTGCCATGATGACGAAGGGGACGAGATACGCCGGGGATGTGCGGGAGGAAGTGCGACAGGCATTTCAAGGAGTCCGCGAGTGTATGCGCGGGACAGGATACCATCACAGATGTATGCGGCTGGACAGTCGGCGCAAGGACAGCTATTGGTCACAGCCGGAGGAAATGACGGCAAGGGCTTTTGAAGCCTACATCAAGGACGCACTCCAGAAGCAGAATATACGAAACGACTATCTGGTGAATGTACGGGATAAAGAATCTTGGGACAAAGCTACCGAGAACTCTGCCATGAAAGGAACTTACCCCTATCCGGCTGAAGGGGAAATGGAATCTATACGCAATGCCTTTGACAAGCTGTTTTCCACCATCCAGTTCCGGGAGCATGACCGGGGCTTTGAGCTGTACTCCGCTTCGGCGGGAAATCTCCCGGAGATGATTGCCGCTTCTACGGTCGTACCACGAGGGGAGCTGACCCCGGAACAGCAGACACTCCAAATGTTCAGCCGGGAAGTTCTCGGTATCGACCTGACCTTTTTTCAGGGGGCGAAGGAGCTTCATGGGCGTTATGACCGGGACAGTGAACGGTTTTATGTGAATCAGGAGGCCGAGGTGTCCATGGATTGGATCATGTGGCATGAAGCGTTCCATGCCATGAAGGAACATGAGCCGGAACTCTATGCCGATTTGCTTTGTCATGCAGAAAAGACAGAGATGTTCTCCAAGCAGATGATGGACGATTACCGACAGGAGGTAAAGCGGCCTTGCATGAGCGACGGAGAAGTGGCAGAGGAACTGCTGGCCAATGCCTTTGCCGACCGCAAGACCGGCAGGAGAATTTTGCAGGACATGGCCAAGGCCAATCCTACGCTGGTTCAGCGTTTGGCGGCATTCACCCAAAGAATTTTGCAAAACGCGAGGCGAATTCTGCATTTGCAGAACAGTAAAGACATCCGTGAGCTTCAAGAGAAATATCCCGGTGTCCGCTTGACGGACAGGCAGTTTCGGGATTTTTCGGAGCGTATCATGGAGAATTTGTGCAGTCTGCGGGACAGCAAAAATCAGCCCATGTTCATCTCCAAGGGCTACCGCATACTCGCTGCCGATGGCAAGGTGCCGGAAGACAGTCTGCCCAGACTGCCGAAGTGCAAGCACTCACCCTTCCGCCATGCACCTCAGAAACAGCAGAAATTCGACCGACAAGCGGTAAAAGAACTCCTGCGCCACTATTCGCCGGAAGCCGTGGCGCGGACGTTGCAGGAACTCAGCCCTATGGGGGAACGGCTGGGAGGCTATGGACGGCGGCTGGTGCAGGAGACGGTAAAAACTGCGGAGCGATAAAGGAGATAAGGATATTTATGGCGAATAAAAGAAAATTGAGACAATCTGGAGCATTTGAACGATATAAAGGACGGACAGGCATGATAGAGCGGGAACTGCCCAAAAACATAGAGGCGGAGCAAGCCGTGCTGGGGGCAATGATGTTTTCCAAGGACGCAATCCTCACGGCTGCAGAGATTTTGCGGGACGAGGATTTTTACCGGGAAGCCCACCGGGTATTTTTTCGTACCATCCTCAAAATGGCAGATGAGGACAGCCCCGTTGACTTGGTGACTGCCACGGAACGACTGCGGAAGGACGGCTGGCTGGAAAAGGTGGGAGGTATTACCTTCGTAGCCTATGTTGCCAACTGCGTTCCCACCGCCGCCAATATCGGCTACCACGCCAAAATCGTCAAGGAAATGGCACTTCTCCGAAGGCTCATAGAGACCGGCACGGAAATGATATGTTCCTCCTACGAGCGCCGGGATGAGGTGGAGGAGATTCTGGACAAGGCACAGGCGCAAATCTTCTCCATTGCTTCGGCGAAGGATACCAGAACTTTTTCCTCCATGAAGGAACTGCTACTGAATGCCTTTCAGCGGGTGGAAAAGCTCCATGAAGCCAAAGGCGGCCTCGCTGGGCTATCTACAGGCTTTCGTCCCCTCGACAAGCTGACCTACGGCCTCACTCCCTCGGACTTCATCATTGTCGCAGCTCGTCCCAGCATGGGGAAAACGGCCTTCGCCCTCAATGTGGTCACCTATGTTGCCATGCGTCTGCAAAAAAGCGTGGCCTTCTTCTCCTTGGAGATGTCTGGGGAGCAACTGACACAGAGAATCCTGTGCGCCGAGGCGAGGGTTGATTCAGGCCGTATGCAGACGGGAACCTTGGAGGATGAGGATTGGGATCGTATGATAAGGGCAGGAGAACGGCTCTCCCAAGCACAGCTTTACATTGACGATACCGCCAGTCTATCCGTCATGGAACTGCGTACCAAGGCACGGCGGCTGAAGGCTGAACAGGGACTCGATTTGATTGTCATTGACTATCTGCAACTCATGCAGGGGAAATTTGAAAGCCGTGATGGAAACCGCCAGCAGGAAATATCCGGCATCTCCCGTTCCCTCAAAGCGTTAGCGCGGGAACTGAAAATCCCGGTGATAGCACTCTCCCAACTGAGCCGGAGCGTAGAGTCACGCCCGGTGAAACGTCCCCTTATGAGCGATTTGCGGGAATCCGGCTCCTTGGAGCAGGACGCAGACTTGGTGATGCTTTTGTATCGGGAGGACTATTACGAAGAAGACACCCCTGACAAGAACATTGCCGAAGTCATCGTAGCCAAGCACAGGAATGGATCGGTGGGGACGGTGCGGCTGTTCTT
>DFES01000222.1:0-789 GCA_002369175.1 Selenomonadaceae bacterium UBA3796
TCCTGTTTTGGCGTTGCCCGCACCCTAAGGGTCATACGGTCCGGTTGTTCTGCAGTAAACCAGTCGCTGTCGCTTTTCACTTTCCATTGATAGAAATTGGTGAAGATGAAAATATCCAGCGGAGTTCCTGACGGAGGGAGTTGGAACTGATTCCTGTAATAAAGCGTATGGAGTTCCGTGTCGCTTTCCTGAGCCAAAGTAAAGCTCACGTCGGAAAGCTTGGACGACTTTATGCTCACCTTGCAGGAACGTGGGTATAAATACTCGTATTGCTCCCCGTACGGATCCACTTCCATACGGATCAGGCTTCCGTCCCAATATACCTTGCACCATGTTTCGTTCCCGCCTTCCAGGCTCCATTCAGCTGGCTTAAGGGAAGTACTTACCATCAGTTCCTGCCGGCCACCTTCCCGTGACATCAGGACCAGGTCTGTTTCTTTTCCGGACAGGTTCTTCAGAATGAAGTAATCCTGTGTTGGCGGGGGGGCGCACCCCTGCTGATTCACACTTACGGTTTTCTTGATACTTTCGGCCCGAAGGGTAATAACTGACGAGCGTTCACTCTGGTCTGGATTTTCGTCCACCAGGAAGTGAATGGTCGCTGCAGAGGCCGATGCCTTGCCGGAAGTCTCTGTCAGATGCACCCAGGAGTCGTCAGATACGGAAGCGGTCCAGTCCCGGTTGGATGTGAAAGAAACTGTATACGTCCCGCCATCGGCCGGAACGGCAATGTCGGATTTTTCCAATACAATTGCAGGATCTTCTTCATTCCCGCCGCCGGAAGGGGAT
>DFES01000222.1:874-3368 GCA_002369175.1 Selenomonadaceae bacterium UBA3796
CCGAACCATGGTCGGTTGCTTCTTTTCCGCAGGAAGAGAATAGCGCCGCTATGCAAAGCAGAGTAGCAAAAAGGTTAGTAACAGGCTTAATCATTTCAATATCAAAGATATAAACTATTTCGCGATAGTCCCTAACTAATGGCGTTCTATCACAAATAAGGGTAATAGATCTGAGATTCCTCCTTGTAGTTAGCCCCTAAATCCGGAGCGTCATTATCTTTCCAAAATCCCTGCGTGTAATACGGTTTGCCTCCCGGTCCCTCCGGCCAATAATATGCGTAAGGAACATCTTTCATATATGGATTCAGGAAACTCTCAACAACGTTGTTTGTCCGGAGGTTTTTCCATATGATGCGGTGTGAGAAAAGGTTCCCCTCACTGAATGATGCGGTTGTTTTCCCTTGTATCGATTGCTTTTCGCTCTTTCCACTCAAAAAGATGCCGAGAGAAAGGGTGTCAAGAGGGACATATACTCCGTCATATGACTCCAAGGCCCCCACGCTTGGCATCCAGTTCCCTGTATTCACATTCTCTGATGAAATGCCAGTCCCGGCGTCAATCGTATACAACAGCATTCCTTGTCTCCATTCATCTTCGCTTCCGGGGACCCAGTGTTTTGTGCATGCCGATCTTGCGACCATCAACTCCCAATCATCCAGGAGCGGCTTATCAATAGTAAGATCCGTATAAAACCCATCCAGATTAGTACAGATGGCAATCCAGGGAAAAAGATAAGGGATTGCACTATTTGGCTGCATCACATAATCCTTGGAGACTTTGTAAGTCCTGGGAATATGGAGTTCTCCGCAGAGGGTAGGTGTCTGGAAGATACCGGATTCTCCTTGCTTGACCAGATCTTCGGGATCGAGATATCGTTCCCATAGAGGTTCATACTCCAGCTTCGGTATGAGTTCATTCCATTTCTTCGAGAACCTCCCCCCAAGGGAAGCCGTGACAGGAGTGAATTGCAATTCCGGAGCGAGAAACAGTTTTCTGCCGTTGTTCCAATCACTGTTGATCCCGAACTTAAGCGAGAATCCCACATCAAGTCCTGCCGTGAACAGGCCATAGAGGGTTATTGACGGGGATACGGTAAGCCCGGCTGTCGCATAGATGCTTCCCTCCATGCTGACTCCGAGTTCTGGCTGTATCTTTTCTTCCGGTTCCGGCTCTGCCTCCTGATGGCGGAAGAAGAATCCCTGGGCCGGCATGTAGGCGAATCCGAATCTTCCCAGGTCTATATTCTTCTCAATGCTTGTTGTAAACACAATGTCTCCCCCCAGACCGACAGAGGCACTTATCGACACCTCGGGAGTGAGCACCACGCCAGGCGCCACCGGAATGCCGGGGGTGAAATAGAGGGTAATAAGATGAACGTTCTCATCGATTGACAGTTCGCCTTTTATGCTGAATTTTGCCGAGAGGTTTATGGTTGGAGAGAAACTGAAATGGAGATATGTAAGCTCCCCTTCGTCAATCCTGACGGCTGCTGTCATATCAATACCCATCTTCGCTCCAAAAGAACACTCGGTGGCTCCTTTGGAAAAGTTCAGGCTAAGAGTAGGAGTGGAAATGTTGTTGTTGAAATGGGTGCCAGCCTTGGTAGCAATGCTTCTTACAGCATCTTCTGAAAAGACAATTTCACCGTTTTCATCTTGTGAGAACTCTACGGGGTCTCCGTTTGAATCTGTGACGCCACTCAAGTATTTTGACAAATCAACATTAAAGCCTGCACCATCGACCGGATTACCATCCGCATCATATAACGTGCTACCCATATCGAATTTCTTATAGGCTTTGAAAGGATCAGAAGAAGGCTCAAGTGTGAGTAAGACATATCCATCATCCCCGGCAGGCATCTGTTTGTCTTTTATAGTGAAAACACCACCAGTCGGTATTTCGGCAATTGAATCAAAGACGCACATGCCTCCTTTCCGGAAACCATAATCTTGGGATACCTTTATTTCCAGATATGGCATCTTGATGGCAACATTGTTTGATTCAATATAATATCCGTCTTCGGTGATGACATATTTCTCCTCCTTGCTGAGTATTTCAGTGTTGGAAAGAATCTCGCGGCTCATAAAAACCACGCCGTCTGCAAAACTGACAGCCGATGCATCAAGCACATAGTCCCCATCTGGTAGGGAAGGCTTATCTCCGTGCGGTTCGTTATCGTTCGGAGAATCTGTATTTTCGGGGTTCTCCCGCACGAGATCATGTTCTTTGTTGTCGCAGGAAGGAAGAATGACGGCAAGGCAGAACATAGCCGCCGCAATGCAAAGCAGCGTAGCAAAAAGGTTAGTAACAGGCTTAATCATTTCAATATTGGCCGGAATAGCAAAAACAACGTTCAGGTGGTCTTTTCTGGATCAAAAACAAAGGTACAGCCATTCCCAGCACTCTCCCACTGCCAAATATGAGAAACCTTACTGCCAAATCTTTAAAACCTTTCTTCAGTGGCTGGATTTTGCTATCTTTGTGGTAGTGATTG
>DFES01000181.1 GCA_002369175.1 Selenomonadaceae bacterium UBA3796
TATGAACGAGGTCTTACACTAGGGCAACCTCATTTAATCAACACGCCCTAGCAGGCTCAAAAAAGCAGCGCATCGGAAGAGAGCTACCGATGCGCTGCTTTTTTGAGAATGGACTCAGCCGTTGTTGTGGTTGCGAAGGATATTCGCAGCTTCAGAGGGGGATATGCCGCGTTCATGCAGAATGTCATAAACTTCCTGCATAGCCATGGAGTCTTTTCTTTCCAGAAGTTCCTGGCGCTTTTCTTTCAGCTCTTTCACACGCAAAGTTGCTTTTTCGATTTTTGCATCAATGAGTGCCAACTGTTCATCGATATTTCCTCTTGCCATAAGATTTCCTCCTAATTTTTCGCCGAAACAGGCATTCATAAATTTTACACTTTTATTATACGTCATGTTTTCGTATGCGTCAAAGAAAAAATGAAAAATTTTCAGAGCGCACTGAAAATCATAATTTTTACGTAAGGAATTTTAGAGCTTCATTTTTTGCGAGATGGTCGCATCGTTCATTTTTTTTGTTCCCCGCATGTCCTTTCACCCAATGGAAATTCACATGATGTTTTTGGAATAGCTCACGAAGATTTACCCATAAATCCTTGTTCTTCACATCACCCCCGGTGGCTGTTTTCCATCCGTTGCGTTCCCAATTATGCAGCCAGCGTTTGGTGAAGGCATTTTTGAGATATTGGCTGTCTGTGTAGAGTTCGATCGTGGAAGGTTTCTCAATGTGTGAGAGGGCGGCGATGGCAGAGGTGAGTTCCATGCGGTTATTGGTTGTACAGGGGTGTCCTCCGTAAAGTTCTGTCGTTCTTCCTGTAGCTGTTTCCGTCAGAATTGCGGCCCAGCCTCCGGGGCCGTCGGGATTGCGCAGGCAGGAGCCGTCCGTGTATATGATGTACATCGCATTTTCCTGCATCGTACCTTCCGCTTCATCCTTCAGCCAGGCAATGGCTTCCTGTGCTGTGGAGAAACTTTTGAATTTCGCTCCGGCATACCCCTTGGTCTGTTTTTCGCATTCTTCCCATGTGGCAAATATGCCTGTTTCCCGCCCTTGCTTTACGGCGTACACTTTGCTTTTCATAATCGTTTCCATCCTTTCTGTGAAAATAGTATAACGCAACTTTTCATGGTTTGCCAGCGGAAATGTTTGGGACACTGGGGATGGAGAAGCAATAAATTTGGTGAAAAATAAGGCGATTCCTATTTACTATTTTGTTGGAGGTTGTTAAAATCGTAAGGTAGATTGATTTATATTTCGGAGGGAATTATGGTCATTCGGTTTTTTGAATGGTTTGGACGCTTTGTATTGAAGCGGCTGGAGGAATTCGGAACAATTGTGCTGCTGTATGCGGAAACCATGCGGCAGCTCCGGCATAAGCCGCGAATTCGTCATATTGTGGGACAGATGTCTCACTTAGGGGTGGATTCCCTGTCCATTGTCGGCCTTACGCTGCTCTTTACGGGCGTGGTTCTTACCCTGCAGACGGCTTCCCAGTTCATCCGGTTTGGAGCACAGTCTACGGTCGGGGCGGTGATTGCCATTGCGATTGGACGCGAATTGGGGCCGGTCCTCGTGGGAGTGGTCTGCGCGGGGCGTGTCGGTTCCGCCATCACGGCGGAGATCAGTACCATGAAGGTGACGGAGCAGATTGATGCCTTGCGCGTCATGGCGGTAAATCCTGTGGACTACCTCATCGTTCCGCGCATGCTGGCTTGCATGGCTGTGGTTCCTCTTTTGACGATCTTCGGCGATATCATCGGAATTCTTGGGGGCTGGGTCGTTGCGGTTTACTACTCCGGCATCAGTTCCTACCTTTACATTGACTCCATTGATCGCTTTTGCAATGTTTTTGATATTACCGGAGGCATGCTCAAAGCGGTGTTCTTTGGCAATGTCATTGCAGTCCTGGGCTGCTACTATGGCTTGCATTCCCCGGATGGGGCAGAAGGTGTGGGCAAGGCGACGACACGGACAGTGGTGGCATCCATCATTGTTATTTTCATTTTGAATGCTGTTTTGACTTTTATTTTGTTTTAATTTTAATTTTGAGGAAAAATATGATAGAATTAGTGGATGTAAACAAGGTGTTTTCAGGAAAGAATGCCTTGCGGCATATCAGCATGAAGATAAGGAAGGGGGAAACCCTTGCGATCATCGGGGGGTCCGGCTCCGGAAAGAGCACGCTCCTTCGGTTGCTCATCGGTCTCATCCGGCCTACCAGCGGCGAGATATGGATCGGTGGCAAGGAGGTTTCCAAAAGTTCGGAAGAGGAGTGGGATAAGATCAGACTCCGTATGGGGATGGTCTTCCAGTATTCGGCTCTCTTTGATTCCATGACGGTGGGGGAAAATGTGGCTTTTGGTCTTCGAGAGCACAGGAATTACGAGGAAGCGAAGATTTTGTCCATCGTGAGGGAAAAGCTCCATCTGGTAGGGCTGGATGGGGTGGAAGATCGAATGCCCAATGAGCTTTCCGGCGGGATGAAAAAACGCGTGAGCCTTGCCAGAGCTATTGCCATTGAACCGGAAATCATCTTTTACGATGAGCCGAGTTCGGGGCTTGACCCCATCATGACCCAAAAAATTGACGAACTCATTGTGAATACGCAAAAGGCTCTTCATGTGACTTCTGTGGTGGTCACGCATGATATGGCCAGTGCCTGCCGCATTGCCGACCGCATTGCCATGATCTATGAGGGCGAGCTGATTGCCTTGGAAACGGTAGAGCGTTTCCGAACATTGGAGGACTCCCGGGTGCAGGCATTTTTCCAGACCCTGTGCACGGTGAAGGAGGATGAGACATGACGAAGGAGGCAAAGGTAGGGGCGTTTACGCTGGGAGGGATTCTCCTGCTGCTTGCAGTGGTGGTTCATCTCAGCGGATTCCGGTTTGGAGGAAGCGATGGATATCGTTTGTATGTTGGTTTCAGCCGGGTTACGGGTCTTGTGCCCCAGTCCGTAGTATGTCTTTCCGGTGTGCCTGTCGGCAGAGTGGAGGATATCGCGAATGAGGGGACAGGTGTAACTGTGACCTTGGATATCAACAAGGATGTGAGGATTCCAAGGGATTCTGTGGTGACGATTGAATCTACAGGTGTCATGGGAGAGAAGTTCATCAACATCATGCCCGGGCGTCACGATTCCCACCTATTCGGGGACGGGGACTACATCATCGGACAGGATGAAGAGGGTATGGATGCCATGTTCGCGAATATCAGCAAGGCGGTTCTGCAGGTGCAGGATCTCCTGACCTCCGTAAATAACATGCTGAACGATCCTCAACTCAAAGGGACACTGGTGGACATGGTGGTGAACATGAAGGAAGCTTCCACGCATATCAATGGCCTCATGGCGGGATTGGAGCAGATGGTCTATACGAATCAGGGGAGCGTCCAGCAGACAGTTCAGAACCTGGCGGCAGCAACAGCCGGCATGCAGAGAACCATGGGCAGTGTGGAGCATATGATGGCCAATATGGATACGGTGGTCGGTGATCCACAGACTGCGGAAAACCTCAGGGCGACGCTGCAGAACATTGCGGATGCCAGTGCCAGAGTGGAACGCATGGCGGCCAGTATAGAGGGGATTGTCGGAGATCCGAAGACAGCGGAGGATCTCAAGGCTACCATTCATAATGCACGGAGCCTCACGGATAAGGCTGACAAGATGCTTGGAAAGGTCAGCAGCATTCAGGTGAAACCGGCGGTGGATGTGCTCTACAGCGGCAAGGAAAATCAATGGCGCACGAATTTCAATGTAGATGTCGGTGAGGCAAAGGGGAATTTCCTGAGTCTGGGGTTGGATGACATCGGTGAAGGAAATCGCTTCAATGCCCAAGTGGGAAAAAGGCAGGGGAACTTTGGCTTTCGTGCCGGAGTGATTGCCAGCAGACCCGGGATAGGGTTGGATGCTTATGCCGGAAAGAAGTGGAAGTTTTCAGCAGATGCCTACGATTTCAATGATAGGGTTCTGCGCCTTCGGACGCAGTACGAACTGGGCGGAGGGACTTACCTCATGGGGGAATTCAACGATATGACGGACGGTGATAAAAGAGCCGTTTATATGGGAATCCGAAAGACTTTTTAGGATTTGTGTTATTGCATTATAACGAATCATTCTTTATGATATTATCGTGAATATTTTATGCCTTGTTTGCGGGCAACAGGGTGTCTGCCAGCGGTATAACAGGCAACAGTGGGAGGAATAAGCCTTGAAAGGTTCAAAAAGGTTTTATAAAAAATTATCTTCTATGATTGCAATGGGTCTTGTGATGAGTGCTTCGGGGATCGTGTTCGCCGCCAATACGGTAGAACTGAATCTTGAGGACAGTGTGCGTATGGCTATGGAAAACAATCGCACCATCAAGCAGTCTGTTGCAGACAGGAAGTCATCGGAATGGAGACTCCATAATGCCCGCAGGGCTACCGGGCCAAATCTTGGCTGGTCCGGCAGTGCGCTGCACTACGGCGGCTCCTATTATGAGGATGCGTCCTATTCCAATGGATATACGAATAACCTCACCTTGACGTATCCCATTTATACGGGAGGGAAAAATGAGAATACCATCAAGAGGAACCAGTATGCATTGAATGAGGCAGATTTGACCTTGGAATACACGAAGCAGTCGATTCGCTACAATACAATGCAGCAGTATTACAGAGTGCTCCAGTGCCGGAACAATATTGAGGTGCAGCAGGATTCTGTGCGCAGGCTTGAGGTGCATCTCGATAACGTAAATGCACAGTATCGTGTGGGAACTGTGGCGAAGGCGGATGTTCTGCAATCGCAGGTGGAACTTGCGAATGCGAGACAAAATCTCGTTACGGCACAGAACAATTACGATGTGGCAATGGCTACGCTGAACAATCTCATTGGTCTGCCGACGGATACGAATCTGGACATCAAGGATGATTTGAGGTACACAAAATACAATCTCACGGAGGAAGGCTGTCAGGATTATGCCTTGCAAAATCGTCCGGACAACATCGCTGCCGAATACGCAGTGAAAGAGGCGGAAGCTGCAGTGGAGACAGCCAAAGCCGGTTATCGACCGACGCTGAGTGCGCAGGCTGTGAAGTATATGCTCGGGGACAAGCCCTTCAAGGATAATGCACAGGAGTATTGGACGGCAGGAGTGACGGCCAGCTGGAACATCTTCGATAACGGAGTAACGGCTGCCGGCGTCAATGAATACAAGGCTGCCCTGGAAAAGGCAAAAGAAGTTGCCGCCAAAAAGAAAGAAGATATTCAGCTGGATGTGCGGCAGTACTATTTGAATCTGCTGGCTGCTGAGAAAAACATCCATACCATGGCGGTTGCCGTGGAGGAGGCGGAAGAGAACTACAAGATTTATCTGGTTCGGTACAGCGCCGGTGTGGATACGAACCTCAATGTTATGACCGCAGAGGAAAAGCTCAATGCGGCGCGCATGAATTATTTCAGTGCACTTTACAACTATAATACCAGCAAGGCAGCGTTGGATTCGGCCATGGGTGTTCCCGTGGATGTGGATGCTTCCCGTTATTATGAAGAGGAGCTCAAGTCCAATTCGGTGAAGAAAGCCCGTGAGGCCGGAGAAATTCTGCCGGGTACACTGGTGGACAGCCCCATCCGTCATGCGGACGGCACACCGGCTCAGGCGGTTCCAAGAATGGAAAATAATGGAGAGAAGGCAGATGTTCCGAAGAGTGAGGAGACACCGGAGACAGTGGAACCGGCCGGGGAAGCGTCTGTGGAAGAAGAGTTGGCAAAATAATTTACACATGAGACGGAGACCAGGAAATGACGGGAAAAAAGTTTAGGGCGGCAGGCATATTCATGGGAATCTTTCTGATGGGCGCCCTGGGTTTCTGGATGTATCTCAGGTCTGCGGCTTTCATGGAATATGCTGGGAGCACGGCGGCTGAACAAGCCTCCGTGCTCCTTGGGGTACCGGTGGAAGTGGGGGAAATCGAGATAGACTCCTCTCATTCCATTACGATCCGGGATATTGTTGTTTATGATAAGCAGGCGGAACGCATCGCACGGGCTGAGGAGGCCAGGGTGAGTTTCCGCCTGTTTCCTGTGCTTTCGGGAAACCCTGCGGCAGCCGTGGATGAAGTTGTGCTGCGGCGGGTGGAGGCGGATCTTCTCCAACGAAAAGACGGCGCGTGGAATGTGGAGGATATTGAGACAGAAGAAGGCGGAGAAACGGCTTTTCGCGGCAGGGTGCGCCTGGAGGATGGCACGGTCAGGGGGACTGTGGAAGGGAAATCCCTTGTGATGGAAAACGTTGCCGCAGGGGTGGACATGGCAAATTATCCCATCATAAAGGCGGAGATTTCGGCAGAAAATCAGGGCGCAAAAGTAAAAGCCCAGGGAAGCTTCAGCGAGGAAAAACAGATTGCCTCGGCGGAGGTGGAAGAAGTTGTTCTGGAAAACTATCTTCCGCTTCTGCCGGAGGGGCTGCTTCCTGAGAATGTAAAAATTCTTTCGGGCAAAGCAGTCAAAGGGAAGGCAGCGCTTCTCCGCCGGTACGGAAAACTCAGTTTCAGCGGCCAGGCGGAGTATGAGCAGGGCGCAGTTCAGGTGGAGGATACGACGATTGAGAATATCCATGGGTTTGCCTCCTTTACGGATTCCGAGCTCATGCTCTCTGCAGATGCAAGCGCCAGCAATCAGGCAGCGCATGTCCACGGGAAGCTCCGCTGGGATACGGGTGTACCCTATATGGATCTTTACGCCAGTTCCGATGCGTTCGATCCGGGGGAAGTCCTTCCCTCTCTTTCCTTCCACGGAGCAGTGGATTTCAAGGCGCATGTCACCGGATCTTTCCAGAATCCCACAGTGGACGGCGATTTCCACATGGCATCCGGGGAGAGCCAGGGGGTTCGCATCCAAAACGGGGCAGCCCATGTGCGTTTTTCGGAGAATACCCTGTATCTCCAGAGGATTTCTGTCGGAGTGTTTGACGGAACTGTCAAGGGAGAAGGGGAGCTTCGTCTGGATGACATGGCCTATACGGGACATGTCAAGGTGGAAAATCTGGAGGCATCGCATCTTGTCGATTATGTGCCGGATATTTCTGGGCGCATTTCTGCGGATCTCGGAATCAGCGGGCAGGGCAAGGGATGGGACGGAATGGAGATCTATGGGAGCGCCAGGGCGCAGCAGGCTTCTTACAGGAACCTTCCCATTTCAGACCTCAGTGCATCCTTTTATGCCAAGGGCAAGGATGTAACCATCGACTATCTGAGTTTGCAGATGCCGAATCACAGCGATGTCGGCCTGGAAGGTGTGATCCGCAATGGCAATGAGCTGAACCTTTCCTTCTATGGGGGGCATGTGGATCTTTCCTTGGCTTCCCATCTGATACCCCAGGCGGATATGACGGGCTGGGGAGATTTTAAGGGAGAGCTTCGGGGCAGCGTGGACAATCCGAAGATCGGCCTGAAACTTTCCTGTTTGCGGGGAACTCTCTTCAAGCAGCCCTTCGATTCTCTCAAGGCAACCATGGGCGGCAGCCTCGATGGGGTCGGCATCCGTGAGTTCTTCATGGAACGCGATGGCCGCGAGGTTTGGCAGGTAAAAGGTCATGTTGGCTTCGTGGGGGAGAAGCGCATTAATCTCCAGGTGGATACCGTAGGCGCGCGCATGGAGGATATTGCTGCCCTCGTGGCGCCGGATGTGCCTGTGACCGGCAATGTGGACAATACCATCCGCGTGACGGGAACGTTGGAGGATCCCCATGCTGTGGGCTACATTCACATGTATCGCGGCAGTTACCAAGGGATGCTTGTCATAGGTGTAGATGGAGACTATTATATGGAGGGGGATCAGATCCGCCTCCAGGATGCGCGCATCCGGACGCCGATGGTGGATATGGATGTGAGCGGTACGCTGAATTACAAAACGAACCGGCTGGATATGTCGTTGTCTGTTTATGATATCGACATGAAACGAATGGAACACAAGTTCCCTTACAAGGTGAGCGGGCATGGGACTTTTTCCGGAAAAGCGTGGGGCTCCATTGAGAATCCGGTTTTCCAGGGGGAATTGAATGTGCCGGAGATCCTCCTCAATGGGCAGAGCATCACCAATGTTCATGGACAGGCAGCCTATGAAAGTCAGCGGCTGGCGTTGAAGGACTTTGGTTTTTCCCAGGGGGAAGGGACATATCGGCTGGATTTGGCGCTTGGCTTGGATGATGATGCGCTGGATGGCAGGGTGTCCATACAAAACGGGGATGTCAATGCCTTGGCGGCCATCCTCAATCAGAAAAACGATGTACTGCAGGGAGCCTTGCATGTGGAGGCGGTTTTGGGAGGCACATCGGACAATCCGGCGGTGCGTGTGGAAGGCGTTCTGCCACAGGGGACGGCTGCCGGCTACGATGTCCATGATGTGGGCTTCAAGGGAAATTTTGTCAATCATGTTCTGACGGTGGACAAGCTTTCCGGTTCCCAGGGTTCCGAGGGATACTTTGATTCCAATGCCGTCATCAACATGGACGGCCCCATACAGGGGAGGCTGTCCGCTTATGGCATGGAGTCCGGCATGTTTGCGAAGCTTGCGGGGTTTGATGCAAGAGTGGAAGGGACTTCCAACGTGGAGGCGGTGTTTGGCGGAGTGTTGGAAAATCCATCGGCGGAGATTACCGTGGCATTGACGAACGGAGGGATCCGCGGTTCTGCCTACGACAGCCTGGACGGTCGCTTTTTGTTGAAAAACGGGCTGATTGATGTGCAGGAACTCGTGGCGAAGAAGACACTTGCGGGTCGTGATTACCAGGCCAGTGCAAAGGGCATCATTCCTCTGAAGGCTCTTTTCGTCCAGGAGGGAGAGGAACTGAATGACTATGAACAAATCAGGCTGGGGATTGCCCTTGATCAGGCGGATCTGAGCCTGCTCCCCGTGCTGTCGGATCATGTGGACTGGGCGTTGGGAGCGACCCAGGGAAGTGTGGAAATCACAGGGACTTTGGCGCATCCGCTCTTGAAGGGCAGCCTTTTGATTCCTGAGGGAAATATGAAAATCAAGGAACTGGAAGTTCCCCTCACGGATATGAGAGTGTCCCTGAATTTCAAGGGAACCTCGGTGGAACTTGAGGAATGTTCCGGCAACATGGGGCAGGGGAACTATCGTTTGACCGGTGCTGTGTCCTTTGACGGAGGAAGCATTACCAAGTATAAACTGCAGGTGGATCTGGATCAGCTTGATGTGCAGAGTGATTTCTACCGGGGCCCGCTATCCGGAAGCTTTCATGTAAGCGAGGCGGAAATTACTCCGCTTCCGGACAGGAAGCGCATTTTGCCAAAGGTAACAGGGAATGTACATTTGGAGAACTGCATGATTTCCGTCCCGTCTGTTCCGGAGACGGAAGGGGAACTACCGGAGGTGCTGCTGGATGTTTCCCTGGATTTGGGAAAGAAAGTGCATTTCTACAGTTCACATCTGTATGATATGTATCTGAATGGTGCCGCGCATTTCGAGGGATCGACCAAATATCCCAAGACATCGGGGAATATTTCCGTGAAGCGGGGAGGGACGTTTACCTATTTGAAGACGGTGTTCCATATCCGGGCGGGGGAGATCCAGTTCAACCAGGTGGATTCTTTCTTGCCAAGCCTTTCCTTTTTTGCGGATACCCGCCTCGGTCAGACAAAGGTGTTTTTGTGGGCGCGGGGACCAATCGGCAGCGACAGGATGCATCTCAGGCTGGCTTCATCGCCGGAGATGAGCCAGACGGAAATCATGAACCTGCTCACATTCCGAAGCGCCAAGGCAGACGGGAAATCCGGCATCGATATGAGCGGACTTTTGCTCACAGGGCTTCAGATGAGCGTGCTCTCCGACGTGGAGAACTCCATGCGGGATCTGTTTTATCTGGATGTATTCAGCATTTCCCATGGGCTGGGCTCTACGTTTGGAGGGAACAAAAAGGATGACAAGGATTATTACAGCCTCACGATCGGAAAATACATCAGCGATAAATTGATGTTCAGGTATTCCCACGGATTTGGCAGCGGCAGTGACAAATATCGCTATGGCTTTACCTATGATTTGACGGACCGCATCGGTTTGACCTTTGAACGGGAAGGCAAGGAAAATATCGTTGGTGTGGAAGCAAGAGTAAAATTCTAGTAGTTCACCTCGTTCGGAACATAAAAATACTGGTTCGATACGCAGTCATCATGGATACGAACGAGGCTGGACACGAAAGGACCTGGTGCCGGTGAAACGGAGGTGAAGGAGTTGTGTTTGCGGGAATATATGAAGGAACTGAGCCTGGTGAAATTTCTGGAAAGGGAAGAGGAAGCAGGACTCTGGCAGAAATTCAGGGATGAACACGATGAAGAAGCCAGAAGAATGCTCATTGAGTCCTATCAGCCCTTGGTATTCAAGCAGGCGATGCCCTTTCGCCGGCAGGAAAATATCATGGATATCATCCAGGAGGGGACCGTAGGTCTTCTTGAGGCGGTGGAAACTTTCGATGCGCGGAAGGGGGTAGCCTTCAGCCTCTATGCGATGCATCGGATCCGAGGGAGAATGCTGAACTTCATCGAAAAGGAGGGCAGAACGGAAATCGCCTGTATGGATGGGATGGCAGGAGAGGATTGTGTCTTCCGGAGGGAGTGTCTTGCGGATACGGGAGCTACTGTGC
Source organism: Selenomonadaceae bacterium UBA3796 (assembly GCA_002369175.1). Classification (GTDB taxonomy): domain Bacteria; phylum Bacillota; class Negativicutes; order Selenomonadales; family Selenomonadaceae; genus UBA3796. The sequence continues at coordinate 10,639 of DFES01000181.1, forward strand.
CGGAACAGGCAGAGAGCCATGAACTGGCTGCACGTCTGCATCAGGCAATCGCACGCCTGCCGAAGAAGGAGCGCGCTGTTTTGGAAGGCGTGTACTTCCATTCGGATCCGGTGAAGGACGTGGCCGAACACCTTAACGTCAGCACGTCCCACATTTACCGCTTGCAGAAAAGCGGTATCCGGAGAATCCGGGGAATGCTTTCCAGGTTTATGCAGCATTGGTAAGGAGCTGGGAACATGAAGGACAGGAACCGGCTTAGGAACCATATCCGTGCGGCCAGGGAATGGCTGGGACAGGCAGACAGTTCCCTGGAGCAGGAAAAGGATATTCAGGGAGACCTGAAGCTCATGCTGGCACGGGCGGAACTGCAGAGGGCAAACGAGACCAGGGCATCTGTCCAAGGCAGACTCCGCAGGATTGCTCCCCTTGCGACAGCGATTTTTGTTGCGGCGGCAGGGCTGGGGTGGATGGCGCATGAAGGGATGACCGGAAGGGCGGAAGTCCAGAAAGCAGCCACTGTAGAAATCAGGCCGGAAGCAGAACAGGATTTGCTTCCGGAGCCTCCGGCCGCCGGGCTGGAAGCAGAGATCCAGGAGCCGCTTTACGTTTTGGAAGAAATTCGACCGACGGAGGGGAGTGCAGTGCAGGATCCTCCCGCAGTTTTGCCGGAAGTCGCTCCGGTACAGGAAGAAATCCGCGGGGAACCGGCAGGGGCGCGGCATGGAGAGGCTGATGTTTCTCAGGCTCCTTCCGTGATTCCGTCGACAGAAATGCAAAAGCTGATGCAATCTGCAGGAAAAGTCTTGCGCGCAGACTGAGATTTCTGGTATGATATGGTTTCAGGAGTGAAATGGCAAGAAACACGACTTTATGGAAATACAGGTCTTGAAATACTTAATTCATTTTAGGAGGTTTCTATTTTGACTAGAAAGAAATACCGGTGCTTAACCTGTGCGGTGGTTTTGGCAACGGGCATGTCCTTTGCCTCAGGGGTTGCCTATGCAGATGCAGTTGCATCGGAGCCGGCTTCTTCTGTGGAGGCTGACTTGACAGCTGCGCCGGAAGAGGCAGCTGCCGCGGCTTCAGGCTCCGTTGAGGAAACCACACAGCGTCCGGATGATCGTGCCATCCGGGAGATGATTGAGAAACTGGAAGGAAAAATGCTGGTGGATATTGTATTCGCGGGCGGGTCGGAACAGACACGGGCAACGGCGCAGGCAGCCATGAATATGAAAGTCGGGGATGCCTTCACTTCCGATGGCTTGGACAAAGATGCGAATGCCATGATGAATACAGGGTATTTCTTCGACATCTATCCGACCTTCGAACAGGTGCCCGAGGGAATCGTCCTCACGTATCATCTTCAGGAATACCCGCTCTATCAAGGTATTGTGTTTACGGGCAATACCGTGGAATCCACTGCGGATTTGGAGAGGCTCGTCACTTTGAAGAAGGGCGAGCGGTTTAACGGCATTGTCTTCCACAGGAATATGCAGGCTCTTGAGGATAAGTATCACGGAGATGGATATATCCAGGCCAGGGTCATGGATATGAACCAAGCGCCGGATGGTGTCATCCATGTGAAGATCAATGAGGGTGTATTGGAAGGCTTCAAGGTCAAGGGAAATACGAAGACAAAGGAAAAGGTCATTCTTCGGGAGATGAGGCTGAAGCCCGGCGAGCCCTTCAATGCGAAGAAGGCGAGGCGGAGCGTTCAGCGCATACAGAACCTCGGATTTTTTGAAGATGTCAATGTCAAAATACAGCCTGGTGTCGATCCCAACTCCGTCATCATGGAGATTGACGTAAAGGAAAAGCGTACGGGAACGTTCGGCATTGGTGCAGGCTACAGCAGCCAGGACGGCATCATTGGCATGGTGAGCGTCAGCGATACGAATTTCCGTGGCACAGGTGATGCGGTTTCCGTTGTTTGGGAAGTCAGCGGTGATGATACCGATGCCCATGGATACAGTTTCTCCTATCGTCGTCCATGGCTGGATAAGAAGGAAACGGCGGGGACGCTGCGACTTTACAATCGTACGTATCAGTACAATGATTACGATACCGAAGGCGATTTGAAGGAAAAGTACATGCGCAAGTACTCCGGCGGCGAGATTACCCTGTCGCGTCCCGTCAGTGAGTATTCCACGAACTATCTCACCCTGCGGAACCGCAAGGACAGCTATGAAAAGCATCTTTCCAGCGGAAATGCCGGGGATCGCAGCGGTGCTGCGGGTGAGGAGTGGAGAAAGGATAATTTTGGTACGACCCGCAGCCTTATTTATCAGCATGTCACGGATACCCGGGATAATATCTATGATCCCACGGAGGGCGGAAATGTAAAGATCACGGCAGAGGTTGGCGGCTTTGGAGGGGATTTCAGCTTCCGCAAGGCGAGCATCGAGGATCAGCGGTATCGGAAGGTCGGCCGCTCCCAGGTAGTGGCCGCAAGACTGGCCTATGGTATCGGCAGCGGTGAGATTTCTGAGTTCAACCAGTTCAAGGTGGGCGGACAGGACACGTTGCGCGGTTATCGCGATGATCAGTTCCGCGGCAACCGGATGTTCATGGGATCTCTGGAATACCGCTTCCCCATCGTGAGCAAGGTTCAGGGAGCCATCTTCACCGACTGGGGATCTGCATGGGATGACGGTTTCAAACCGGATAAGCTCCACGGCAGTATCGGTGTGGGACTTGCCCTGAACACTCCCCTGGGACCGTTGCGCCTGGATTATGGACGCGGATCCAACGGAGGACG
>DFES01000091.1 GCA_002369175.1 Selenomonadaceae bacterium UBA3796
TTTCCCGGATCAAGGTATGCCGCATCCACAACCGGCTCCATCAATTTCCCAGGTAACAGCTCATGCAGCCCATTCCTGAGCTGCTTTCTGCGATACTTGGAAAAGTCCCGCTGCACCCGGGCATCCAAAACCTCCTCCGACAGTGCAGGTTTCAGGTTCAAGACAAGCTCGACGAAGCATCCGTCCGCCAAAAGCTGTGCCGCCCTGCGGGACAAAGAGAGGATCACCGGCCCCGTCACCCCGAAATGCGTGAACATCATCTCCCCGAAAAGAGACTGTTCCTTCTTCCCCTCAGAGTAAAGCGTGACTTTTACATTCCGAAGGGAAAGCCCTTGCGCTTCCTTCACCCACGCTTCTTCTGTCTCCAAGGGTACGAGGGAAGGCAGTATCCTGGAAACCGTATGCCCCAGCTTTTTGGCCATGGCATAGCCGTCACCGCTGGAGCCCGTTCCGGGATAGGAAGCCCCTCCCACAGCGAGTATGACTGCATCGCCCTGATAGACCTTCCCTTCTGTCGTCTTTGCACCGACAGCCGCACCATCCTGCCGCAGGATTTCCTTCACATGGACCTTCGTTTCAATACGAACCCCCAGTTCATGCAGTTTCCCCAGCATGGCCTCCACAACATCCAGTGCTTTGTCGCTTTTGGGGAATACCCGGTTGCCGCGCTCCACTTTCGTTGGAACACCCGCATCTTCAAAAAAACGAATTACATCCTGATTGTCAAAGGCCCGCATGGAACTGTTGAGAAAAGCTCCGTTTCCAAGCACATTGGCAATGAGTTCCGGAACATCCGCCCCATTGGTGATATTGCAGCGTCCTTTTCCCGTAATGAGCATCTTCTTGCCTACCCGGGGCATTTTCTCCAAAAGAGTTACCTCCGCCCCGTTTTCCGCTGCCTTGATGGCCGCCATCATGCCGGCAGGCCCGGCACCTATGACAATGATTTTTCTCATGATCTCAGTCCATTCCCGCGATTTCGTAAAGCATTGCGACTTCCTCCCGGCTCAGTTCCCTGTATTCGCCGCGCTTGACCCCTTCCAGTCCGAGTCCTGCAAATGCTACGCGCTTCAGAGCCTTCACATCACAACCAACGGCGGAGAACATGCGCCTGACCTGACGGTTGCGCCCTTCATGAATCGTGATTTCCACGCGGGAAACCTCTGTCCCCTGCTCCAAGAGGCGGACCCTGGCAGGAGCTGTCAGGCCGTCCTCAAGCAGTACGCCCTGCCCAAGAAGCTTCAAAGACGCTTCCGTCAAATTCCCCGTAACCTTTGCCACATAGGTCTTCTCCACCTCATAACGAGGGTGAAGAAGACCATTCATGAGTGCTCCGTCATTCGTGATGAGGAGCAGACCCTCTGTATTGGCGTCCAGTCTCCCTACGGGATAGACCCGCTCCTTCACCTCCGGCAAGAGCTCCAGAACCGTCCGCCGTCCCCGCTCATCCCTGGCCGTGGAAAAAAAGCCCTTGGGCTTGTTGAGCAGAAAGTAGACGCGCCGCTCCGCCCTGCAAATGGGAATACCGTCCACAGAAATAACCGCCCTTGCGGCATCGCATTTCCTTCCGAGTTCTCTCACAACCTGTCCATCCACAAAAACCCGTCCATCCAGTATGAGCTTTTCCGCCGCCCGGCGGGAGGCAATTCCTGCCCGGCTGATAATTTTCTGCAAGCGTTCTTCCATATTTCTCAAAATCTCTCCATCAAATATGTTCCGTCAAGCTGTTTTTCCGTCAAGATACTTTTTCGCCAGCTGATACAGGGCAACGAAAAAGGATTTCATCTCCACAGATTCTGTGGCAATAATATCCGTACTGCCGATTTCCCTTCCCTCGTACAAGATCCTGAGTTTCCCGACCACATCCCCCTTCTCTACGGGCGCATGAAGGCTGGCGGGCAGATCATAGACCTTCTCAAATGCCGCCGCACCGTCATCTCCCACGGGGACAACAATGTCGGATACGGTCTGGACATCGATCTGCTTCTTCCGCCCCGACAGTACGGAAAGTTTTGCCGCAATCTCATTTCCGCTTACAAGCTTCATAGACTTCACATGCTGAAAACCATAATCCAGCATCGCAATGGAATCGCTCCACATGTAAAGACTGTCCAAGACAACCGAAACGAGCTGGATTCCATTCCTCTTGGCTCCTGAAACAAGGCACCGACCCGCTGCATCCGTGTAGCCTGTCTTCACGCCATTGGCACCTTCGTACAGCCAGAGCATCTGGTTCTCACTGCGCCAAAAATGTGCAGGATCCTTTATCCAGAGAAGAGTTTTCTCCTTCGTACCCACGATTTCGACAAATTTGGGGTTCTGATATCCATACGCGGCAATCAGCGCCATATCATAGGCCGTTGTATAGTGGCGCTCATCCGGAAGCCCGTGGGGATTTACAAAATAGGTATCCGCTGCTCCGATTTCCCTTGCTTTCTCCGTCATCATCTTCGTGAAGGCATCCACGCTTCCGGCAATATGCTCCGCAATGGCAATCGTGGCATCGTTGCCCGACATCATCATGATTCCATAGAGCAAATCCTCCAGAGGAATCTTGTCTCCTTCTTCCAGCCACAGGGTAGATCCATCCGTCCCGGCCGCATTGCGGCTGACGGTCACGATATCACTGAGATTTCCCTTTTCCAGAGCGACGATAAGTGTCATGGCCTTCGTGGTGCTGGCCGGAAAGCGCCTCGCCTTCATATCCCGGGCATAGAGGATCTTTCGCGTCGCCGCTTCCATGACCACAGCGGAACGAGCCGTCACTTCGGGAAGAATGCTGTCCGTCCGCCCAACCATTTCCTGCTCCTCAGGAGATATTGCCGCCTGCGGCTCCGCAGAAACCTCCACTGCCGCACACAAAAAAGCTGCCATAAAAACCAGGAAAATCTTCGATGCGCTCATGTAACCACTACTCCTATTGCTTTTTTGTCCGCCCTTCCATTCCATACTCGCGAGCAATGAAATTTTCATCTCGCTGCAAATCGTCCGCGGTATACTAGTGTATCTGCGCGAAGGAAAAGCGGTCCCCACGGAAAATTAGTATATCATTCACGAAGACAAAATTCAACATTACCGCATGCGCACTGCCTCTTTGCCGAGAATGGCTGCCACCTCCTCATACGCTTCCCGGGAACCATCCAGCCAGTATTGTTCCCCGGCCTTCTGCCAACGTCCATTGGCATGCATGTAGACGACATGCGGCCCATGATGTTTTGCAAAAACTTCTTTGAGCTTTCCGTAAGTTGCGGAATTCGCCAGTTCCGGCGCGATGGTCAGGTAATACTCCGGCAGGTATTCCTCCAAGGACCATATGGAATCCGCCAGAAGTTTTACCCCGTCATCCCCGCGATCCACCCGTCCCTGGACCACAAGGGGCATATCCGGCACCAAAAGGTTCACATGTCCGTAAAACACCCTTGGAAATACCGTGATCTCCACCCCGGCAGTAAAATCCTCCAATGTGAGGAAGCACATCGTCTCCCCTTTTTTCGTGGTAATGCGCTTTGCCGCTGTCACCATGCCGGCCACACGAGCCAACTGCTTATCCTTTGCCCCGCCGCCGATCAGCTTGTCAATGCCATTGAAATTCCTGAGTTTGTCCCGGTAGGCATCCAGAGGATGTCCCGTGATATAAAAGCCGGTAATTTCCTTTTCCCATGCAAGGAGTTCCCTTGGTTCTGCCTCCGGAATATCCGGCAAGGCAATCCCCATTGCCTCTTCCACGGATTCTTCAGAGAACAGTCCCATCTGGCCGCTGTCACGATCCCTCTGCTGCCTTGCGGCTTCTCCCATCACCTGATCCATAACGGCCAGAAGCTGGCTGCGCTTTGCTCCAAAACCGTCAAAAGCGCCGCACTTGATGAGATTTTCCACTGCGCGCTTGTTGATGATGCGGGAATCCACACGATTGCAGAAATCCTGCAGGGATTGGAACGCTCCGCCCCTTTCCCGGACAGCCGCCACATTCTGCATCGCATTCTCGCCGATGCTCCGCAGTGCCGCCATCCCGAAACGGATGCCCTCACCGTCAACGCTGAACCCCGCCGAACTGGCATTGATATCCGGGGGCAAGATCCGGATTCCCATGCGGTGGCAGAGGTCGATATAGCTGACCACCTTTTTGGAATCCATGAGGCTGGACAGGGTTGCCGCCATGAATTCCTTTGGATAGTGCGCCTTGAGCCAAGCCGTTTGCCATGCCACCAAGGCATAGGCCGCGCTGTGGGACTTATTGAAGCCGTAATCCGCAAAATGCGTCAGCAAGTCAAAAATCGTATTCGCCAAAGCCCCGTCGATGCCATTCTCTTCACAGCCCTTCAGGAAATTCTCCTTCTGCGCCATCAGTATCTCGTGCTTCTTCTTTCCCATGGCACGGCGCAAAAGATCGGCCTGTCCCAAAGTAAATCCGGCCAGAACCTGCACGATCTGCATGACCTGTTCCTGGTAGAGCACAACACCAAAGGTTTCCTTCAGGATTGGTTCCAGCAGCGGATGCATGTAAGTCACGGTTTTCCTTCCATGACGCCCTGCGATGAAATCCTCCACCATCCCGCTCCCCAAGGGACCCGGACGATAGAGGGCAACCGTTGGTATGAGGTCGGCGAAGCCCTCCGGCTGCAGCTCCTTCACAAGGGCGGTCATTCCTCCGGATTCCATCTGGAAGACCCCGCCCGTCCTGCCCTCGCAGAGCATTCTGGCCGTCCCTTCGTCCTCCAAAGGAATCTTTCCGATATCGATCTCCTTGCCGGAACTCTTTCTGATATTTTCCAGGGCGTCGCTGATGACCGTAAGCGTCCGAAGACCCAAAAAGTCCATCTTGAGAAGTCCCAATTCCTCCACATGATCCTTGTCGTACTGCGTCACCAGCGTTCCTTCCGACATCTGCACGGGCAAATAATCCGTCAGCGGATTCCTTGCGATCACCACGCCGGCAGCATGCGTGGAGGAATGACGGGGAAGCCCCTCCACCCTCCTCGCCATGTCCACGAGCCTTTGAACTTCCGGTGAAGCGGCGTAGGCATTGCGGAAGTCCGCCGATTCCTTGAGCGCCTTTTCCAAGGTCATCTTGAGGTCATTCGGCACCAGCTTCGCCACGCGATCCACTTCGGCATAAGGCATATTCAGCGCTCTCCCCACATCCCGCAAAGCTCCCTTTGCCGCCATGGTGCCGAAGGTGATGA
>DFES01000088.1 GCA_002369175.1 Selenomonadaceae bacterium UBA3796
GATCCACCCTACAATACCCATTCCGCTTTCGAGCATTATGATGACAGCGTGGAACATTCCACTTGGCTTTCCTTGATGTATCCGAGGCTGGAGCTTTTGCGGGAGTTTCTGTCGGATGATGGGAGCATTTGGATTTCCATTGATGATAATGAAGCACAATATCTGCATGTCATTTGTGACGAAATTTTTGGCAGGAACAATTTTGTTTGCACCATTATTTGGGAGAAAAGGAAAAGTCGAGAAAATAGGCGAGCGTTTTCTTTTAAGCATGACTATATCTTTGTATATGCAAAATATAAGAAAATGTTTGAGGGAATACGCAATCCAGTACAACTATCAGAAGCCGTTTTAACCCGATACAAAAACCCTGATAATGATTGCAGGGGGCTATGGCAGTCCGTAGCTATTATAGCGCAAGCTGGTCATGCAACCCCCTCGCAATTTTACGATATAGTAACCCCGACAGGACGTAGGATTCCTCCACCGCCAGGAAATTGTTGGAGATTTACACAACAACGCTTTGAAGAATTAGTGAAAGATAAGCGAATCTGGTTTGGAAAGAATGGAAATAATGTTCCAAGGCAGAAAATGTTCCTTTCAGAGCAGGATAACGCAGGACTGACGCCAGAGACCATTTGGTATGCTGATGACGTAGGAACCAATGATAGTGCTAAACGCCATTCAAATGTTCTTTTTGGGCAGGATGGATTTGATAACCCAAAGCCTGAACAGTTGCTCCAACAAATAATACGTATAGCCACCAATCCTGGCGACATCGTCCTCGATTCTTTCCTTGGCAGCGGCACCACCGCTGCTGTTGCCCAGAAGATGAATCGCCGTTATATCGGTATTGAGATTGGAGAACATGCCGTGACGCACGTGATTCCTCGTTTGCGGAAGGTCATTGACGGTGAGGATGGGGGAATCTCCAAGGCAGAGAACTGGAAGGGCGGCGGCGGATTTTCCTTTTTCCGTCTGGGGGAGGAAGTATTCACCGCCGATGGGCAGATACGAAAGGGCGTGAAGTTCCAAACCTTGGCGGCACATATTTGGATGGAGAGCACGGGAACGCATTATGGAACCGGAAAGACGGAGGAATCGGGCATCGTGCAGGAAACGATGGCGAGCCATGGGCAGGATTCTCCGCTCCTTGGCATTCATGACGGAGTTGCCTACTATCTCCTTTACAACGGTATTCTTGGGGATAAGCGACCCAATAATGGAAACGTGCTGACCAGGAAGGTGCTCGCCTCTCTGCCTCCCCATCATGGGCCTCGCGTCATTTACGGAGAAAGCAGCAGACTCCATGAGGAAACTTTGAAGGCTATGAATATTGTCTTTCGGCAGACACCAAAGGAAATTCCATCGAGTTGAGGATATCGGGAGGGAATTATTATGCTGGAACTGGCAGGTTATTACGATGGTGCAAATGTGCAACTCTTAGAGGGCGGAGATATAAAAAAATATCAGCGTGTTAAAATTATTGTAACAGATGATTTCATCGACGAATATAATGTCGCATATTGGGAAGGAATTGATGAAAAATACATTCACAGGGAACGAACGCGAAGGGCTTGTGAAACGCTTTTGTCCTTCCAAAAACCCGGTATTGAAAGCGGAGACTACAAAAAAGATTTAATTGGCAGTGCAGCAACGGATTGCCCTTGAAAAAGAAGCAGCGAAGGAGCAGGACTATGTGCGCCCCATTGCCTTCTTCCAAGCGGAAAACAAGGACAGGGAGGTAACGGCAGAGAAGGTACGCCAATATCTTATCGAAGAAATCCATGTGCCGGAGAATCAGGTGGTTGTAGCCACAGGAGACAAGCGGGAACTGGACGGAGTGAATCTTCTTGCGCCGGATTGTCCCGTTCGCTATGTCATTACAGTACAGGCTTTGAAAGAAGGATGGGACTGTCCCTTTGCTTATGTGTTCTGCTCTCTGGCGCAAGTACACTCCCCCAAGGATGCGGAACAGCTCTTGGGGAGAGTCCTTCGTATGCCTTACGCAGCAAGAAGGACATCGGAGGCGCTCAATCGAGCCTATGCCCATGTGGCGGTGACCACATGGATGCAGGCCGTTGACCAGATTAGGGACAATCTCTTGGGCATGGGATTCGAGGACGAAGAGGCAAAGGAAGCCCTTCAATACCATCAGCCAAGCCTTCCGGGATTGGAAGTCCATGCGTCCGGAACGGAGCGGACTACGCTTGAGTTCCGAACCGTGGAAGAGCCAACAAAAGAAAATCTGAATGCTATTTTGCAGGAAAGCGGCTATACCACAGTGGAACCTCTGCCCGATGGCGGTTGCAAGGTAATCATTGAGCATGTTTCTGCCAAAGATTTACAGGAACTGGAAACTCATGCGGAACAGATTTTCTCCAATGCCTCGGATTGCGCATCCCTGCGCCAAGAAATTCGGCGGGCGGGCTGCAGGACAAATTCCTTCTTCAGCTTCTCCTTCCCATCGTGGTGTGACGTTTACTGTTCCTCAGCTTTGCCTTGATTACGGTGAAGAAACAGGCATCTATGCAGCAGCACCCGAAGATTTTCTGCCAGATGATTGGAAACTCACGGACAACTATGAGCCAACCCTACCAGCCTTTCATGTCGATACGGAAAAACATGTGTACGAATTTGATGTTATGGGACATAAGGTAACGGAACGTCATCTTGGGGAGGGGCAGGGTATGCTCCTTCCCGGAGAAACGAACTGGGAACTGGTGGATCTGGTGGGATGGCTGACCAGAAAAACGCTGACTATGGACGTAACCTATGAGGATTTGGCAGAGTTTACCCGTCGTATCTTGATACGGCTTATGGAAATACAGAATGTATCCTTGGCGGAGTTGGTTCGTTTACGCTTCGTTTTGGAGAAACTGCTGACAGAGCGCATTGCCGATTGCAAGAACAATGCCTATGAAAAAGGCATGCAAAGTATGCTGTTCCAGTCGGGAACTGCTGTTCGTGTTACTCCTGATGTTGCCATGGCCTTCCGGCCGGATGGGTACCCTGCCAAAAGTTTTTACCATGGCTCCAAGGTGTTCCAACGTCACTTCTATCCCTTGATCGGCGCAATGGATTCCGAGGAGGAAATCTACTGCGCCCAGTGCATTGATGCACATCCCAACGTGGAAACCTGGGTTCGGAACATTCCCAAGGATGCACGAAACTCCTTCTGGCTCCCCACACATAAGGACAAATTCTATCCCGATTTCATTGTGAAGCTCAAGGATGGCACCATGGCTATCATTGAATATAAAGGCACCTACCTCATCAGTGCTGACGATGCAAAGGAAAAGAATATGGTAGGACGTCTCTGGGCAGAAAGAAGCCAAGGCTGCTGTCGTTTCCTTATGGCAACCAAACGAGATGAAAAGGGACGGGATTTGTCCACGCAGATCAAAGAACTCTTGGCATAGAAAATCCTTTTTTCATTTCCTATATGGGATTTTCTCCATGAAGGATACCTCCTCCGGAATGATTTCCCGTATAGTAAAATAATACATTAAAAGCATTAAAATAAAGTATATATTTTGCGTAACACATGGTATAATATATCCAA
>DFES01000191.1 GCA_002369175.1 Selenomonadaceae bacterium UBA3796
CTCATTTAATCAACACGCCCTAGAACGACTTGATCATTGGGAGGATTTTTCCATGAAAAAATTGCTATCTGCTGCTGTGCTTTTCTTCCTGCTCTCATCCACAGCGGCGTTTGCAACCCCTGAGCAGAGAGAGCAGTACAGAGAGATTCCGGGGCTTGTTTCCGCATACACCTACGAGGATGGCGAATGCTTTCTCGATGCCGACTCCTCCTCTGCGGATGACTACAATCCACCCCGGTATGAAATCAGCGCCACAACCTACTTCATTACGGACACGAGCCCCGAAGTCGTTACAAGATCCATCCGATTTCGCTACAACTATGACAAACAGACCATATTCCTGAACGGCACGGACGGCAAGTGGTACTGGCTGAACCCCGACGAGAATCCCATTTCCCTTTGCCAGATCATCCTTGCCGACCTCATGTTCCAGCAGTGCTATCACGTTCCCTTCCTGCGCTGATTTCTGATTTCCATTCTAGTAAATTGGAGCGTTCATGAAAAAATTTATCGCCTTTGCATTCATTATCTTCAGCTTTACCCTGCTCTGTATTTTCGTGGCGGAGAAAACCGATGTCATGCATCTGGCCGCCATTCGCCTCAGCCCCACCTTCATCCCCCGGGAAGAAGGAAAAATCGCCCTGAAATGGGAGCGGCTCCCCTATCCATGCTTTTACAAGATTGAGGTATTCTCCAAGACAACGGGTCTGGTAAAGGATATTCCGGACTATCATTTCGTATGCAGTGATTTTACACTGGATTCCACTTACACCGTCCCCTCCACTGCCATTCCCATGTATTACCGCATCACTTCCTACGGAATGTTCGGGCAGATCAACGGGCCTTCGGAGTTCATCGCCAATCCGAATTTCCGTGATCCGCCTCGTCCGGTTCCCATTTACCGCTATTCCGGCCAGAATCCTGCCAGCCCCATGCCCTTCCTCGTCTGGCACACGGTTCCAACGGCAGTCTGCTATGAAGTGGAACTGCTTTCCGGGCCTCCGGATGCAGAAGGCGGGACAGCGCTTTCCAAGAGAAACCATCTCTACAGCACAAAAGCCGTCTTCACCAACGGATGGCAAGCCGACCTGCGCAGTTACGCCAAAAACCACCATATCATTTATTGGCGCGTCCGTGCCCTCGGACTTCATCATGAGCCCATCGGCGAATTCTCGGATGCAGAACCCATCACCGTCCATCCGGACAAGCCTGTGCCGGATCGTCCGCTCATCAATGACTTCGACCGGATGCCGAATTATGAGCAGCCCCTGTATCCGGTTTATGAGTGGATTCCCCTCAACGGCGTCGACCGATATGAAGTGGAACTCATGACCCATCCGCCCCAAAAAGAAAACGATGCTTCCCCCACACCGGACCGCGCCTGGCACAAGGTTGTCACAAATGCCTCCACCGCCTACGACGAGTACCCCCGCCCTTACGCCGGGGAATACTATTGGCGCGTCCGTGGAGTGGATGCCAATGGGAACACGGTCGGCACCTATTCCGATTCCGAAGAATTCATCGTAAAGGAACAGGATTCCCGCGTCTTTGCCGCAGTCTTCGGGGACAGCATCACCCATGGCGGCGGCGCTGTCTCATATTCTCCTGCTTCCCTGGAATACAGCTATACCACATATCTCGACTTTTCCGCCATAAATCTTGCCAGAAGCGGAGATACCTCCCGCACCTCACTGGAACGGTTTGAGCAGGACGTTCTCCCCTTCCGGCCGAAAAACCTCATCATCCTCACAGGCACAAACAGCCTGCGGGCCTCCGAGATATCGGCGGAGGATGTCATCGCGGATATACGGGCCATGCGGGATCTTTGCAGCCGCAATGACATACGCCCCATCTTCCTCACGCTGATGCCCGTCAACCCGCAAAGCATCGCCTTTGCCTTTCAGGCAGCCACCGATCCGAAATGGCATGCAAAAATGGAAGAAATCAATGATTATATACGGAAAATCCCCCATTCCATTGACCTTGAGCCGTATTTCTACGACAGGACACATACCGTCATGGACTACGGCTTCTCCATTGACGGCCTTCATCCCGACATCCGGGGGAAGATGCTCATGGGAGAAATCATCAACGCCCATAAGGAGGTTCTGCGGCAATAGGCATAACAAACCACTTGCGGAAGTGGGGAGACATCTTCTGCCTCGTTATGACGACAACTTTCAAGCGGAAAAAGCGACCATGTGAGACTGCAAAACTCGCATGGTCGCTCTTGTTCAAGTTTTGCCACAGGCAAAACCTTCAAATGCATCCGGAGAACACAAAAACTTCCTGTCCTCTGCTGTGAGTTCCGCCCGTTCCAGGAGATCCGGGCGGTTTTTCTTTGTTATCCGAAGGGACTGCTGCCTCCTCCATTGGCGGATCTTTCCATGATCCCCCGAAAAGAGGATTTCCGGCACCTGCATGCCCTCATACTCCCGCGGGCGCGTGTACTGGGGAAATTCCAGCAGACCATCGTAGAAGGAATCCGTGGGCGCGGACTCCTCGGAGCCAAGAACGCCGGGCAGCATGCGGGATACCGCATCGGTGATGACCATGGCGGGAAGCTCACCGCCCGTCAGGACATAATCACCGATGGAAATGGCCTCGTCTGCCAGGTTCTCTGTAATCCTCGCATCGAACCCCTCATAATGGCCGCAAATGAAGATGAGCTGCTCATACTTCGCCAGTTCCTTCGCCTTGTCCTGACGGAAGGGGACTCCACCGGGATCCATGAGAAGAACCCTGCGGCTCCCGTATTCTGCCGTGCTCTCCTTCACATGGCGCACAGCGCGGAACAACGGCTCCGGCTTCAGCACCATGCCGCTGCCGCCGCCAAAAGGGGAATCATCCACCTGCCGGTGTTTGTCAAAGGCAAAATCACGAAAATTCGTGAAATGGATATCCAAAATCCCCTTCTCCACGGCTCTTTTTATGATGCTGTCGCCAAAGGGGCCTGCAAACATCTCCGGAAAAAGGGTTATCATATCAATGCGCATGCTCCGCTTCCTCTTCTTCCATCATTTCCACAAGCATTCTGCCCCCCGGGAGATCGATCTCCTTTACGACTTTTTTCAGCGCAGGAACAAGAATCTCCCTGCCCTCCTCGCTTCGAACTGCGTAGACATCATTGCTTCCCGTCCGGAGGACATTTTCCACAACGCCCATTTTATTTCCCCGCAGGTCAAACACCGAAAGCCCGATGATGTCAAAGGTGTAGAACTCCCCTTCGGAAAGGGGGGCGGCCTCGCTGCGATCCACGGTGAGAAGTCTGCCCGTAAGCTTCATGGCCTCTTCCCTCACAGGATATTCACGGAATTTCAGGAGTATGGACTGGCCGTGATATTTCACGCTTTCCACGTGAAGGAGTTCGTCTCCCACCATGACCTCCCCAAGCCCCTCAAAACGATCCACGAAATCCGTCAGGGGCTGGATGCGAAGCTCCCCATGAATGCCATGAGGAGCCCCAACCTTTCCTATGACAATGCGTTTTTCCATCCTGTCCTCAACCACGGATTGCAACAACCTTATCATCCTCTACGAGGATTTCCACGTTCATGACTTCGCGCATATCGTCGCCCGTATGGATCTCCACCTGACGCTCCAACGTGCCCTGTACGATCTCTGCGCCAATGGCCAGCTTCTCCGTCTCTTCCTTCCGCTGCAAGGACTGGGCGCGGAACTCCAGGCGCTTCTGGCGCTCCATCCCGAAATGCTTCTGGATGGCCTGCATCTGCTGTGCTCCCTCTGCCGTCTCCACATCCGGCTTGTTCTCATCAATGACGCGACGCTCCTGGATGTTGATCTGCTGGATCTCCAGTTCCGTCCTCTTGATGTTCTCTTCCAGTTCCTTGAGAATGTTTTCCTTGAGCTTTTCCGTCAGCTTTGCCTTGACGGTAACGGGAACCTTCACTGAAATGCTGTCCATACTATGACCTCACTCTTTCTAAAAAAACAGCGGCACTACTCCCAGAATCATGGGAGGCATGCCGCATTTCTCAAACAATCTCAACTGTGACCTTTTTGTTTTCACGCATAGCCGCAGCTTTGACAACAGTACGCAATGCTTTTGCGATGCGTCCCTGTTTGCCGATGACCTTTCCCATATCATCCGTTGCCACATGAAGCTCCAGAAGGAGCTGATGCCCCTCCTCCTTCTCCTCCACCACAACGGATTCCGGATGGTCCACTAAGGATTTTGCAATAACCTCAACAATCTCTTTCATGCTGATGCCTCCTTAGTTTTTCTTTGCTTTCTTGGCTTCTGCGAATTTGGCCATCACACCCTGCTTGCGCAGAAGAGCCTTAACGGTATCCGTAGGCTGTGCGCCCTTGCTCATCCAGTCGATGACCTTCTCCTCGTCAACCTGGACGACAGCAGGCTGCTTGGAAGGATCATAATTCCCAAGGATCTCGATAAAACGGCCATCACGCGGTGCGCGGGAATCTGCCACTACAATGCGATAAAAGGGATTTTTCTTCGCACCCATGCGATTCAAGCGAATCTTTACTGCCATGTGTATTCACCTCCTTAACGTGATATCCAAATCATTTCCTAAAGGGCATCCTGAAATTGCCCA
>DFES01000028.1:0-14945 GCA_002369175.1 Selenomonadaceae bacterium UBA3796
TTTTGTGATTCATACCGTCCTTATGCGTAACAATAAAATATCCGCCGTCAATGCTGAATACCGCGCCCTGCTCGGATATGTATAAATAACTCATAGGTATGCGCCTCCTTTCGGGGTAATGTGCCCCCTTACGGGGATTTGTTTTGTTAAACACAGGAAGAGCACGATCGATGGTATTGGGGTTGGCAGTTTCCGTCCCCTTACGGGGATTTGTTTTCATAATAATATAACTCATGGAGTCCTTAGAGACTCCATGAGTATAGGTTTCCGTCCCCTTACGGGGATTTGTTTTCATAATCCTCATCTTGCGAACGCCAGATTTTTCAAGCGTTGCCAATGCATTTTGCGTGGGAAAAGGAAATACACGAGTTCTTCACCTCCTTTCCGTTCCCCCCATCCTCCTCCCAGCAGATAGTATGCGGTGCGGGGGAAAATCACTTCATGGACACATCACAAAGCCCCATTTGCAGGAGAGTTCCGCGATATCGGGTACATTTCAGGATATGCGGCGACACGCCCAGCGCCTTGTCGTTCCTATGCTTGTGCCTTGGGGAAACCCCTGTTTTATCGAAGATTTCTACGGTCGTGTGGATACCGTCCTTCTTTCCCATCAGCGGATATACCAACGTCTTGGTGACAAAACCCGTTCCACCGCCCACGTAGACCTGTGGCGGTGTCAGACGGTCAAATCCCGAATAAGCCTGGAGAAAATGATCGCTATAGGCAGCATCAAAATGGCTGATTGCTTCCAACAGACTCGCCTTCGTCACCGGACAAAGGCTATGGTCTACCGTAATCGTAAAACGAATCTCTGTTCCGGGGCAGAGGGATTCTCTCAGCAGATTCAATGTTTTTTCTGTTCCGTCCGTCCTGCGTTCCACTTTCTGCGCAAGAACCAGCCGGCTACGGTCAATCGGCTCCGAATCGCTTACAACAAAGCCCGACAGCCTATCATTCACCGCATCCTCGGGTTTCGTGTCTTCACGTTTCATGGTTCGAAAGATCTTTGCCTCCAATTTGGAAGCTGTGGAAGAAAGACAGTATTGCCTCCGCCCTCTCGCACGGGGAAGTTCCTGATACACTTCCCTTTGGAGCGCCTGGCGCAATCCGGATGCATCGCGCAGTAATTTTTCTGTCGCCAGAATGCTGCGAAACATCCCCTTCAATGTACTTCCCGGCACATAGGGTTTTCCCAAGGGATCTTTCATGTACGCCATAATCTGGGTACGCTGCCCTCGGGTCAATGTCGTGTCTCCACTGTCCAGCGAATAGGCCAGACAGGTTCTCATGACCTCCTCCTTCATTCTTTCGTTTTCCAGCCATCGCCCTAAATCCGAATACCCACCCATCATGAACTTTTCAAATTCCGGAATACGTCCTTTCTTTCTCATGAGCCGGTAAATTCGCTCCACATCCACTATTCCTATGCGCCTGCCGGGAAGAAAGATGTACTCCTTTTTGCTGAACTCCCGACCGTTGCCGACAAAAACCGGGCCTCGAACCGTGAGCTTCACCTCGTATTGCTCCAAAAAATCTTTCATTTCCCCATCCCCATAAAAATAGGTTTCAAATAGCGATATACAGGATGCTTTCCGCGATTTGACACATCCCGGAGCTGCCCCTTGAATCTGCGGGAGAAGCAGGAGCCTGCCTGAAATGCATAGACATCTCTCTTGCGTCGAGGTTCTGGCGCATATTGCTCCGATGCAACAAATCCGCTGCGCTTTTCCAGCAGATATCTCGCCCCCTCCAACGCCCCTGGCAATTCCTCCGGCTCGGGCAATGCCACGGAAAGATTTGTATAATATGGATATTCTCCATCCATGCGCTCAATTCCTTCTTTGGGAAGAGTTCCTCTACGCAATTCAAATCGTCCCATGCCAGTGGAGCGCCTGCCTCCGATTCCGGAAAGGGCCAGACTTTCCAGCAATTCCTCGACAAAAGACAACGCTTCTTTCTCTTCATACCCCACAATGATGTAGAGTCCACAGCCTTCCCGGAAAGAAAATGTGCCAATCCGATACGGCTCTGCTTCCTCCCCCGGTTCCAATTTGACGGATACCTTCATGCTGCTCACGCCGAACTTGATCTGTACCAGAG
Organism: Selenomonadaceae bacterium UBA3796; assembly: GCA_002369175.1. Classification (GTDB taxonomy): domain Bacteria; phylum Bacillota; class Negativicutes; order Selenomonadales; family Selenomonadaceae; genus UBA3796. The sequence continues at coordinate 2,101 of DFES01000028.1, forward strand.
TTTCCACTTGCAGCTTGCCTTCCAGATAATCGGAACATGCAGACAAGGGAAGATAGGACAGCTTCTTGTATAATTTCCGCTTGCTAATATCTTCTTCCTGCCAGGCATGTTCGATGGGAAGCAGCGGTTTGGGCAGAAAATACACGCCATCCGCGTAGGGAAAAGCATCCGAGAGGAGTATTTTCTCATCTTCTGCCAAGGATACAAGCCTGTCCAATGCATCGCTTCCTTGGGAAACCGCCTCATTGCAGAGTGCCGAGAAGAGCCGGTCTGCCTGAAATGTCATCTCTGAACTTTCCAGCGTGGTCTGCCCAAAATGCACGCCTTTTGGGAAAAACAGCCTATAGATCGCATATTTCATCTGACCACCCCTCATTCCTCAGTCTTCCAGTTCCGTCCTCAGTATGGCATTTACCCTTTCCACGACCTCTTCCTCCACATCCCCAACGACACGCTCAGCAAGGACATTGCGGAACCGCACCTTGCCATAGCCCCTGGAGCCATGTCCGCCGATGTAATCATATTGAATAAGCCGCATCCCATAGGCAAGCGTCTGAAAATCCTCTTCCATCTCCCGGATATCTGTCACCTCATAGATCATATCCAGATCAAAAACAGTCCCACGAACCACTCTCTCAATCTGGCGAGGATTCGCCACCGCCGTCAAACGGTTGATGGTATTCTCGAACTTCACCTCCGTAAAACCGGAGATTCCTTGATTTTCAAGCTCCGATTTGCTCTGCTCTGTGATGAACATGTCAGAGACCAGCAACCGACTTCTCCGGGCACTTTTCTCTTTTGCCGTCCCAAAAAGCCGGAGCAAGCGCGGAGCATCATCATCGTGCTTGACCGGTGCCTCATTGTACGCTTTGGCGAGCAGAGAGCGCATTTTCCCCTTCAGGGAACTGCCGGGAAGCATGGGATGATTGGTGAGGGCATCGCGAACAACAGGCGAATCCACAGCTCCGATGGCAGCAAAAGCATCCGATCCGCCAATGTGCGTTCCCGTCATCAGTTCAATATTCCCTGTAATTTGGATTTTTCCGTACATAACTCTCATTCCTCCTCAGCTATCTTGTCCATAACGATACTTCCGCCACGCTACCAATGCTTCCATGTATTGACTGAACAGAATGTATTCCTTCCTCGTCGCGATTTTGGGGAGGATTTCCAGCAAACGACTGTTCTTCACAAAAACCTTGACGGATTCATTTCTGCCCGATTCGTAAATACAGCGCACCCGAAGATAAGCAATCCTTCCCTTGACATCTTCGTCCAAGTCCTCTTCCCGCAAAAGTATTACTTTATGGTAGATATCCGACGTCATGGACAGTAAGTTGCGAATTTGGGACGTGCTGACAACACGGATGGGTTTCCCCCGATTATCCTTCTCCTCATTCAATCGATTGATTGCTTGTTCCGCCTTATCGACAAAATTCTCATGATCTAAGTCCAGCAGTTTCATGTTCGGCCTCCGTTCCTCTTGTGAGATATGCATAAATCTGGATTGCTGTTTTCAGATGGCGCACATCTTCCTCGTTTTGGTACCAGCGCAGCATCTTTGCCGCAAATGCGCGGTAATGTTCCACTGCCTCCTTATTTTCCTTTGTGTCCTCCGGTTCCATGCGGGAAAGCAGGTAGATATAGCGGGCAAGGCTGATCTTGTCAGAGCGGTTCCGCAAGAGTTCCAATATCTTGTAGAGAAAGCTCTTGCCACGATCCGAGGCATTGAAAAAGTCCTCCATCGTGCGAAATTTCTCGCCCAGTACCTGTTGCTCCAGCGTCTCCCATGCATAGGTTCCGTCACTGATGGACAGCATCTTTCCGGAAGCATCCTGTACAGAATGGCTGCTCCCGTCCTCGAACAGGGTAACCGCATTCTTGCCGGGATAGAGCTTTGACTTCTCTTCCATGGCAGCGGTCTCCCTTGCCATTACGCTGATGGGATAGGAAGCAGGATAAATGCCGATTCCCGCGGATAGAGTAAGGGTATTTTCCCCATAACGGGAAAATGCGTTGCGCAGGTCGACAGCAAATTCGATGATATCGTCCCATGCACCGACAATGAAGAGGTCATCACCTCCGGAATAAACGATGGCAGCATGGCGGCAATCCTTCTTCTGCCCCGTCAAGGTGAAGTTCGGCTGTGCCATGATTTTTCGGATGTGCAGCTTGAAGAACATCGACAGCTGACGGGACAGTTCCGCCGTCCGCGACAAAGTCACATAACGCCGATCTCCATCCGGCCTCTGGAATCCCATGGCAAAGGCCAATCCCAGGTTATCCACGTCAGAACGCAAAACCCCAAGGCGATGTATGCCTTTGGCACACTTTGCGAGTTCCTCAAAGGTTTCTCCCGTATGGTAGTCCCCAATCCACAAGCGCGCCGTTATGGCCTTCCCTGTGTAGAAGCGGTTCTTGCCATAAAGACGGAGCATATCCCGCTGCTGCCACTCCCTTACCTCTCGCTCACTTCCTGCTGCTAAGACATATCCTCCCGGCAGAGGAAGATGCTGTTCATCCGTTTCCGGCAGGGCTGCGAAGAATTCATATGCACTCTCCATGATGTGGGCAGACAATCTCTGCATGGCAGCGCAGATGGGACACAGAGCATCCTCATTCACTCTGCCCGAATGGCGGCAGGCTTTGCATTCTCTGGCATCCTCTTCGATTGCCTTCTCATTGAGGGAAAGGATTTCCTCAGCGGTATATCTTTGCACCTTATTGTCCGACAAGCCCTTGGACAAGGCTCTATATAGGCCGGCATAGCTTCCCCTGGGATTGTCCTGAAGGTCACCGCTGCTGCATTCTGCCCAGCTTACAGCCATATACAGAGAAATATCGAAATATTGCTGGCACCATGCGTTGACTTGCCGCTGGAATTCCCTCAAGCGATGGCGTGTCTTTTCCGTATTCGCCAAGAGCAGATTCACACGTCCGCCTCCGCTGTACAAAAGATTTGCACGTGTCAGTTCCAAACGCTCCAGCAATTCATCCGCAATATGCTCCATCAGGAAGTCAAGGTAGAAGGAACGGGCGCGGAGTGTTTTGAGAGCGCCTTTGGATGTGATGGTATAGATGAACTTCTGAATGCCGGAGAGATCCAATACAGCGAGCAGGAATGCTTTTTCTTTGTAGAATTCTTTGCCGTCTGTAAAGAGCCGCCGACAATAATCGCTTTCCCCTTGTTCTGCAAGACGGGCTTCGATGCCTGCCGCAAAGGCCGCTGTCAGCTTCAAATGATCGTAAAGAGAGATATCCGCAACTTCCATCTTGTTCGTGGAAGATGGCACAAAGGACAGATTGGCCTCCAATGCATCCATGAGGGAATGGAGATAGCTTTGCGACCATTCCATGCCCCTCATATTTTCCGTCAGGTTGCGAAGGATAGCCTGATAATCGCTTGTCCCAAAGGGTACCTGTTCTGCTGCAGGGTAGTTGATTTCCTTCTCCACATTTGTTCGATGCGGCGAGTAGCTCATTTCACCATGATTCCCATGCAGCAGGTTGAAAATGGAATTCATCGGCTTCGTGCGATCGAATCCCTTCCCAACAGCCTTCGTCTCCTCCTGCTCCCGCCGATCTGCCGCCGAAGCGATGTTATCTGCCATATAGACGATGTAGGCCAATGCGTCTTTTTCCAGCTTTGCCTGACGCAAATCACTTGCATGATGATATTTGACACAAGCCAGGACTTCCCTGTCCGTCATGCCCACACGTTCGCTCGATAAATAGGCTGCCCCGCTCAATGCATGTCGATTGCTGTCCTCTCCTGCGCGATATATCACCTTTCCAAAGTCATGAAGCAATGCTCCGATTGTCAAGCGAAGACGCTTCTCTTCCTTCATTTTCATCCCCCCCTCAGTCGCATAGCACCCATACCGACAGCAGTCTTGACGCCAACTCCTGAAAATTCCCCAAAATCCAGAAGCAGCCGGAAATACCTCGCCATCGTTTCCGTCCCTTTGCAATGGATGGTGACGCTTCCGACAAACCCCGGAATGGTACTCCCCTCCACCGGGAACGGTTTGGACTGTATCCTGTGCCTCTTGATGAAGCAATGTTCCACAATCTGTTCCAGTGCTTCTTCATCCATCATGTCAACCGTACGGGAAGACATGGTATACTTCATCATCAGATTCTGGCATATCAATCGTATATCCGGCAAAATCACATAGCGGTTGTTCTGCCGGAAGGCCGTAGGGGTCAGAAATTCCAACGGAAAGTCGCGTCCTGCCTGTTCATAATAGAAGGCATCCAAAAGGTCGGTTTTCTTCAGGAAGTCCACCTGATGATGCCGGATGAACACCTTTTGCCCGGTATGCCGCAGAGTAAAAGAATCCCGGCCATGCAGGAACTTCTTGATGATATTTTCATAGGCTTCCTCGTTCAGTGTCTGGATATGCCAGACGGGGCCGTCCTCCGTAGTGACTACATATTGGCTGTAGGGGTGCATCTGCTGTCTATGGAGAAAATCAATGTATGCGGTATCCAGGCGCTCCATCAAAACACCTTGCAGCACAGAAGATTTTCTATAGTCTATGCCTTTCCCTTCCAACAACATGCTCAAACTTGCCAGCATCTCACCACTCTCCCATCCGAAATCTTTTCCACATCATATACATTCAATACGCATGGAAGATTATCCTTTCTGCTTTGCATCGCAACATCACTTGTGCACCAGGGAAGCCAGGTAGAGGCCCAAAAATGCTGCCAGGAGGCCGAAGGCAACATTTACCGTCATGTTCACCACCGAAAGAAGCACATGACCACTGCGGTACAGAGCCAGCGTCTCCACCGTCAGAGCAGAGAAGGTGGAAAGCCCGCCCAAGAAACCCACGGTGATAAGAAGGCGCACAGATTCGGGAAGTAGGTGGAGATGATGGGCGATGGGCAGGAGCAAGCCGAGAACCAGCCCCATGAAAAAACTTCCAAAGGTATTGACAACCAAGGTACTGACCGGGAGCGCCGCTCCAAATTGAGTAACCGTGAACGTCGTGATCATATAACGACACACAGCGCCAAGACCGCCTCCGAGAAATACGTAGAAATATGCCATGTGATCCGCTCCTCGTATGATATTTCTTGTTTCTTGATGGTTCCATAAAAAACAGCCCATTCCCGTGAATGAGCTGTCAAGCAGACCTCTCTACCATCCCAGGATATGCGCTACTTTTTCCTTGAGATAGATGGCTGCTTTCCTGGAGCCATCCTTTGTGGGATGGGTTGACCCGTCCACAAAGTCCTCCGGAAGGAGCATGTGGCATCCTCCTTCCGTGACAGGAATGAAATGCACCTTTTCATCCCCTGCAGCTCGCATTTCTTCCACCACCTGCCCTGTCCATTCTTCTGCATAGGGCCCGATGGCAATGGAAAAAGGCGCAATGCAGATAATCTCCTTGCCCGGATTCCTGCTGCGGACGACAGAAACCAGCTTCCGATACCCCTCCTTGAATTCCTCCGCCGTCGGTTTTCGATTGGCATCCGTGAAATCATTGGTTCCGATGGAAATAAGGATTCCATCCACGGGGAAGCGGCTCGTGTCCCATTCCAGATTCTTTGCGCCGAATGTATTGTAGAAAAAAGTCCAGGCGTAGCTGTCAGCAGCATGCACTCCATGGCCGGGCCACTTCTCTGCATAATTATGCACCACCCCCTGGCCGGACTTTGCAATGACGCTGTAATCCGCATCCAGCATGCGCGCCAACTGTGGGCCATAGGACATATCATTGTCCTCTACCTCATGATAGTCCTCCACCCATTTCCCGTCATTCAGCGCGCCTGCCGTGATCGAATCTCCGACGAATTCCAACCGGCGCTCCTTCCTGGGATCCGGGGCTGTCAAGTGCGCCCCTTCATCGACTGCGAAACCGCGAAACTCGGTGATGCCGGCCTCCCCCTCCGTTGAGCGGACAAGGAGAACCTTATGTTCTCCGGGCTGCAGGTTTTCCGCCAGAACCGTATCCCTTCCCCGGGGACGGAAGCGGCGAAAATCGCTTCCGTCAATGCTGACCCGCCACCAGATATCCCCCCGGTTCTTTAGATCCGCCTTGAGGGCGGTTCCGGTGAAATTTGCTTTGATATAGGTCGCCCCGAAGCCGCAGCGGTATACTCCATCCCGCACATCCCAACGGCCAAAATATTGGATTTGGGGCGAAGCCGCGGGAATGTTCGTCATATGTGCTGTTGTCATTCCGCCCCCCATGATGACAAAAAACAGAAGCCCGACTCGAAAAAACACCTTAAAATGCTTCATACTCCTTTTCCCCTATCCACATCAAAAATCAAGATCGCATTCAAAAAGACGGTTCCAGGGAAGGGTAACCCGAAGTTTTGCCAGGGAGAGCCCCGTAGGCAGGTTCATGTTCTTCTTTGCGAATTCCGACATCCAGAGGGTCAGACGCTCCTCAGCAGCCTTGCGCTTCCCGTCAAGCTTTGCCCCCGTGCCTTCGCCGGGAATGCTTCCGAGTTCTCCCCCCAGACGCTGGCGCAGGTTCGCCTGGTACGCCCACTCATCGAGATACCGCTTGAGCATCAATTCCTGGGTATCCTTTTCCTTCATCCATTTCGATAAAAGCCCTGTGCCAATCAGAAATCCCGTCGTATTGGTTGCCGTGTTCCAACCTCCGTAGGCGCGGAGCTGAAAGAGCATATTCTCCTTGCGAAGCTGCTCCATGAGCGCATTGTCCGAGCCGTTGGAACAGGCGATGTCGCCAACACCCACAGGGTATCCCTTCCCCACAAGTTCCTTCACCTGGGAGACAAAATGCTTCGTCCCTTTGCGGGGGCGAATGGTATTGGCAGGAGAATTTGCCTCAAGGGTTTTTCCATCGGGATTCGTGTTGATGGCCAGAACAAATTCCGCCTTATCCGGCTGCGAAACCATCATGCCTCCGGCTGCGATAACAGCGTCCTCCACGTCATCTCCGATTTTCTCGCTGCAGTATGTGGGAATCACATTCCGGCCAACCCCCTCATTGTAAACTGTATAGACGAAGGGAATATCCGTCAGATTGTCATTGACGGCGCGGCAGAGCATCACCATGGCAAGCTCATCCGCCCCGGACATCACCTGGAACCGCGTCTTTCCCAGAGAACTTCCGTATGCCTTCAAATGACGGCTTTCATAATGGGTCTGGGACAGGGGGGCGCTATCATCGCCTCCCAGCAGGAAAAAGACAAACACATCCTTGCGCGCAAGATCCACCAAGGCTTCATTCGCAGCGTAATTGAGTTCATGGCGGACTTCCCACGCCCGCAGGGCCGCAGGAGGAAGCTCCTTCTTCACCCTGGCAAACTCCCTCTCATCCCGTCCGGTCTGGATGCCCATGTCCATCTTGTCCCGCAGTACGCTGTAATCGTAGATTTTCATGGCATACTTTTCATATTCTGCCGGTTCCATGCCGCCGGAATGATGAGGCGAGATCAGCGTCCTCATAATCGTGCCGAAGGCATAGATGGGAAGCCGGGGAAAATCCCCATGAAACTCCTCGAACCTTTTGACCCGCTCCAGGATGGTTTCCCGTGAAAGCTCATGATTCCTGGAACCAACAAGACTTCCGTAAATCATGGCATCCGTGGAAACGATGGCCGCATCGGCACCCCTGGCATTTTCGCGCAGCCACTTCCAAAGCCCCTCGGGATCGCCGTACTGGTCTCTGGTTCCCAGGAGCGTCTCCGGCGGCACCAGAACCTCATAACCGAGTTTCTCCGCTACCTCCCTGGTTTCCTTGTCCGTAATGGGACGATTGTCGATGGGAACAAACAACAGCTTCTTCCCGCTGACGGGGGACGCTGCACTCCCCGTTGCCATAAAACCAACCATCAAGAGCATCAGCGGAAGGAACGCAGCCAAAAAACGTATCATCCTGCTCAAGAAACATCATCTCCTTTTCCGTGCAACGCCATTCTTCCGATGTTTTCATGGGAAGAACCTGCAAATCAGAAGTTCGACTCTAGCATACAAATTCGATGAGTGGCAGTCTTTTTCCTCCTATCCTGCCACCGGTGGCAGGATTTTCCGATGAAAAGGCGAAATTTTGTATCGGTAAAGAAAAGAAAGCAGCGAAAGGAGAATCACCATGGAGCATGGAATCGAGAAAAAAAAGGAATCTTCCTATGAGGTGCTGGAATATACAAACGTGGAGGAACTGTTGAAGAAAATGGTAAGTGACTTTCGAAAGGAAATGAAGGAACTCGGTCATGTAAACATCATCATCGCCGGAAAGACAGGCGTGGGCAAGAGCACCCTGATCAACGCCGCCTTTCGTGAGCATCTTGCGGAAACGGGCATGGGAAAGCCGGTGACCTCCTGCTGCCGAAAAATCGAAAAGGAAGGCGTTCCCATCCGCATTTACGATACCGTGGGACTGGAACTCAACGAAGCACGCAAAAGGGAATCCATTGCGGAAATCCGCGGCCTCATCCAGGAGAAAATCGACCTGGGGCCGGAACATGCCGATGAATTCATCCACTGCGTCTGGTACTGCGTCCAGTCGGATTCTGACCGCTTCGAGGAATCCGAGCAGGACTTTGTCCGCATGATTTCCGAGGAATGCGACATTCCCGTCATCCTTGTCATCACAAAGGCCTATCTGAAAAAACACGCGAAGGCCTTCGCATCGGAAATCGGCAGCTACAACCTCCCCATCCGTGCCATCTCCATCGTACTGGCCGAAGCCTATGAGGACGAGGATTTTACCGCAAAGCCCTACGGCGTCCCCGAACTCGTGCAGACTACCCTGGACGTTCTCCCGGAATCCGCCCGCCGCGCATGGGTGAACGCGCAGCAGGCTTCCCTGGAACTGAAGAAAAGCGAGGCGCTCACCATCATCAAGCAGACAGTCAGTCTGGCCTTCGGCGCAGGCTATTCCCCCCTGCCCATGTCGGATGCTGTTGTTCTCGCGCCGATCCAAATCAGCATGTTCATCCGCATCACAAGCGTCTACGGCATCAGCATGACAAAGGGTCTGGCCGCCAGCATCGCAAGCTCCCTCCTCGGGGTTGCGGGAGCAACCTTTGCAGGGCGGGCCATTGCCTCCAACCTAATAAAGCTCATTCCCGGAATCGGAACCGCCATCGGCGGCACCATCAGCGGCGGCACAGCAGCCATGCTTACCTGGGCCCTTGGGCGCACCTATATCGAGATCATGGAAAAACTCTTCCGTGGAGAACTTACAGTATCGGATCTGGAAAAGGATGAGGTAAGGGAGACCATTGAGAAAGTATTGGATCGCAATCTCAAAAATAAGGAAGAATGAAAAGGAAGAAGAGGAGATTGGCAGGACTTTTCCTGCTCCATGACGAAGATAAAGGGATGATACAGTTCATATCATGTTTAGAAACTTTAAAAAGTTTCTAAATAAGAAATCAACGCGAAAGAATGTGATTGCATGTCTGCACGTCTCCTTCGGCTTGTCCTTCTCCTCATCACGGCCACGACCCTTCTCTCCGGCTGCGGCTCCACCGCCGTTGTAGAGAGTCCCGAAAACACCTACGAGAAACTCCGCCTGGTCATGACCAGCAATGGCGGCAGCACTTCCATGGACGGCATGGTTGCCCAGAAATTCGCCCGGATGGTCTCGGAAGAAAGCGGGGGAAACATCCAGATTACCCTGTTTATGAATGAACACCTGACCGGAGGCGATACACGCAAAGGTGTCGAGATGCTGGCAGATGGCAGCGTCGACCTGGGAGTCTATGGGGCGGGAATCCTAACCCTCCTGGACAAAAGAATGGCCGTGGCCTCCATCCCTTGGGCATACACCAGCTACCAGGAGGTCCGGCGCATCATCGACAGCACCGGCGGAGCGTATTATGCAAAACTGTTGAAGAATCAGGGACTTATTTACCTGGGTTCCACCCACAACGGTTTTCGACAGCTTTCCAATAACAAGCGGCCCATCCGCGATCTGGAACATATGGCAGAACTTCGAGTCCGCGTGCCCGGAGGAGGCGTCCATGAGGACTTCATCCGCGCAGTTGGAGGCGTTCCCGTGATGCTGAGTTGGAGCGAGATTCCCGATGCCATTTCCAATAACGTCGTAGATGGTCAGGACAATGGCTTCTTTACCACAGATTCCGCTCAGCTGCAGAAATTGCAAAAATACATGACGGTGTGGAATTACTGTTATGAAAACTTTATCTTCCTAGCCAATGACCAGATGTTCCAAAGCCTGGAACCCAAAACACAGGAACTTCTGCGCCGAACGATGCGGGAGGCCTGCGACTGGGGAAGGGATCGTATGGAACAGGACGAAGAGCGCATCAAGGAAGAGTTCCGAACTGCGGGCGTGGAAATTGCAGAACTGACGGAAGAAGAGCTCGCTCCCTTCCGGGAAAGAACACGCCCCCTGGTCCAGCACCTGAAAGAAATTTATGGGGAAGAAGCCTGCACTGCATTCCAGATCCCCTGATAGGACAACAAGGAAGTGAGATCATTGAAGAAAGCGATTCTTCCGGTGGGTGTCTCCATGCTCCTCTATTGGATCGTTACGATATGTGCCGACATACTGCTGGTCATGCCTCCGGGTGTATTCCGGGCAAGTTCCTTTCTTCCGCCGGTTCTCGGTCTTATATGGGGACCTGCCGCCGTCCTTGGTGTGGGTTTGGGAGAAGCACTCCTCCATGGCGAGGAAATACATCAGATTGCCTTGGCTCTTTCTTCCGGTAATCTGGAAGAAGCGATTGGGCTGTTTTCCCTTCCCTGGAGGGATATTTTCTGCTCCTCCCTCGCCGCCTGGCTTGCTTATCGGCTCTGGCACAGCAAATACGCACCTTCCCGTCATTCCTTCAAGCTTCGCCCCGAACTTTTGCTGAAGTTCACCGTCGTCATCTTTCTCATCACTGCCGTAAAAACCGCATGCCTGAGCCTTACCACTCAGAAAGCGGATGCCCTCCGCATCCTTTTGGAAGGCAAATCATCATCTACGGAATTTTCTGATTATCTTTTTTCTTACGCCGTCACAGACTTCAACTTCTCTCTGTTCTTCGGACTGCCCCTCGTCATTTTCCTGATCAGCAGGGGGCTTGCCTTCTACATGCCGCACCTGGGACAGCAAAGGAAACTCCCGTCCGTGGACCCGCAGCATACCCCTTTGATGCTTGTCTTCCATCCTTTCCTTTTGGCGCTTTTCCTTTTGCTGGATCTCTCCGGCGTCCTATACGGATTGGATCAGCTGGATGTCTGGCAGATGTTCAGCCTGGAGATTCTCAGCTCCATGAACCTGTCCATGATTGTCTTTGCCAGCATTCTGCTGAAGTTCCGCTATTCCATCATGAACAACATCGTGATGCTGGAAATTTCCACCGTCTTCATCGTTGCCTTTGCTCTGGGGAGCATCTGCTACGTCTCCATGAACCGCCTCGCGGAAGAGCGCATCGCGGAAACCCTTGATACCGTGAGCACCCTGAGCCGTCAACGGCTGTCCAATGCCCTCGACGGAATCCGTACCGCTGCAAATGGCATGTGGGATCTGGCGGCTCAGAGACTCGCGAGCTTTGACCGCTTCGCCTCCTCCCCGGCATACCAGGAGGAATACCTCGGGGAAATGGAACAGCTACTCTACCCCATCGCCTATCACACCAACGGCTGCATCAGCTTCTATCTGCGCGTCGTCAAAGAGTTGGCCGGCCCCACCTCCGGTTTCTACTGGGTGCGTCCCCCCGGACACTGGGAAGGAACCCATGCACCCTTCAGCAGACGCTATTCCACCGACATTACCCGCTATGCCGAGGAAGATCTGGGTTGGTACTACCTCCCCTTGCGCCGTCACAATCCCACCTGGATTGGACCCTACGTAGATGTCAATACCAACGTCCAGGTAATGTCCTATTCCATGCCCCTCTACGTAGAAGGAAAAGCCTTGGGCATCATCGGCATGGATGTGGATTTTGAATACCTGATTCACGAGATTCGCCGCATGTCTGTCTATGAACACGGCTTCGCCTACCTCGTTGACCGCAGCAGGCACGTGCTCTATCACAAGGACTACCCCCCAGGGGCTCAGATTCCCCCGAATAACAGCCTCTACACCCGCGAAACCTATCTCAACAGCGGCATCTGGCTGGGCATTTCAGTTCCGATTGATGATATCTATATGGATCGGAATATCCTGCTCATTCATCTTGTCATGACCATGATGTTCCTGTCCATGATCATTTCCTTCTTCATCATCTACCTTGCCCTCCAAGGCATCCGCCCCCTGTTGTCCATGGTCATTGCCGTGAAGAAAATCGCCAGCGGCCGTCTTGACACTGCCATTTCCTACGAGTCCCGCAATGAATTTGGCGCTTTGGCTCACGCCATTCGCGAAATGGCGGCCAAACTGGATGACTACGTCCACAGGGATGGACTCACGGGACTCAGAAACACGGCCGCCTATCGACAGGCTGTGGAAAAAATCAAGGAAAAGAGCCAAAACGAGAAGTTTCCCTACGGCATGGCACTCTTCGATGTCAATTTCCTGAAGACTACCAACGACCGATACGGCCATGAAGCCGGAAACGAGCTCATCCGCCAGGCCGCCTCCCTCATCTCCTCCGTCTTCACCCAAAGCACGGTCTATCGTGTCGGTGGCGACGAATTCATCATTCTTCTGGAGGGCAGCGACTACGAAAAACGCGATGAGCTTCTGGCAAGATTCGATGAGAAGTCTGTCCATGCCAGCTTCCGCGCAGAAGAAGAGGACATCCCCGTTTCGGTTGCCAGAGGTTTGGCCATCCATCGAGCAGGGCAGGAGTTCAACGAGCTCTTCCAAGAGGCCGATGCCGCCATGTACCGCAACAAGGCCGCCATCAAGACGCAGAAAAAATCATAACCGCAACAAATGAAATGGCTTGGAGAA
>DFES01000028.1:15005-19001 GCA_002369175.1 Selenomonadaceae bacterium UBA3796
GAGAACGCAGCCGCTGCGTTCTCCAAGCCATTTCATTTGTTGCTTCAATTCTCGAGCATTGCCTTGGCCAGTTCCACTGCCTTTACGCCGTCCGGGGCATAGGCATCTGCTCCGGCGGCATCAGCATATTCCTGGGTAAGGGCGGCGCCGCCTACCATGACCTTCGCTCTGCACCCTGCCGCCTGAAGTTCTGCGATGACCTTGTCGATCTGCACCATGGTGGTGGTCATAAGAGCGCACAGGCCGACGATATCGGCATTGCTCTCCATGGCTGCCTTCACGATTTCCTGGGAGTCCACGTCCTTTCCCAGATCAATGAGCTGAAATCCGCTGTTTGCCAGAAGCGCTCCCGTAATATTCTTGCCGAGATCGTGGACATCCCCCTTGACCGTCGCTATGACGAAAGTGCCTCTCTTGGCAGTCTCCTGGGCGGGAAGGAGTTCCTTGAGCTTTTGGAAAGCTTCCCGCATGGTTTCCGCCGAAAGGAGAACCTGTGGGAGGAACATGCGGCCTGCACCGAAATCCACACCGATGTCCGTCATGGCAGCCGTCAGTGACTTCTCGGTGATTTCATTGGTATCATGCCCCTCCTGGATGGCTTTTTCCACAAGTTCCCCGATTCCGTCCTTTTCCCCGTCCATCACTGCCTGCTTGATGGCGGAAAGGATATCCATGGTGACTTCTTTTGCCTCGGCGGCCTTCTTCGGCACACATAGATTCGCCTCGTTCCTGCTGAAAGCAAGACCGTTGGGATCCTTGCCGAGAAGGGCTGCGCTTGCCATAAGGGCGTTCTGCATGGCATCGTCATAGGGATTCATGATGGGAGCATCCAGACCTGCCGCAAGGCACATGGCAAAAAAGGTGCTGTTGATCAGGGGACGGTTGGGAAGTCCAAAGGAGATATTACTGAGCCCCATGGTGGAAGGATAACCGAAGGTATCCCGATATCCCTTGAGGGTTTCCAAGACTGCATGACAGGCATCGGCATCCGCAGACACGGTCATGACAAGGGCATCCAGAAGAAAATCTCCGTCCCTGAGACCCTGTTCCTTTGCGGTGCGGACAATGCTTTCCGCAGCCTCCAGGCGCTCCTCCACCGTCTTTGGCACGCCGGCATCGGTAATGGGAAGGCAGAGAATGGCAGCCCCGTATTTCTTCGCCAGCGGCAGGAATTCGTTCAAGCGGCTTGTCTCTGCTGTGACGGAATTGATCAGCGCGCGCCCCGGATAGGCACGGAGCCCTGCCTCCAGCGCCTTTGCATCCCCTGTATCAATCACCAGCGGAGCATCCGTGATCCTGGAGATTTCCATGACAGCCTGCTTCATGGCAGCGGCCTGGTCGATCCCGCCGACTCCCATATTCACATCCAGGAGATCTGCACCTGCTTTTACCTGGTTCACTGCTTCCTTTTTCACGGAGAGCAGGGAACCCTCTCGAATTTCAGCGGCCAGCTTCTTGCGTCCCGTGGGATTGATGCGCTCCCCGATCAGACGGGTGGGAAGCCCCTTGTCAATGGTGACCGTCTTGCTCCGACTGGAGAGCACGAGAGAAGCTGTCTTTTTCCCCCGCTCCGGTTCGGGACAATGTTTCACCGCTTCGGCAAGCGCCCTGATATGTTCCGGGGTCGTGCCGCAGCAGCCGCCCAGGAAAGAGGCTCCTGCCGCCACAAGCTTCGGTCCCCATGCGCCGAAATCCTCCGGCCCCATGGGAAACTTTGTCTCGCCCTTCTCCAGATAGGGCAGTCCCGCATTGGGCTGAACGCTGATGGGAACAGAGGAGTTCTCCGCCAGACACTTCACGATGGGAACAAGCTGCTCCGGCCCCAGGGAGCAATTGACACCGATGATATCCGCCCCCATGGCGGCAAGCGTGACAGCCGCCGACTTGGGATCCGTTCCGGTGACGGTACGTCCGTCCTCGCTGTAGGAAAGCTGACAAATGACCGGAAGGGAGCAGACCTCCTTGACGGCCAGAAGGGCGGCGCGCATTTCCTGAAGATCAATACAGGTCTCCATGATGATATAGTCCGCCCCTGCCTCTGCCAAAGCCGCCGCCTGTTCACGGAAAACCCCGTATGCCTCTTCAAAATCCAGATCCCCCAAGGGCAGGATAAATCTCCCGGTAGGCCCCATGGAGCCTGCAACCTTCGCCCTTCCTGCGGCGGCTCGTTTCGCAATGCCCACGGCGGCAGCATTGATTTCTCTCACCCGATCTGCCAGACCGTAATGCGCCAGCTTCAAGGAGCTTGCACCGAAGGTGTTCGTCTCGATGATAGAAGCTCCGGCATGGATATAGGCCTCATGAACCTTCTGCACCACATGGGGTCGTTCTATGTTCATGAGTTCGGGGCAGGCACCGGGAGCGAGTCCTCCTGCTTGCAGCATGGTGCCCATGGCACCGTCAAATATATGAATCACTTAAATTTCTCCTTTGAAAATTCAAACTGGAACATGCGCTTGACCCGTACCTGAAATCCCTTTTTCTCGAAATACCGGATCATCTCGTAGGTATCAATCTTTCGCAGGATGACAGGCTGGTTTCCACGCAGTCCCTTGAGCATGTTTTTAAGTTCCTGCCGTTTTATGACAATGCGGTTGTTCCCGGAAACGGCTGCTCTGCCCACAAACTCCTCCATGAGACGAATGGCCTCAGGTGTCAGCGTGTCCTGCTCTTTCACCTTTTGATAAGCCTCTTTGCCAAAACCGAAGAGATCCGGCTGCGTGGATTTCCTTTTCTTTTTGCGGAAAGAGAAAAAAGAAAATACAGAGGACAAATCAAAGGCTGTTTCCTCCGGATAATGATAGGGATTATAGCACCAACCAATGCGAAGAAAGCTGAACTCCTTTTTCCCGTAATCCGCTGCTTCTGACTGATAAATTTTCACGCGAAACCCCTGTCCCCGGTAATGATTGGACAGTTGGGCAAGGATTTTCATCTCCTGGGCATGATTCCTGGCATGCTCCACCACATAATCCTCGTAGTAGTTTCCTTCTTTGATTGCAACTTCAATCCGGTCGTTGGCATTTTTCAGATACACTTGAATATCCTCAGAGGTATAGGTCCGTTTCTCTTCCATATCACCAATCTCCCTAACGCCAATGGTTTCTCATTTTCTGCAATGCGGATGTTTCTTTCCCTCTGCTTATGTCTTGCGGGAAGGGCAGTCTGTTTTGCCGCAGCTTTCACACCCTCCGGAAGCATGGAGGCTGGATGCCTCCCCTGCCGCTTCCCCCCTGCAAAGGCCGATGATGGCAGTTATGGACTTCCTGGGAATCAGCATCAGTGCTTCTGAAAGGGACAGGCCGACTTTCTCCCCATGGCTCAAGCGGAGAAGTTCCGGCTGCTGTTCCAGAGGCCAATCGCCATAGCCCGGACTGAATCTCCATCGCATCCGATAGCCCTTGGCGGCAGCCTTAGGGCGAATGGCTTTTTCCATGGCATCTGCCACCTGTTCCACTGCAGCCGTTGCCGCTGCGTCCAGAAGAAGGGATGCGGCATATTCGCCCCTTTGGAACCGTTCGGTCACGGTTTTCTCTATTTCCTCTCCCACCGTGGCGGCAAGGAGAATCACTTTGTCGCAGCCTGCAAGATGTTTTCCTATCTTCTCTCCAAGAATTCTGCAGGGTGGTTCTGACTTTATTTCCTGCCTCTTCCAGTCATAGTCATAGACCTGCCAGATTCCCTTCGGCGCGGCAAGCAGCAAAGCATCCTCGCAAGCCCCTTCGATGAGGTTTTCGTCAAACGTCTCCGCTTTCCTAAGGCCTGCATATCTGCGCGTTTCCTTCCGGTCTATCTCCAAAAGTGCAGCATTGTAAATGGGCACACAATCTCCCCCCTCCCTGCTCTGATTATAACCTAATTGCTCAAGTTTTGCCACAGGCAAAACCTCCCCTTCCCATCGAGATTGCACTCCACCGTATGAGCAGGACGCAGAGGGCTGAAATTCACCTCGAAATACCGACAGCTGCCTGTTTTGTTGCTGGAGGGAATTTCCTA
>DFES01000128.1 GCA_002369175.1 Selenomonadaceae bacterium UBA3796
TGTTACCGTAGCACACACGGTCAAGTTATTTATGAACAGTTCCTAAGCTTATCTGCGCCCTTGCGGGCTTGATTCGCTAATTTTTCATAGTAAACACTTGACAGTGAATGGGATGTGTCATATACTTTTAGTTAGGAAGCTAACAAACTTTTAGAAAAAGGTGAGGCAATTTGAAAAGGGAAATGATACCAACGATGGAAGAACTCATAAGGCATGCTGAGATCATTCCTGAAATCAATCCTGCAGCGGTGATTGCCATGCTGGGCATCAAGCAGGCAGCAGAGGATATCCAAAGCTCCATCATGGATGTTCTGACGAAGGGATATCATCTTTCGGAAGGGAAGTTCTGTACGCTTGTGGTGCTGCATCAGCATTTGGCAGGCATAGCACCCTCCGTGCTGGCCTCCAAGGTCGGGGTGACAAGGGCGACGATAAGCGTCATGCTGCAGCGGATGGAGAAGGAAGAGCTCGTGCATATTCGTTCGGATGAGCAGGATGGGCGCGGAAAGATTGTGGTGCTGACGGAAAAGGGACGAAACTTCATGAACGACATTCTTCCCGCGCATTACCTGCGTGTTACGGAACTTATGGGAAAGCTCACGGAGGAAGAACAAGGAGAGCTCGGCCGCCTGCTTAAAAAGTTGTCAGGGGACGCCGGAGCGGATTCGAGTGCATTGGCACAGAAAGAAGGAGTTTAGGAAATGGCAGTAAAAAGTAAGCCTGCCCGGGTGGGCATTGTATTTATCGCTCTCTTGATTATCGGAGGGTTGGTTCTCATGTATGAGGGCAACGATGCAGTGGCTCTGGCCACAAGGCACAAGGATGGTATCCTTACGGCAGAGCAGGTGAAGCTCTCCTTTGATTCCGTGAGCGGACGGTTGGTGAACGAAGCAGTAAAGGAAGGGCAGTTGGTGAAAAAGGGTGACATCATCATGCAGCTTGACAGCACGGACACCGATCTTGCCATTGAAAAGGTAAAGGCACAGATTGCCCAGTTGGATGCACAGATCAACTCTACAAGCGGTTCCATGGGGGTGAATTTCTTCCGCGCTGATACGAATGAGACGCAGAGTTTCCGTCAGATTGACCAGCAGCGGGCGGCGGTGGACTCGGCCCAGGCGACGCTCAGAAACGCTCAGTTGGACTATGAGCGAAATACCGCACTGTTTGAAGGCGGTGCAGTGGCGCAGGCCGTCGTGGACAATGCCCGCATGAACCTGGATGTGGCTCAGGCCAATGTCATTCAGCAGGAGCAGCTTTTGGAAAAGCTTTTGGGCGGGGCAACGGATGGTCAAAGCCTCCCCACCATCGAGGCGGAGCGCCAATCCGCTGCCAACATGGCGAATGATGTGGAAGCTTTGCGCCAACAGAAAAAGCAGCTTGAGGTGCAGCTCAAGGAACTGGAGGTGGCAAAAGAACGGCTGACCCTTTATGCTCCGGAGGACGGAAAAATCTTGAATGTGCTCTCTAAGCAGGGGGAAATGGTATCTCCATCCACGCCCGTGGTGCTTCTCGAAAGCAGTCGTGCCTACTATGACATCTATGTAAGTGAGGAGCAGGCGGCATATCTGCACGAAGGAGATGCCATCACGGGGACAACCGTTGCCGGGGAGAAAAAGGTGACGGGCACGATCCGCCTTCTGGCACAGGCACCGGGGTTTGCTGACCTCAAGCAGACGCGGGAAAAAGGGCAGTCCGACCTTTCTGCATTTCAGGTGCGGATATACATTGACCCGCAGGAGGGTGTGATTCCAGGCATGACGATAGGAGTGACCGATCGTGAACTCGTTAAAAAATGAGATAAGGTTCCTGTTTTCCGGACAGGGAATGCCATACGAGAAGGTCTGTCTCATGGTGGCCATGGTGGTGACGGTGCTGCTCACCGCTATGATGAGTCCCAACTTTGCCGAGGATGCCAAAGTCACGGTGATTGATATGGACAATACACGTTACAGCCATGAGATCATTGACCGCATCAATGCCTCGGAATACATGAAGGTCACGGCGGTGCTCAATAATGCGGTGAATCCGGAAGCCCTTTGCTACCGGGATCAGGCGGTGGCAGTGGTCTACCTGCCCCAGGGGTTGGAGAAAAACCGATACTCAAATAGCGATGCGGCGATTGGCGTTTTTTATGACAATACCAGTACCGCATGGAGCGCGGAGATCAAGGAGGCACTCAATGAGATTGTCGCCATCGATCAGTCGCAGGCAGCAGCGGCCAGGGGAGCGTCTGGCAGCCGGCTGAGCCTCAATGGCCGAAACCTCTTCAATCCGGCAGGTTCCACCAGCAACGGAACGACACAGGGCTTCCTGTTCTTTTTCGGCAGCATGTTTTTCACTTTTGCCACCATTGGAATGATTCCGCGTCTCAGATTGACCCATGAACTGGACAGGATTCTCCTGGAGGGGACGCCTTGGGATCTCATTGTGCGGATCCTACCCTATGGTTTTTGCCTGATGGTTTCTTTTGTGGTAGGTATGGCGGTCTTGCGCACTTGGGGAGATATGGTGTTTTCCGGGCATTTGGTGACGTTTCTTTTTATTCAGGTCTTTTACGTCATGACGGTGGGGATGCTCGCCCTTCTCTTTGGCTGGTCGGCAGCCAATCCCGGAATTGCGTCCAGCCGTATGATCCTTTTCATTCCAGGAGGCTTCATCTTTGGCGGGCCTACAGGTCCCTTGACCCATTACCCCGATTGGGTAATAGCGGTGACACATATGTTCCCTTTGACATGGGAGTTTCATTTCGTGCGGGATATCGTGACGAGGGGAGCGGGCCTCATGGACATTTCCAAGGAACTGGGAGCGTTCTTCGTCTACATCGGCATCGTGGCGGTTTTGTTCTGCTGGAAGTTCTACAGCAGCAAACGGCAGCTCATCGCGGATATTCGCAAGGATGAGGTGCGCCAGCAAAAACTCTACAACATAGCGGAGGTGGAAGGACAATGAAGGACGAAAGCAGCTGCGAGATTTCCGTGAAGCGAATTCTGGTTCCAACGGACGGTTCCGGGCAGGCGTTCAAGGCATTGGGACAGGCCATCGAGCTGGCTCGTTTGCTGGAGGCAGAGATGACACTCCTGATGGTGGCAGATCTGAACGCGAACGTTTCTGCTTTCGAGCGGGTGAGCCTCAGTGGTCAAGTACCGGCGGAACTGAAAATCGGAGCATTTCAGTTCCTGGCAGAGCTCATGCACGTAGTCCCGGCGAAAGTCCGCGCCCATACCCGTGTGGAAGTAGGGGATCCCGCGGAAACCATCGTGCGGGTGGCGGAGGAAGAGGAAAGTGATCTCATTGTCATAGGCAGCCGTGGCATGGGAAGTTTCAAGACATTCTTCACGGGCAGCGTGTCCAGTTATGTACTGAAACACGCCTATTGTCCCGTGCTGGTTTCCAAGGGTGTGCCGGATGACTGGGATGAGTCGGAAGAATAGAGACAGGAAAAGCTTCCTTCCCGATGATGAATCGTCGGGAAGGAAGCTTTTCCTGTTTTCGGTGAATACTGATTTAGTCGGTGAAAAGTCCTGTGGAGAGATAGCGATCTCCGGTGTCCGGAAGCAGCGCCACTATGGTCTTTCCCTTGAATTCCGGACGTGCGGCGAGTTTTACGGCGGCAGCAAGGGCTGCGCCGGAGGAGATCCCCACCAGAACCCCCTCTGCTTGTGCAAACTGGCGTCCATACCGGAAGGCATCCTCATTGGAGATGGCCAGAACTTCATCGTATACTCCGGTATCCAAGGTATCGGGAACAAAACCTGCGCCAATGCCCTGAATCTTGTGGGGGCCGGCTTTCCCCTGACTGAGTACCGGCGAACTCTCAGGTTCTACGGCGATGACTTTGACCGCAGGATTCTGTTTTTTGAGATATCTGCCGACACCTGTGACCGTTCCACCGGTTCCTACGCCTGCAATGAAGGCATCCACTGCACCATCCGTGTCCTGCCAAATTTCCGGACCAGTGGTGGCCTCATGGATAGCGGGGTTGGCCTCATTCGTAAATTGGGAGGGGATAAAGGCGCCCGGTGTCTCTCTAGCAATCTCCTCCGCTTTGGCAATGGCTCCCTTCATACCTTTTGCCCCTTCCGTGAGGACGATTTCCGCACCGTAGGCTTTCAGCAAATTCCGGCGCTCCACGCTCATGGTTTCCGGCATTGTGAGGATGGCTCTGTAGCCACGGGCGGCAGCAACACTGGCAAGACCGATGCCGGTATTGCCGCTGGTCGGTTCCACGATGACGGAACCGCTTTTGAGCTTTCCTTCCTGTTCTGCTTTCTCGATCATGGCCTTGGCAATGCGATCCTTTATGCTGCCCGCCGGATTGAAATATTCCAATTTGACGAGAAGATTTGCCTCGATTCCGTTCGCATTCGCGAAATTTGAGGCTTTGAGAAGCGGTGTGCCGCCAATCAGTTCTGTAACGCTGCGATAGATCTTTGACATGAAAATTCCTCCCATGCTGAATGTTTCATCGAGTGCTCATAAAACATATTTAAACGATATGTTTTATAATGAACATCATTATAGACGACAGAAACTGATTTGTCAATGCAGAAATATTTTTCCTGTGCTGTCCGGTGTGTCGCTTTCATCCCAGCAAATCCTTTAGTGTGATGCCGAAAAAGTAGTCATGTACCATTTTGTCGAATGTGAGCCACATGGGAAAGGTGCGGCAATGGGATTTTTTCTGGCAGGGATTCTTCTCTTCATCCAGACAAGCAACGATGGACAGCGATCCCTCCGTGAGTTCCAGTATTTCTCCGACGGTATACTCCTCTGGCAATCGCGTCAGGCGGTACCCGCCTCCTTTCCCGCGCATGCCTTTCAGCAGGTCGTGTTGCACCAGCACTTTCAGTATGATTTCCAAATATTTTTTTGAAATCCCCTGTCGGTTGGCAATTTCCTCCAATGGGATGAAGCGGTCTGTGTTCTGTTCGGCTAAATCCAGCATGACGCGGAGAGCGTATCGGCCACGTGTTGAAATCATATCATCAACCTCCTGTTCATATTACCTATTTTAATACAGGGGTTATAGTATTAGCAAGGTTTTCATAAATTACCTATTGACATTATAGGTTAATATGTTTATCATATGGAAGAAGGCAAATGAGATTGGGAACTTAAATTCCCTTATGGACACTATGGAGGTCAAGATATGATTTATGCAGATAATGCGGCAACAACCAGGATGAGTCGAACGGCTATGGATGCCATGCTGCCGTGTATGAGGGAGGTATGGGGGAACCCATCCAGTCTCTACGGATTTGGGCAGAAAGCGGCGGAGGCTCTGGAGGAGGCGAGGGAGAAAATTGCTGCCTGTCTTGGGGCAAGCACTCCGAAGGAAATTTACTTTACTTCAGGCGGCAGCGAGGCAGATAACCAGGCCATCCTCTCTGCGGCAGAAAACGGGGCGAAGCAGGGGAAGAAACACATCATTTCCACGGCGTTTGAGCATCATGCTGTATTGCATACCCTGAAGAAACTGGAACAGGAAGGCTTTGAGATTGAACTCTTGGATGTTCACGCAGATGGCATGATTTCTCCGGATCAGGTGGACAGAGCCATTCGGGATGATACCGCCCTTGTCACAACGATGTACGCCAATAACGAGATCGGCTCCATTCTTCCCATTGCAGCAATCGGTGCCGTCTGCCGGGAACACAGGGTGACATTTCACACAGATGCAGTACAGGCGGCGGGTCATCTGCCCATTGATGTGCAGAAAGAGAACATAGATCTTCTCTCCCTGTCCGGACATAAGTTTCATGGACCGAAGGGGGTGGGAGTCCTATATGTACGAAAGGGTGTTTCCTTGCGGAATCTCATTGAGGGCGGTGCACAGGAGCGGGGGAAGCGGGCAGGAACGGAGAATGTTCCTGCAATTGTGGGAATGGCTGCTGCGCTGTCCGAGGCATGCTCCCGCATGGCGGAGGATACAAACAAAGTGGTGGCTATGCGGCAGCGGCTGATGGATGGACTGGCCAAAATTCCGCACAGCATTTTGAACGGGGATCCGGAAAAGAGACTGCCGGGCAATGTCAGCTTCTGTTTTGAGGGCATCGAGGGAGAGAGTCTGCTGCTGCTTCTGGATGATCGGGGAATCTGTGCATCTTCCGGCTCTGCTTGTACGTCGGGTTCCCTGGATCCCAGCCATGTGCTGCTGTCCATCGGAAGACCCCATGAGATCGCCCATGGTTCTCTGCGACTGTCTCTTTGTGCAGACAACACAGAGGAGGATGTGGATAAAATCTTGCAGGCCGTTCCCGAAGTGGTTGCATATTTGAGGAGCATATCTCCCTTATGGATGGATAAAATGAGCGGCAAGAGGCCGTTTATACTGTCGTAACAGAGAGCAGAGGAAAGGATGTGCAGAAATGGCACTTTATAGTGAAAAAGTTATGGATCACTTCCGTCATCCGCGGAATGTGGGCTCCATGGAAGACGCAGATGGTATTGGCGAGGTAGGCAATGCGAAATGCGGTGACATCATGAAGATTTACCTGAAAATCCGGGATGACCGGGTGGAGGATGTGAAATTCGAGACCTTTGGCTGTGGCTCTGCGATCGCATCCAGTTCCATGGCCACGGAAATGATCAAGGGAAAGCCCCTCAACGAGGTACTGGAGCTTACTAATAAAGCGGTGACAGAGGCGCTTGACGGTCTTCCGGCTCACAAGCTCCACTGCTCTGTTTTGGCAGAACAGGCAATTCAGGCGGCTGTCAAAGACTATTATGCCAGAACAGAGACCGCCCTTGGCTGAATTTCTCATCCCCGGGGCTCGGAGCTGTCTGTCGGAAAAGAGCAGAATAAAATGGCGCATGGTATTTTTCCATGCGCCTGTTTGTTTGCGTTTGCGTAATGCAGAAAAAAGCACTTATTTCCCTCTTCGGCGAAACCCCTTATCCGTTGCGACGAATCTGCCCAAGCCTTTGATTTTTCCCTCGATACAGCTTCGACAATGGGTAGGAGTGTCATCAACGCAGATTTTACCGGGATAGAGGGCGTATTTTTGCCGCGCTTCTCCTTCGGTCACATTGGGCATAATCACATTTGCGCCGGAGGCTAACATGATCTCTCTGCCGTCAGGGCGCACAGTGCCTACCGCTGTTGTAGCGGGAATATTCGCTTCCGGCAACATCAAGCGGGTCAATGCCACCATGCGGCGGGTCAGGCCAAAATCTCCCCGCTTTTCTTTGCCCAAGGGAGTATCCTGGTTGGGGATGAAAGGGCCAATGCCGATCATGTCCGCATCTATTTCCTGAAAAAACAGAATATCTTCTGCCAATGATGCAATGCTTTGCCCGGGCAAACCCACCAGAGATCCTGTACCGACTTCGTAGCCAAGCGTTTTTAAATCCCTTAAGCAACGAAGACGGTTGGCATGGCTCATATGAGGGTCGAGAGCCTCGTACAGGAGAGGATCCGTCGTTTCTATCCTGAGGAGATAGCGATCGGCACCCGCATTGCGCAGCACTTGATATTCCTCGAAAGTGCGCTCGCCGATGGAAAGGGTCACAGCCAAATCCAGCGCTTTCATCTTTTTGATGAGATCCGCCATGAGGTCGGCGGTAAAATAAATGTCCTCGCCGGATTGGAGCACGACGGTTTGATAGCCGTAGGCGTGTGCATTTTTCGCCAAACGAAGGATTTCCTCCGGCTCCAGGCGATACCGCTCCAGACAGCGATTATCCCGCCTGAGGCCGCAGTACATGCAATTCTGCCGGCATATATTTGAAAATTCAATAAGTCCTCGTAAATGTATGCCGTCCCCGACGTAGCGCCGTCGTATGTCGTCCGCCGCTGCTGCCAAATTCTTTTCTGCAGCGTCATTCGCCAGTAATGCCATTATTTCGTCTTTCGACAGACGATGTGTTTGACAGGCCTTGGTAATCAGAGTCTCCACATCCGCACCCCCTGGATGGAAAAATTTGTCAGATATAGTACATGAGACTGGCGGCTTCCTTGTCGATTTCGGTAAGAATATCCTCAAGAGAGACCGCTGCAAGGAGTTCCCGGAGTTTTTCGTCCATGGGCTGATAAATGCAGGCATCGATAGCGCGATCCACCTCCGGCATTTTGTTTGGAGTGGCAGGAGCAGCCTTTTCCATGAGGGTAAGCTCGATTACCGACAGAATGTCATAGGCGGTGATTTCACGCGGATGCCGCGCAAGTTGATAGCCGCCCTGGGCGCCTTTGATGGAGTTCACGAGATGGGAGCGCTTCAGGAGGGCAAAGACCTGCTCCAGATATATCTTGGAAATGCCCATCCTTTCGGAAATGCTCACAGTGGTGACAAGTGCGCCGGATTCGTAATTCTTAGCCAGATAAGTCATGGCTGCCAGTCCATAACGCCCTTTGGCAGAAATTTTCACGCGGATTCTCCCTTTCTTGAAAGCGCAGATAGCATAGTATGGCTATATGTTTTCCACATTTATACAGTGTATCATAGCGAATTCCCGAAGGGATGTCAACGAGGGATGACAAAATGATGGTTTCCCGTTGAAATCCTGCCAGGCAAAATGTTAGAATAGTGTTGGTATGATAAGATGGAGAGAAGGGAGTGCTAGCCATGGCATATAGTCAGGGAAATGCAGTGCTGGTCATTGATGACGATGAAATCAATTTATCCGTGGCAAGGATGATTTTGGAGAAGATGTTGAAGTGCAGGGTGCTGACTGCAGGCAATGCCGCAGATGGGCTGGATATCATGAAGCACCAGCCTGTCAGTGTTGTGCTGCTGGATATCGAGATGCCGGAGATGGACGGTTTCGAGACGCTGGCGGAGATTCGATCGAGCGAGAGGCTGCGGAACATTCCTGTCATCATGCTTACCGCAGTGGCGGATCGTGACATCATTGCCCGGGTTATGCAGCAGGGGGTGGAAGGCTACATCAAAAAGCCCTTCCTGCCGGAAAAATTGACGGAGAAGGTGGGAAAGTTCCTGCGCTTGGGAGAAAAGGCCATTACGGTATTGGTGGTGGACGATGACGACCTGGTGCGCACTTCTGTGGGGAATTGGGTCACAGATGCCTTGCCTTATCATGTCATGAAAGCAAACTCGGGCGTTACTGCTCTGGAGCAGATGAAGAACCACGCGGTGCAAATTGTCCTGCTGGATGCGGGGATGCCGGGGATGGACGGTTTTCAGCTTCTGAGCGTCATGGATATGAGCGAGAGATTCCGGGATATCCGTGTCATTCTCATGCTGGAAACAGAGGAAGAGGAGGAAATGGCAGGGGAGGAGGGTTCTGACCTGCTGGCAGGGAAGATTCAGAAACCCTTGGAAAAGGATGCCTTGCTGGAAGTCCTGGTGGAAGTTGCTCGTGGTTGTCATGTTTCCGGCGATTCGGGGAAATACCGCAGCGCGGAGGACGGCGAATCGTCAAATATCAATGTTTATGCGTGAAAAAACGCCATTCATAGAGTTGCAAAAAGAAGGAAAACTTAAAAAAAATAACCGGGCATCGAAATCCATCGATGCCCGGAAGTCTTTTCAAATGGCGGAGTGGGAGGGATTCGAACCCTCGCAGCCTTGCGACTCTAACGATTTAGCAAACCGTCCTCTT
>DFES01000158.1 GCA_002369175.1 Selenomonadaceae bacterium UBA3796
ATCCTCGACATAGCACCACTATGCCTCCGGTCTGTCGCCTAGCAATGGACAGCCAATCCCCGCAAATCTGGGGCAACCTCATTTAATCAACACGCCCTAGTGATGCCAATTTGCAGCAAAATCTGAAAAGAGGCGTTCCCGTTGCCGCTCAATCCTCCCGGAGCTTGTCCCGCAATCTCACAAAAGCATCCCTATATTTTTCAAAAATGTCCTTCACCAATCGTTCCGCCGCATCCTCATCGTACACATGAATGGATAGATTCCGTTTTTTCAGCATCTCCAGCCACAGATCTTCATCTTCCACCAGCCCCAGTGCAAACCCTTTTTTGATGACCTCACGGGGCGAACCGGGAACCAGAAGTTCCACCCCATGAGCATCCAGTCTTTCCTTGATAGCTTTCCATGCCAATTCAAAGGTCAGATGAAATTGGCCAATCATGCCCATGCGATAAATCTCGTCCGTTGCAACCATGTCCTTGTTTGCCGACATCAGCACATCCAGACAATTCCCGAAAACATCATACTTTTTCATACAGCACCACGCCATCCCGCTCAATCTCAGCCAAAAATTCCTCCGAATGCTTTTCATCCAAATCGATGACATCAAAACAAAGGAGTGTCCAGGTTTCCTCATCCACCGCAAAGGAAAAATGGAGAACATCGCCGCCTCTGACAGCCAGATCAATGTCACTGCGCGGTCGATTGGTTCCTCTGGCACGGGAACCGAACAAAACAACCTTTTGGAGCCCGTACCGTTTCGCCAGTGCCACAATCTCCCGCTCCACTCCGGCATCAAGATCATATTTCATAGCCCGTAGCCTTTCGTTTATTCGCCCCCTCCGCACATGACAGAGAAAGACGGAATGCCTCCTCACCCTTTGGGTTTCAAGCCGTGTTCTTCCATGAGCCGCCTGCAGGTATTGATGACCTGGTACTGGTTGATCTTGCGGGTGCATTCGAACCTGCGCGCATCGTCATCCGCATGACGGGGACACCAGAAGAAATCCCCATGGTCGAAGATGCAGCGATCATCTTCCCAGCAACCGTTGCAGACATGATAGTTGATCACCCGGTAAGGGGTGGGGAACTCTGTGTGGGGGAGGGAGAAACCGCTGATGAGCACCACGGGGATGCCCGCCGCCCAGGCCAGCCAGGAAAGTCCGCTGCCCAGACCCACGAAGAAATCCGCATGGGAGAGAAGCTCCAGCCGCTCCCGGAGAGGCTTTGCCCCCGTGAAGTCCTCCGCCCCCCAGGGAATCTGGTTGAAGTGCCAGCCTGTGCCGTAGCACTTGTCCCGATCGATGCAGAGAACTCGGTAGCCCGCTTCCTTGAGCCAGGCGATGAGCTGCATCCAGCCCTCGGGATTATTCCAGTACTTCGCCTGGGAGGATGCCTGGGCCGCAATGCAGACATAGGGCTCCTTTATGGTGCGGGGGCAGTCCGGCTGAAGCTCCGGACGGATGGAAGCCGCCGGGAGTCCCAGGATGTTGGCCGCCGCTCCCTGGATCCCTGCGAGTTTCCAGCTGGAAGGCTGATGGGTGCGTTCATCCGGGGGGAAGAAGCAACCGAGATAATAGGAGGCGTAGAACGCCCCCGGACGCTCCCCGGGAGGGACGAAGTGCAGCTCCGGGTAGGTTTCCCGGAAGAGCTCCGCCACCTCGGTGTACATGGCCACCCAGATCTCACAGCCGTGTTTCTTCCGGAATTCCTCCACATAGGGCAGCCATGCAATGCTGTCCCCCATAGCGCCGGAGATGAATTTCACGTAGACCCGCTGCCCTTGGAGGTTCATCCTGTGGGCGAACACCATCTCCCCGTCCTTCCACACCTCCACCCGCCAGGGAACATAATACTGCACCGGGGATGTCACCGTGGTGTCGGAATATTTCCCGTCGCAGAAAACCTGGGCAGCAGCAAGATCAATGATGCGAACCCTCCACTCTCCCGCGGGAACCTTCACCCGCGCACCGTAATTGAAGTCCAGACGGACCCCCTCCAGCTTCGTGCTGCAGGCGATCTCCCCTGTGACAATGGTTTTGTAGTCCGATGACATCCCTCCGGAGACCCTTTCTCCCGAAGGCTCCTTCCCTTCTGCCGCCTGTGTCCCCTGCTTTCCTGTGACCTTTTCTTTCTTTTCCTTCTCTGACATCTCTCTTCGATGATCCTTTCTCTTTATCTGTCTTTTTCGCTCCGGGCCGCTTTCTTCCGGTACTTCCCTGCCTCGGCCTGTTTCCCCAGGGCAGCGCAGACTTCCGCCATGACGCTGTAGACCGATTCCATGACACCCTGCAGGGAATGCCGCTCCCAGGGGAAATTCTTCGGGAAATCCCGTACATTCCGCAGGGCGGTTTTCAGAGCATCGTAGGCTTCCCCCAGTTTCCCTTCCCCTCGGATCCCATCCCCGTAAAGGGCAAAGAATTCCGGGCGAAGGGGGCAATCCTCCATGCCCCGCCGCAGGATGGCAAGGACGCCCGCCGCATCGCCCAGCGCCTTCCGCGCCCGGTAGCAGATAAGGTAGGCGCCGAAGGAGTCGTCCAGGGGGCGCTCCTTCCGCTCCACGGATTCCCATGCAGCCTCTGCCGCCTTTTCATATTCCTCTTTATAGAAGTATAGTTCCGCGAGATAGTAGTAAAGGCATTGCTTCGGCCTGCCCAGCTCACGCTCCGCCTCCAGCAGCCGAAGGTTGCGCTCGGCTTTCTCCGCCAGGCGCTCCGAGGTATATCCCGTATGCCGGATGGCCAGTTCCTTCGGCGGGATGCGAAGACGCTTCTTTTTCCTGCCGTCATCGTAGGCCAGATACTCGTGAATGGTATCATGGTAGCGAAGCTCCCGCCGGAAAATGCGCTCCGCATAGTTCTCGCCCACGGATTCCCCGGTATCCGCCGTAACATTATAGCGCAGGATCGACAGGGCATCGGGACCGCCCTTCCCCCCATAGCGGGCAAGGAGAGCCGGGAGATTCCCCCGGGTTTCCTCCGTCAGGGACTCATCGGCATCCAGGAAGATGATCCATTCACCCCGGGATTGCTCAATGGCATAGTTCTTGGCAGCGGAGAAATCATCCCGCCACGCGAAATGATGCACCTCCCCCACGATTCCTTCGGCGATGGCCACGGAATCGTCCACGGAGCCGGTGTCCACCACCACAAACTCATTCACCAGCCCCTTGAGGCTCATGAGACACGCCTCGATGTCCTCCGCCGCATCGCGCATGATGACGCAGGCCGATATACGAATGTCCTCCGGCAAAAAGCATCCCTCCAGCTCTGTACGCACCTGTTTCATTCCCGAGGGGCATGCAGGACGCTGTCGTATACCCCGATATATGCCCCGGCCACCCGCTCCATGCGGAATTTTTGGGAGGCAGACGCCACCCGCCCCCGCAATGTGCCGTAATATGCGGCATCATCCGCGACTCTCTGGATGATATGAGCCAGCTCCTCCACGGGAACCTTGTCCTCTTTCAAATCGAACACCACACCGGCCGGTTCTCCCTTCTCATCCAGAAGCTGATTCCCGGATTCTCCCAGATTGCTGACGATAACGGGCTTGCCGCAGAAGAGGCAGTCAATGATCATCAACGGGAAGCTCTCTCCCTTGAATTCCGACGGCAGAAGTCCCATATCCGCCGTAGCAAAGTAGTCCCGCACGTTGGATTGGAACCCCATGAGATGAATGCAGTCCGGAACATGCCCCAGGAGCCTGTCATAGACCTCGCCTCCTCCTACCAGGAGCAGGTGGATATCCCGGTGGGCAGACTTGCGGGCAAGCATGACCGCATCGATCGCCCCCTGCCATCCCTTCTCGGGAATGGCGCGGCTGACGACGCAGAGAACAAAGGCATCCTCCGGCAGACCAAGACGGGGGCGGGGAATGGGCGTTCCCACGGAGAAATCCAGCCCATTGCCGATCTTGATGAAATCAGTCTCTTCAAATCCCCCATACTCCCGGAAGGGGAGCAGATTCTTATCGGCAATGTAGACAAAGGTATGGCAGGTCTCCCTGACCTTGTCCAGCAAAGGGCCAAGATATTTCTCCTCGATGGATTCATACATGCCGTGCAGGGTAATGACCTGCCGGAGCTCAGGAAGATACGGAATCGCATAATGAACCGCCTCATCCACACTTCCATGATGAGAGTGGGCAATATCCGCCATGAATTGGAAAGCCGTATTCACCAGGCCCTCTGTTTCCTTCAAGCGGACATAGGGAACGTCCGGGGAGAGTTTGGACCGGATGCCGGGCATGTGCTCCGACATCTGGAAGTCCAGTACCGTGACCGGAATCCCCTCCCGCTTCAATTCATTGGCCAGCACCAGCGGGAAGGTCTCGCCTCCTCCGATGGACATGGAGAAAAGGCACATGAGCACATTGGGGCGTCGTTTCTCCCCGAGGATTTCCTCCATGCGGAACCACTGCCCCACATCGTTCTTGTCCTTGCCGCCGAAGTAGGAAAGATAATGCTCTTCCAACTGTTTCCGATGAGCCTCATGGCTGGAGACAGGAACCTTGTAATTGCGAGCGATAAAGCGGGCAATGCGCTCATGTTCCTCGTAATAGCGCGGTTCCTTCTGGATCTTCAAGGAGGTGCTGGAGGCATGCACCCGATAGAAATTGGTGACCTCCGGCGTATAGAAGAGGCAGCCTCCCTTCAATATCTCCAGGTAGAACGCCCAATCCCCGCAGAGCCGCATATCCTCCCAGAGGCTCTCCAGTTCTCCGGAAAAGTCCACGGGTTTCCGGAACATGGCGCTGCTCACATTGGGGATGATATTCTTGACGGAAAAGGCATGCGCCACCAGCTGCGCCGCCGTCATGGAGAAAGAACGGGTCCAGTCTATGCCCGCCAGATCCCTCAGATAGTCCTCCGTAGTAAAGGTACGGACGCCATCCTGCATGAAGTCGCTGCGGCAAAAGGCCAGCATGACAGCTTCATCGTCGAAGCCCTTCACCATCGCTGCTAGGAATCCTTCCTCACACCAGTCATCGCTTTCCGCAATCCAGATGAGCTCGCCCCGGGCAAGGGACATCCCCTTTTTCCACTGGGCAAAGACGTTGCCGCTGTTGTTCTCGTTGAAGGCCAGCCGGGTTCTTTCCGGATACCGCTCCTGGTATTCCTGCAGGATATCTCTACTGTCATCCGTGGAACAGTCATCCAGGAGGATCACCTCATAGTCCTCATAGGTCTGCCGATAAATGGAATCCAGCCGTTCCCTGAGATATGCGCCATGATTGTAATTGGGCACAATGATGCTGACCATGCGGCGCACGGATGGTCTCTCGCCGGAGGACTTCCAAAAGGGAATCCCCTCTCCCTTCAGCAATTTCCCGGTTCCGGCGCTGTAAGAAAGGATTTCCTGCTTTGCCTTCGCCAGAAGGGGAAGGTATGCCTTCTCATAAAGAGCCGGAGACCACTTCTGCAGGGAAGCGCCTGCGCTCCGAGCCATCTTCTTTGCCGCAGGACTTGCCATGCACGCATAAGCGCTGCTCTTTGCCTTCCCCTTGGCATTGTCCCGGACATCCCGGAGACGCTGAAGCACTCTCCAGCCCAAGGTTGCCTTGATGGCTTCGATTTCCTTATCCCTGACCTCCAGCGTATCCGAAAGGCTCCTGCATTCGTCCTCCTTTGCCGCAAGAACAGCCGCAAGCCTCTCTATCTCTGCCTCCATTTCCCGCGCCTGTTCGTTGAAAAGATCCGTCAGATCCATCTTGCTGCCAAGATCCAGAAGACCGGACACCTGCAGCAGGATCTCTCCCGTCTCACGGCAGATCACCTCGTATTGGGGATTTACGGTGTGGAATACATCATACGCGCCGTCCCGGCCTTTCCGATGCAAAGGAGCGAATTTCGCCGGGAGGCGGTTGCAGGAAATCTCCTCCATGGCAATTTTGGAGAAAAAGCAGTCCCGGATGCCGACCCGAAGTTCCCGGATTTCCCTTCCGTCCTCTCCTGCCCGGAACTCGGCATGAAATGCCCCGGAAGCGGATACATAGACCCTGGGGTCTATCAGATCCAGGCTCCCGCCGTCCGCATAGTCCAGATGCAGTTGCAGGGAAAGAAATTGCAGAATGCTCGATGTATGGAACACATCCATGCTTCCCGTATCCCGGACGAAATCCCGCCAGGTATAATGATGGCACCGCTCCAGTTCCTGCGCAGCCTCCGCATCTCTCAAAAGAGCGAAGAGAATCTCCAGAGCCAGCATCTGATAGGCCGAGGTTCCCACCTGCTTTGCCACCATGGCCAGGGCGAAGGGAACGCTGCCGGACTTCTCGCTCAGATACTCTTTTGTCTCCGGAAACACCTCCAGCAGGAAGCTTCTCTCCCGGATGCCCCGATATTGGAGCAAAATCTGATACAGCTCGAACTGGGAGCGGATGGATACGTCCGCCCGTTCGCCTCCCTGCTGGGTCTGCGTCCCTCTGCGCAGGCGGAACCTGGTGAGTTCCTCCTGGTAGATGTAGAAAGGCTCATGAAAAGCAAGCTTCACCCACATGCAGAAATCCGGAAGCTGCCAGAGCCCCGGTTCCTCCAAAAGCCCATATGCCGCATACTTCTCCCGGCGGATCAACAGGCTCGGGTGGCAGAGGCAGTTGCCGTGGAAAAAGAAATGCCGGAGCCACTGAGCCCGCGTCCTGTTGGGCTGCCGGAAAACCGTCCGGTAGAAGCTGCCCTCCGGGGGGACATATTCCTCGCTGTTCTCGTCCATGTATTTCACCAGGGTAAAACATGCCGCATATTCCGGATGTTCATCGAGGAACTGAACCTGTTTCTCCAGCTTGGAAGGCTCCCAGGCATCATCCGAATGATGGACGGCAATATACTCCCCCTTCGCAGCGGCAAAAGCCTCCCTCGCCGCATCCCTGGGGCCAAGATTCTCCTCATAGAGGAATGTTTTGATCCTCGGATCTTGAAAAGACCGTATCACGTCAGCACTGCCATCCTTCGAGCCATCATCGAAAATCAGCAGTTCAAAGTCCTGAAAGGTCTGGTTCAGAACACTCGCAATCGCCTCCGCTATAAAATCCGCATGATTGTAGGAAGACAGGATTACGCTTATTTTCGGCATTGCCACCACTCCATCATTCTACTTCTTTTCCAGCTTTCTACTCAAATCCGCAATACATCCGCCCCAGGAAAGGCCGACGCCGAACCCTGCCAAAAGAACTCTCCTGAGCGTTCCCGCATCATGCTCCGCCAGCACTTCCTCCAGCCCGAAGGGTATTGTGCCCGCAACAGTGTTCCCGATCTTCTCTATATTATTATGGAAGGGAACCTCCGTGAGACCGCACTTCTTCCTCACATATTCCAGCATGAACTTATTGGCCTGATGGAAGACGCAGTAGTCCAAGTCTTCCCTGGTGATTCCGGCTTTCGCCAAAACCTGCTCCACCATCGGCGGAACTTCCCGCAGGGTGAAGTAGGTAATCGCCGTGCCATCCATTGCGACTTCATAGTTGGAGCGGGTATTTCCCCGCTCATCCGTCTCAAAGACCTCCGGCGTCTCCCGGGGCATATTGCGGCTGCCCCCCGCCGGAATGATGATCTTGTCATAGCGAGAGCCATCGGTGCCGAAGACAAAGGAATGAAGAAAGGGAGCTTCTCCTTCCTCCATTGCGAGATACGTTGCCGTCGCGCCATCTCCGAAAAGGGGATAGCAGGCGTGATCCTCCTTGTTGATGTACTTCAGGTAGACGCTGGTGGTCAGGAGCAGCACCCTTTCCGCCATGCCCGCCTCCATGAGCCCTTTGGCCAGAGCCAGCCCGTAACTGTAGCCAGAGCAGCCCAGATTGTAGTCGAGTGCTCCGCAGGAATTGGGAAGCCCCAGCCGTGCCTGAAGTTCGCAGGCCGTCGTCGGCATCTGGTGGTCGGGATGCTGCACACAGAGCAGGAGGAAGTCGATCTCCTCGCGGCGGATATCATACCGGCGAAAGAGATTCTCTGCCGCCTCATAGGCGAGATCCCCGGCAGATTCTTCTTTGCCTGCCAGATGACGCTCCTGTATGCCAAGCTTCTTGATGAAACGGGGATCTTCTCCATCGTTGGATGCCACCTGCGGCGGCAAATAAGTTGCAATCCCCTTGATGCATGCGTATTTTTTCACTTTGACGCCTCTCCATTCTCGTATATCTTCAATGATGAATCTCCCGTTCCGCAAACCATCCTTCTGCCCGCTTTGCGAGAGCGTTTGCCGGTTTCTCCACCATGCGGTGCATGGCATACGTGAGCAACGCAATGACGGGAATGCTGGCAAGCACCGCAAGAGCCAGGCTGTATCCGTAGGCATGACCGTCATGCAGGAAATGAAGGAAGACTGCGCCTCCCAGGGAACAGAGCACCGGAACGTGAACCAGATAAAGGGCGAAGGAATATTTTCCCACCAACACCAGATGCGGTTTCGCCAGAATACGCTTCAGAAGAGCGCTTTGCAGGACTCCATAGACGAGAAATGCAGCACCCAGGATGTGATAGAATCCTTCGCTGTCCACCTGATGCGCCGCAAAACAGGAAAAGTTCATCCAGCGAAAAACCTCATGCCTGCCATCCGGAATATAGGAGGACATGAGAACACCTACGCCCAGAGCCGCCCATGAGAGGGACCTCCATGCGGCCAGCCTCTGCCACAGGCTCCTTCCCTCGGAAGAACAGGCCAGATCGCTCAGTGCCACACCCAGGACAAAGGAAAGATAATAGGTCTTCCAAAAGAGCAGAACAAGTACCAAATAGAGGAACCACCGTCCTGTCCGCCTTCCGAAAAGGGCAAGGAACGCGAAGGAGAGGAAAGATCCCTTCATTTCCACCTCCATGGTCCAGAGGACGGGATTGTAAGAGATGCGCGGATCATATCCAAAATAAATATCCCAGCATCCTTCCCTGAGCGCAGCAAGGAAGCTCGCCGGAAAACGGAAAATCTCCCCGACCAGCGGGAAAGAATGCGCCACGGGAAAGACCGCCTCCGTCCGCATCCATCCGGCCTTCATCAGCAAATACGTCAAGAGGATGGAGGCCAGTGCCGGCGCCGTGAGGCGAATGTAGCGCCGAAGCGCTGCCGAGGTGAGGAGGGTGGTTTCCCTTCTTTCCCAGAAGCGCCAGGAAAGGACGAAGCCGCTCAGGACGAAAAAAACACAGACACCGCAGTTGCCATTATAGAGGAACTGTGGAAGGAGCGAAAGAATCCGTTCCCCGCTCCACGACAAGTGCGCGGTATTCGGATCCCCTGTAATCGCCGTGGGAAGAAATATGTAGAAGATGTGAAAAACCACAACAGACAGTGAGAATATTCCCCGGAGTCCGTCTAAATACGCCAGTCTCATTCCATCATCCGTTTCTCGATGTTTATTCTCTCTACGCCATATAGCCCCCGTCCATGGTGAAGGTGCTGCCTGTGACCCATTTGGCCCGGTCGCTCAAGAGGAAGAGGGCAAGCCCTGCCGCATCCTCCGGCATGCCGTTCCCCAAAGGGGCCTCCACTCCCTTGGCATCGACGCCGGATTCCCTCGTCATGGGCGTATCCACCCATCCAAGACATAGACTGTTCACACGCTGGCGCCTGGGAAGGAGCTCCAGCGCAGAGCCCCGCACCATGGCTTCCAGTGCTCCCTTGGTGGCGGCATAGATGCCGAGTCCCGGCTGTCCCTTATGAGCGCTCACCGAGGACAGGAATACATGGGACGCTCCCGGAAGGCTCAGTTTCTTTCCGGAGGCGAGCTTCAACAAGGACATGCCTGCCCAGAGGTTCACGTCCATCATGCGCTGGAGCTCTTCCTTCCGCCAAACCCGAAGGGGCATGAGTCCGGTGATGCCCGCAGCATGAACACTGCCCGAAAGCATGCCCTTTTCCTCAACGAAGGCATGCAAAGCTGACTTCAGCGTCTCCTCCTCCGTCACATCCACATCTTGCCCACGGAACCTCTCCCCGAAGGAAGCAAAAGCCTCCTGATGCTCCCGCATATGGCGAGCCAGCCCGAGGACAGAGGCTCCCGACTCCAAAAGTTCCCTTGCCGTCTCATGACCGATGCCGGAGGATGCTCCGGTAACGACAAAATTCTGCCCCGTGAAGTCAAAGCGGAGGTTTCCCATCAGCCTTCCTCCGCCTTCATCACCACATCGTAGAGATCCGCCAGTGTCACCGTATTCTTGACATCCGCCATGCGCAGGGTCTTTCCGTACTCCACGTTGACCATGGCAAGAAAACTGATGGACATGAGAGAATCCCAATTCTCCAGCTTGCGGTACTCCGTCTCCGGCTTCAATTCCACATCGTCCTCGATGATCTCATCAATCAGTTCCAAAAATCTCTCCATACTCTCTACCTCACATATTCTTTCCTGGCACACCGCAGACAAAAGCCGCCTCCGGCGCATCCCGAAGCGCTGAGGAATTGGCCGCAACAATGCCTTCCTTGCCGAGTTTTTTCTTTGGCGCAAGCATGGAATGGGTGGAGAGGAAGCAGCATTCCCCTGTCTGGGCAAATCCCAGCACCGTCGCATAGGGAGCAAGGACAGTATAATCGCCCACTTTCCCATCATGCCCCACGCCGGCGTATGCATTCAGCATGCAGAAATCCCCCAGTTCCACATAAGAACTCACCAGTGAGAAGGGGTAGAGAATGATTCCCTGGCCAAGCTTCGCCGTAGGAAATACCTGCGCCTTCGGATGCACCAAGGAAAGGAACTTCGCCCCCCGCTCCTTCATCTTGCGGGCAACAGCTCTCCGATCCTCCGGATTCCCAAGCCCCAGCAGGAACCGATCCCCCGCCGCTGGCTCATACCCCTGTATAGTGCCCACAATAGGGGCCTTCTCCTTCAGCTCCGGAAAGGGGTCAAGATCCCCCGGCTGGTCGGAGAGAAATCCCTTTACACGGTATTCCTCTTGGGGAAAGGTGTCGAAAACCATTTCATAAACTT
Organism: Selenomonadaceae bacterium UBA3796; assembly: GCA_002369175.1. Lineage (GTDB taxonomy): Bacteria > Bacillota > Negativicutes > Selenomonadales > Selenomonadaceae > UBA3796. The sequence goes on from DFES01000158.1 coordinate 10,909, forward strand.
CACGGGCACAGCCGCCCGCTCCTACGATCACGATATCTGTCATGCCGCAACACACTCCCTTTCCACAAGGCTATGCCTGAAAGCTCTTCAATATCCCGCAAATCTTCCTGACATCCTCCGCCTCGAGCTTTCCGTACATGGGCATGGAAAGAACCTCGCGCCCCACCTTTTCCGCCACGGGAAGCTGCCCCGGAGCTGCCGAGGAAAGCTGGCGATAGCAGGTGTACTCGCTGCAGAGTGGATGGAAGTACTTCCGGGCGAACACGTTGTACTCCTTGAAGTGGTCGTACACGTAATCACGGGAACGCCCGAACTTCTCTTCGTCGATGCGGATGACGTAGTACTGATGGTTGAGGCGCACATGTTCCTCCACCTTGGGCATGAGCGTGATGCCCGGAACGCCTCCCAACTCCTCATCGTAGATTTTCCCCAGTGCAATGCGCTTCTCCCGTTCCTTTTCCACATAGCCCAGCATGATGCGGCCGATAGCCGCCTGCACTTCGTTCATCTTGCCGTTGATGCCGGGCATGACCACTTCTTCCTCATTCTTGATGCCGAAGTTCTTCAGCAGGTCAATGCGCTCCTTGAGATTCGCATCTTTGTGGACCAGCGCTCCGCCCTCCACCGTATGATAGAGCTTCGTCGCATGGAAGCTCAGCATGGAGATGTCGCCGAAGTTCCCGATGCCCTTGCCGTCAATCTCCACGCCAAAGGCATGCGCCGCATCGTAGACGACCCTGAGGCCGTATTTGTCCGCCACTTTCTGGATTTTTTCCACATCGCAGGGAGTGCCGAAGACATGAACGGCAAGAATCGCCGTGGTCTGGGGCGTAATCATGGATTCGATTTTCTCCGCATCTATGTTCATGGTGACAGGGTCGATGTCACAAAAGATGGGACGGATGTTGTTCCAGGAAAGCACATGGGGCGTCGCCGCAAAGGTGAAGGGCGTGGTGATGACATCTCCCATGAGCCGGAGGCTCTGGCAAGCCACCATGAGGGCGATGGTGCCGTTGTTGAATAGATTGAGATAAGGAACCTTCAGATACTCCGTCAGCTCCTTTTCCAGCATAGCATGCTGGGGTCCGTTGTTGGTGAGCCATTCAGCCCGCCAGATATCCTCCAGCTTTGCCGTCACTTCCTCAATGGTGGGAAAGACCGGCTTCGTAACGTAGATCGGCGCGCTAAACCCTTGTATCTCCTTGCTCATGTGTTCACGATCCTTTCCATACGGTTTCCAGCTCCACACCGGAAAATCGCCACATCATTGCTCCAATGAACATGACCGTACAAGTGGTGATGGGGATCCGTCACCACGGAGAACTGCAGGGCACAGGGAACAAAATCGCAGAATTCCACCTTGCCGATAGTGACATCCTGCGGAATCGACATGCATGCCGCCACATTATAACTGCCTTCCTGCAGTTCTGCCCGGAACTTCCAATCGATGATGTACTTCTTCCCCGCATCAGCTGAGAACATGGGAAGTTCTTCAATCCCGGTATCGGAATAGACCACCTCCACGCCGCTTGCGCTTCGGATATGGTACGCAAAGCCGAGAATGGGGATATCCTCATGCGCCTGAAAGACGAACCGAAGGCAGACCTGCTGCCCGTACTCCACCTGGGAAAGCTCCCTTCCCCGCCCATCCAGGAGCTGCACGTTAAGGAACTCTGCCTTGCCGTTCTGGATCCTGTCATAAGAGGCATTCCTCAAAAACTTCTCATTGTCTCCGCTCCAGGCTTCGCTTCCCTGTGTCTCCCCCTCCTCCTGGGGGGGCTCCCCTTCGGGGGACGGAGCCTTCACCACATCCTGCTCTGAGCGCACCTTTGCAGCAAAATACTTCTCGATGGCCTCCTTGCTCTCCCCGTCAAAGATCACCCTGCCATGCTCCATGAAGATGCCCCTCTGGCACAGACTGTGCAAGGCACCGATGTCATGGCTGACAAAGAGCACCGTCACACCGGTTGCCAGCATATGCTTCATGCGGTCGATGCACTTCGCCTGGAAAAAGGCATCCCCCACGGAGAGTGCCTCGTCCACAATGAGGATATCCGGCTCCACAAAAGCGTTCACAGCAAAGGCCAAGCGAGCGAACATTCCGCTGGAATACATCTTGACGGGCTGATGGATGAAATCCCCAATGTCGGCAAAAGCAATGATATCTTCCAGTTTTTCCTCCATCTGTTTCCGCTCGATGCCCATGACAACGCCGTTCATGTAAATGTTCTCCACTCCCGTCATTTCGGGATTGAAGCCGGCTCCCAGCTCCAACAGGGACGCAATGCGGCCATGAACCTCGATGGTGCCGCCGGTGGGGGTGAGCACCCCCGTGATGATCTTGAGCAAGGTGGATTTTCCCGCGCCGTTCCGCCCAATGAAGCCCACCGTCTCTCCCCTGCCAATGGAGATGTTGACATCCCGCAGGGCGTAGAAGTCACGACTGTACCGCTTGTGGAAAGGAAGCAGCGCTTCCTTCAACCGATCCACCGGGTGGTCATATAACCTATATACTTTAGAAAGTTGCTTTATTTCTATTGCGAGGCCATTATCCATGAATCGTTCCCCCACCCCACTCATAACATATCCGCAAAATGAGGCCGCATGCGCTTGAACACAAAGGCTCCGATGAAGAGTATGGCAAGCGTAACCAGCCAGAAATAGCCCGTCAGAAGGATATGCTGCCAAAACCACTCATGGTAGATGAAACTCTGGCGGTACCCTTCCACGATGTAATAGGCGGGGTTCAGCTTCAAAACAGTATGGAACTGAGGTGGTATGATCTTCAGGCTCCAGAAAATCGGCGTACACCAAAAGCCAAGCTGCAACAGCATGGCCACCAGCTGTCCTACATCTCTGAGGAACACCGTCAAAGCCGACGTGAGCCATGAGATGCCAAGGCAAAGGCAAAACATGGCCACCCCATAGTAGAAAATCTGGAAATTATAAACCGACAGGGAATAACCGTATACAGCAAACATCAGAAAGATTACCAGTACGAAGAATCCGTGCACCAGAATGGCCGACATGAGTTTCACCATGGGGAGGAGTTCCACCCGGAAGACCACCTTCTTCACGAGAAAGCTGCTTTCCAGGATTGCCGTCGTGGCTCCCTGCAGGCTGTCCGAGATGAAGAACCAGGGAACCATGCCGCAGACAAGCCAGAGGATGAAGGGGAAATTGTCCACAGGCTGCGACTTGAAGCCCACCTGAAAGACGAACCAAAACACGAGAACCGTCACCGTCGGTTGTATGAAAGCCCAGAGAATCCCCAGGTACGATCCTACATACCGCTGCTGGAAATCCCGTTTCGTCATCTGCCAGAGCAACGCCCGGTTCCGAAGGATATCCCCCAGAAGCGACACAAATGCCCGAATATAGTGCATATACCTATCCTCCGCTAAAAGTGCCGTGCATAATACACGCCACTTCCTACTGAATCGTCAACCTCTCCAATTATGATACATTATACACGAAAGAAAAGAAAAAGGGAAGGTTTCAGCAACCTCCCCACCGAAAAGCAAGGTACTTTATTGCATCATCCAGGAGAAATTTCGCCAGGGCAATCGGATCCTTTCGTTCCCAGGAGACCCTCAGCTGCAGTTCCAGAAGCTTCCTTCCCGCCCCCTCGCTTTTGCCGAAGGTATCCAAGATCCAACGCTCCTGTCGCTGGAACTTCCCGATCTCCGAATAGCGTTTCCATGCAGAGCGCAGGGAGAACTCATGGGAATGGCGCACTCTTGCATCTGCGGCATAGGCGAGTTTCCATCCGGCCATGAGGAGCTTCGCCCCCAGGTACATGTCCTCGCTGACGTTGAGCTTCGGAAAGCCCCCCACCTTTTTCACAGCCTCCACACGATAGGCCGTAAAGGCATCCGAGAGGAATGCAGCCCGAATGCCCAGCGTCTCCTTGTCCGCAAATGTAACGATGCGGCTTTCTTCCCCATAACTGAACTGCCGCTGGAGCGCCGTGCCAAAGGAGGCTCCCTCATGGGGAAGCTGCCTTCCGTAGACAGCCCCCACTCCATCCTCCCGAAAGGGCTTCACGATATTCGCGAGAGCATCCCCATCATGGAGCATGACATCCTGTGTCATGAAGATGATGATATCCACATGAGGGGCAAGATGATCCACCGCCCTCTGCCGAGTGAGGCCATGATTGAATTCGGAGCGCGGAATGACGATGGTTTCAAAGCCGTAGCGCTCCGCCAGCTCTGCCGTTCCATCGGTGGAGGATGAGTCAATGACCAATTTTTCCGCCAGCTCACAGTGCTGCCTGCCGATCTGCCCAAGCAGCTCCCCGAAAACTGCTCCCGCGTTCAGCGTGGGAATCATAAGTCCCACCTTCCAATTCTCATATTCCATTCAATAAGCGCCTTTCTTGCCAAAAACGACCTTGACGGTCTTCAGTAGATAAACGATGTCCATCCATACGGACCAGTTCCTGACGTACCAGGCATCCAGCCGAAGCCGCCCCTCGAAGGCGATATCGTTCCGCCCGCTGATCTGCCAAAGACCCGTGATGCCCGGCACCGTGACGACAATGGTGGAGAGATATGCCCCCATGGCCTCCTTTTCCCGCGGAAGGTAGGGACGTGGGCCGACCAGGCTCATCTCCCCCTTGATGACGTTGATGATCTGGGGAAGCTCATCCAGACTGTAACGGCGAATGATCTTTCCCGCATGGGTGACCCTGGGATCCTCCCCCCGAAGCTTCGCATAAGTCTCCCACTCCAGCTTCGCCTCCGGATTCTCCTCCAGATAGCGGTGCAGCATGGCATCGCCGTCCTTGTACATGGAGCGGAACTTGTAGCAGGTAAACTCCTTCCCGTTTCTGCCAATACGCTTCTGTGTGAAGAATACAGGCCCCGGATCGTCGAAATAGATCCAAAGGGAGAGAATCACGCCGATCAGAAGTATCATGGGCATGAGCAGAAGACCGACCACGATGTCGAAGAGCCGCTTGAGTGCACGGTTCTTCCAACTGGCCAGGTTGTTCCTGACCTTGAGCAGCATGAGCCTCGCATCCACAAGGCTCTCCACCTCAATGTTGCCCACGGGCGCTCCGATGATGTCAGGCACGAAGGCAACATGCCTCACCAGGGGCTGTATGCGGTTCACCAGAGCAACCTGCTCCGCAGCCGAAAGCCCCGGAACCGTGATGATGACTTCCCGCACCTTCGTCAGAAGAATCACCCGCTCAATATGCTCGAACCGTCCCAGAATGCGGAACTCCCGCGCCAATTTCTCCGAAACGGGATGATCGTCGATGAACCCTATGACACGATAGCCAAAGCCGGAATCCCGGTCAAAGGATTCCAGCACCAGTTCCGCAGTCCGACCCGCACCGATAAAGAGGACAGGAATCTGGAAGAGCTTGTGGCTGTTGATATAGTTCTTGAAGAAGTAACGTGCGGCAAGAATGAAGGAGAAAACCAGAATGCCTGTCATCCCCACGAAAAACCGCGACACCACTTCCGCCACCTTGCCGAAATACATGAGCATGATGATGGTAAGGAGGCTGTAAAACACCGCCCAAAAGACACTCTGCGCCATCTTCCAGAAAGGCGTGCTGCGGAGCTGCGCCCGGGAGGTATGGAGGAAGCTGAGAAATATCGTAGGCACGATGATATAAATATATACATTCGGTATATAGAACCCGGAAGCGGCAAATGGCAGCCAGGATCGTCGAAGCTGATAGGCCAGGGACTCTGCCAGAATGATCATGGCGTAGTCCAGCAGCAAAAGCACCACGGGAAGAACCGCATCCGAATACTGGTCAAGAAGCCTCCGCCCCCATCGAAAGCCACTTTTCCTCTGCATCACGCACCTCCTGCAATCCCTTCAGCTCAAACATCCGCAAAAAAAGAAAATGAAACTTCCAATGCATTTCGTTTCAGTATATCATAATATCATATTCCCTTCCATAAAAAAAAGCAACTTATCCATGCATGCAAGGGACTCTGCCCCATTCCGTCCTTTCGGGAACCTTCCCTCGGAAGATTTCATCTGTGGCAAAACTTGAACAATTGCGTTATAACGAGGCAGAAAATGTCCCCCGCTTCCGCAAGTGGGGGTGTAACATG